>JAEDJF010000016.1 GCA_016296485.1 Oscillospiraceae bacterium
GTGCGGGGACGGTTCCCTCTACTGCGGGAGCACCCCGGACTATAAAAGACGCATAAAGGAGCACTTTCTCCGCCTCCCGGCGGCGGCAAAATACACCAAGAGCCACCGGGTAACCGGGGTGGAATGTGTCTGGGAAGCGGGCGACAAGATAGCTGCGATGAAGCTGGAGTACCGCTTCAAAAAGCTTCAGAGGGAGAAAAAACTCCGGCTCCTTGAAAACCCGTCCGCCGTCGGGAAGCTGATACCCGAGCTTTCCGAGTATAGCTTCTCCAATATTACGGGTGTCAAAATCGAAGATTGTTTAAATTAAAAAAGCGCCGCTTTGCGGCGCCTTTTTTGTTTGCCGAAAAAATTTCAAAAAATTTCCCTAAACCTATTGACAACTATATCGGCTTGCGATATAGTTATATCGCAAGCCGATATAACGGCGAAAGATATAATTTGCGAAATCAAAAGGAGAAATAAAGATGGAATCCATAGCGCTTACGGAAGCGGTTTACTATATTCTGCTCTCCCTTGGGGAGCCGATGCACGGCTACGGAATAATGCAGAACGCCGAAAAATTAAGCGGCGGGCGGGTCCGCCTTGCGGCGGGGACTCTTTACGGCGCCATAAACACACTTCTTGAAAAGGGCTGGATAACCGCCCTTCCGTCGGAGGCGGACAGCCGCAAAAAGGAATATATAATCACTTCCCTCGGCAAAAAAGCGGTGGCCGCCGAAACGGAGCGGCTCAAAGAGCTCGTTGCCAACGGAGAAAAAATCATGGGAGGCTGGGACAAATGAGAAAAGTCATAAGAAAATGGTTCTGGGCATGGAATTTTGAAAAAGAGGAGGAGTGGCTCAACGAGATGTCGGCAAAGGGGCTCGCCCTTGTTGACTACACCTTCTGCCGCTACGTCTTTGAGGAGTGCGAGCCCGGGGAGTACGTCTATAAAATGCAGCTTCTTGAAAACCTTCCGAGCCACCCGGAGAGCGAGCAGTATATCCGCTTCATGGAGGACGCCGGGATAGAGGAAGTCGCCTCCTATATGCGCTGGGTCTGTTTCCGGAAGAAAAACGACGGAACTCCTTTCGAGCTCTTTTCGGACATGGAATCCCGGATAAAGCACCTTAGAATGATAAACGCGCTTCTTCTGCCCCTCTGCGTTATGAACATGGGAATAGGGCTTACGAATCTGGTGAACCTTATGCAGAACGCACCGTCCATGGGGTGGCTTCCCATGCTCAATTTCGCGGTGGCGGCGCTTCTGGGAGTGGGGATTTATAAGATACAAAAGAAAATTAACGTGCTCAAAAAAGAGCAGACTATAAGGGAGTGAGCATGGAATGAAGGATTTCATTTTTGCTGCGCTGCCCTTCATGCTCATGGGGCTTGCCCTAGGGGTGTTTTTCGCGAATTTCGCGAAAAGGCAAAAGGAGCCGGAGAAAAATAATGACCTCGCCGGACTCGGAATCGCCTTGGGAACGGCGGTCGGAATAGCCGTTGGCACCGCCCTTGACAATGCGGGGCTGGGCGCCGGGCTCGGAATGCTCGCAGGCTCCTGCGGGGACGTATTTCTGGGAGAGGCAAAGAAATAAAAAAGCGGGCGGCTTCTGCCGCCCGCTTTTTTATATGCTTTTTAAAATTTCGTCAATGTTAAAGGGCTTTTCGGAGTCGATAACGACTTCACCCTCGCCTTTTGGCGGCTGAAAGCCGCCCCAGAAGCGAAGAAGCTCCTCCTCCGGAACCGGAAGGCTGTTGGGTCCGTTTTTCCCCGCCCTGTCGGCAAGGCGCTCCTTGAGCACCGGAAGGCTCGCTTTCATATAGATGAGCACCGGCTCTGCGCCGAGGCTTTCGCCGAAGGCGCGGAACTCGTCCCGCTGGGCTTTGTGGCAAAAGCACATATCTATTACGACGCTTTTGCCCTCGGCGGCAAAGTTAGCTGCCCGGCTTTTGAGCCGCTCGATGCCCTGTTTCTTGAGGAACGCCTTGTGCTCCGGGGTCAAAACGTCCGAAAGGACGTAAAAATCCGGCCAAAGCTCCTCGTCAATGGAAAGGCGGGCGAGGCCCCGGCTTTCCAGCAGCTTTGAAAAATAGGTCTTTCCGGAACCGGAGGTTCCGCACATCATAATTAATTTCGGCTTTGACATCAATGAGCACCCCCGTGCAAAAAACAATAGGGGCGGTCGCGGGACCGCCCAAATCTTAAAAAAACAAACCTTTAAATTTTCGAATATCTTTCCATGCTGTCGTCGCCCTCGAGCCCCCAGCCGCAGATTCTTCCGCGCTGCATAGCGCCGAGGAGCTTGCTTCCGAGGCAGTCATAGCCCTCCTCGTGCTCAAGGCGCTCCATGAGCATCTTGACGTGCTCACGCTCCGTGTGCTTGTCCGCGGGGCATCGGCTCTTGACAATGGGAAGGTGTTCGTGGTTTGCGATTCGGAGGATTTCGTCCTCGTGGCAATAGATAAGCGGGCGGATAACGGTTATCTCCTTCCTAGAGAGCCAGGTCACCGGAGAGAAGCAGCCGATTCTTCCCTCGTCAAAGAGGTTCATCATAAAGGTCTCAACCGCGTCCTCGAAATTGTGCCCGAGTGCCATTTTGTTGCAACCCTTTTCTTTCGCAACATCGTGGAGAAGCCCCCGGCGCATCCGAGCGCAAAGGGAGCAGGGGTTCTTTTCCTTTCGGTCCTCGAAAATGATATTTCCGATGTTGGTGCGCCGAAGGACAAACTCGATTCCCCGTTCTTCGCAGAAAGCGGAAAGCTCGGAGTAATCGTTGGGCTCTCCGCCGAACTGCGGGTCAAGACAGACGGCGACGATTTCATAGTCAATTCCGATAAAACGGCGAAGCCCCGCGAGCCCCGCAAGGAGCGAAACGGAGTCCTTTCCGCCGGAAACGCCCACGGCTATCCGGTCGCCGTTTTGAATCATATCGTAATCCTCAATAGCCTTGCGCATAGCGCCCATCAGCTTTTGCAGAGTGTTGTCGCCGGACATTTATGTATCAGCCCTTTCCGGTGCAAATTTAAAGTTTTGCCGCAGAGCGGCAATTAAACCCCGGCGTCCTCCCAGCTGTAATTCCGAAGCTCCCCGGAATCCTGTAAATCCGGGTAGTCCCATTGGCGGAGCACCTCGTAGGCGGCGATGGCCACGCTGTTCGAGAGGTTGAGGCTCCGAAGCGTCGGGCGCATGGGAATCCGCACGGCGGTGCCGGGGTTATTAAAGAGAAGCTCCTCCGGAAGCCCCGCGTCCTCCCGCCCGAAGACGAGGTACGCCCCGTCCGGATAGGAGACGTCGCTGTGGCGGTGGAGCCCCTTGGTGGTGAAATAATAAAAATAGCCGCTGTTTTTTGAAAAGAAGTCGTCGAGCCCGTCGTAATAGCTTATGTCGAGCTTGTCCCAGTAGTCGAGCCCCGCCCTTTTGAGCTTCTTGTCGTCGATGACAAAGCCCATGGGTCCAACGAGATGAAGCCTTGCGCCGGTGACGGCGCAGGTGCGGGAGATGTTGCCGGTATTCTGGGGAATCTGGGGCTCGACGAGAACGATGTTTAAAGTCGCCATTTTATTTTCCGCAGCAGTGTTTATATTTTTTGCCGGAGCCGCAGGGACAGGGGTCGTTGCGCCCGACCTTTTTCTTCGTGACGGTCTGGGAAACGGAGCCGTCGCCGGCGTCCTCGGCGGGGACGGCAACCTGTTCGCGCTGGGGTCTTGCCTGGACCCTTACGGTGAGGAGCATCTTGACGGTGTCCTCGCGGATAGCCTCAATCATCTGGTCGAACATATCGAAGCCCTCGATACGGTACTCAACGACCGGGTCGTGCTGGGCGTAGCTGCGGAGATAGATGCCCTGTTTGAGGTCGGACATGGCGTCGATGTGGTCCATCCACTTCATATCGACGTTTTTAAGAAGAACGACGCGCTCGAGCTCGCGCATAATTTCGGGAGTGAACTGTTCCTCCCTTGCGGCGTAGCGCTCCTCCATTCTGTTCATAAGAGCCTCGGTGACGTCGGCCTTGCTGACGCTCTTGAGCTCCTCGCGGTTATAGCGAAGGTCGCCGTCCGTCAGGAGCCAGCCCATATAGTAGTCGCGAAGCCCGTCAAGGTTCCAGTCCTCGCGGCTCTCGTCGCTTGCAAGGTAGATATCGACGGTCTTTTCGACGCTCTCCCGGCGCATCTGGGCAATGTAGCCGCTGATGTCCTCGCCGTCAAGAACCTTGCCGCGCTGACCGTAGATGATTTCACGCTGTTTGTTCATAACGTCGTCGAACTTGAGAACGCTCTTTCTTATCTCGAAGTTGCGTCCCTCGACGCGCTTCTGGGCGCTTTCGATGGAGCTGCTTATCATCTTCGCGTCGATGGGCATATCGTCCTCGATTTTGAAGGTGTCCATAAGGCTCTGTATCTTCTGCCCGCCGAAAAGACGCATAAGGTCGTCCTCGAGGGAGACGAAGAAACGGGTCTTGCCGGGGTCGCCCTGACGTCCGGCACGTCCGCGGAGCTGGTTGTCGATGCGGCGGGATTCGTGGCGCTCGGTGCCGATGATGTAAAGACCGCCGGCGGCGCGGACTTCCTCCGCTTTGGGGGCGATTTCGTCCTTATATTTCTTGTTGAGGTCGCTGAAAAGCTGTCTTGCGGCAAGAATATCCTCCGCGCCGGTCTCGAAATAGGAGGTGGCGGCGGATATCATCTCATCGTCGTAGCCGAGCTTTCTCATCTCCGCCTTGGCGAGGAATTCGGCGTTGCCGCCGAGCATAATATCGGTGCCTCGTCCCGCCATGTTGGTGGCGATGGTGACGGCGCCGGGGGTGCCCGCCTGGGCGACGATTTCAGCCTCTTTGTCGTGGTGCTTCGCGTTGAGCACGTTATGGGCAATGCCGCGCTTTTTGAGCATTGAGCTCAAAATCTCGGATTTTTCAATGGAAATGGTGCCGACGAGGACGGGCTGACCTTTGGCGTGCGCCTCGGCAATATCCTCGATTACGGCGTTAAATTTAGCCTTCTCGGTTTTGTAAACAATGTCCGGCTCGTCGTCACGGATGACGGGCTTGTTGGTGGGAATTTCGACTACGTCGAGACCGTAAATCTCCCGGAACTCGTCGGATTCGGTCATAGCCGTACCGGTCATACCGGAGAGCTTTTTATACATACGGAAATAGTTCTGGAAGGTGATGGTGGCAAGGGTCTTGCTCTCCCTTGCGACGGTGACGCCCTCTTTCGCCTCGATTGCCTGGTGAAGTCCCTCGTTGTAGCGGCGTCCGATCATAAGACGTCCGGTGAACTCGTCAACGATGATTACCTGTCCGTCCTTGACGACGTAGTCAACGTCGCGCTTCATTACGCCGTGGGCTTTAATCGCCTGGTTGATATGGTGGAGAAGGGTCATATTTTCCGGGTCGTTGAGGTTCTGGACGTTGAAGTATTTCTCCGCCTTTTCAACGCCCCGGGGAGTGATGGTGGCGGTGTGCGCCTTCTCGTCCACGATGTAGTCGGCGGTTACGTCGTCGACCTCCTCCTTTTCGTCGCGCTCCTTGACGCGGATGGCGGTTAGGGTGCGGGCGAAGCGGTCCGCCTTCTGGTAAAGGTCGGTGGATTTGTCGCCGCGACCGGAAATGATAAGAGGAGTTCTCGCCTCGTCTATGAGAATGGAGTCCACCTCGTCGACGATTGCGAAGGAGAAGCCCCGCTGGACGCGGTTTTCTTTATAGGTGACCATGTTGTCGCGAAGATAGTCGAAGCCGAACTCGTTGTTGGTGCCGTAGGTGATGTCGCAGGCGTAGGCGGCTCTTCTGTCGTCGTTTTCAACGCCGTGGATAACGAGACCGACGGAAAGTCCCATATAGGTGAAAACCTTGCCCATCCATTCGGAGTCGCGCTTCGCGAGGTAGTCGTTGACGGTGACTATATGAACGCCCTCGCCGGAGAGACCGTTGAGATATGCGGGAAGGGTCTCAACAAGGGTTTTGCCCTCGCCGGTTTTCATTTCGGCGATGCGCCCCTGGTGAAGAATGATGCCGCCGATTATCTGTACCGGATAGGGGCGCATTTCAAGCACCCTGTCGCAGGCTTCGCGGCAGGCGGCGAAAGCCTCGGGAAGAATGTCGTCAAGGGTCTCGCCTTTGGCGAGACGCTCGCGGAAGAGCGCCGTCTGTCCTTTGAGCTCCTCCTCGCCCATGGCGCGGTATTTGTCCTCAAGAGAAAGAACTTTCTTCACGATGGGGTCGATTCGCTTAAGCTCTTTCTGTGAATAGTTTCCGAAGATTTTTTCAAGTAAACTCATCTAAAAGCTCCTTTATAGTAAATAGAGATATCAATTCAATCTTTAATCTAAATTATAATTTTACTGCGATATTATTATAATGTCAATTAATAGGATGTAAACGTTTTAAAAACCATCAAAGTCGGTGCGGCAAAATGATATATATTTTTGTTTATTTCAATCTTTTAATGTTTAATTAAAATTCTCAATGAAGAATCATTATATCGGTAAGGTTGTTTTTTGCTAAAAATTATGTTTTAATAAATTTAATTAATGTGAGGTTATTTAAGGGAGAAATTATGATATACTCTACAAGCGAATCAACTATAGATTTCGGTAAAATGGAATCCATACCAGAATGCAACGATAAATTTCCGGTAGTGTGCTATGAATACGATTTGTATTTTAGGACAGAGCCATGGCATTGGCACGATGAGTTTGAAGCTACAATTATAGAAGAAGGAGAGGCAATTTTAAAACTTGAAGGAGAGGAATATACTTTAAGAAAAGGTGAAGGATATCTAATCAATTCGGAAGTATTGCACTCTTTGATGAGCAACAATAGGACTCATTGTAAAATTTGCAGTATGGTTTTTAGAAAGAATTTTATTGGCGGTGTTCCTGAAAGCATTTTTTGGGAAAAGTATATTTTCCCGGTAACGGAAAAACGAGACTTCTATGGGTGGGTACTGAAAAGCAGTATTGAATGGCAAAATGAAATTCTTCAAATGATTGAAAAAGTTTTTGAACTTTTTAAAAATGAAACCGAAGATTATGAGATTGAAACAAGGGAAATACTTTCAAGGTTGCTTTCAGTTACAATAAAAAGACTCCCTTCGTCCAATAATAATAAAAACAATACAAAGCAGAATAGCATTCATAAAATTAAAGTGATGCTCCTATATATTTGGCAAAATTATTCAAGTTCAATAACGCTTTCTGACATTGCCAAAGCCGGTGCGACCGGAAAAAATGACTGTATGCTTTGTTTTGCAAAATCTGTGGGAATGTCACCGATTCAATATCTAAAAAACTACCGTCTTGAAAAAGCAGCGGAATACCTTACTTATACAGAAAGAAAAATATCTGAAATATCTGAACTTTGTGGTTTTCAGGATAAAAGCTACTTTTCAAAGTCGTTTAGCCAAAAATATGGTCAAAAGCCTTTTGACTATAGAAAAGCATCCCGGATAAAATAGCGATCACCGAATAAAAACCTGTTTGCTTTAAAAGCAAACAGGTTTTTATTATATTTATATCAATGATTTTCTCATAAAAAATAAATGATTTAGCAACACATTACTTTATAATAGGTGATTTTATCATAAAAAAATAGTGACCATAACCATTGTTAAAAAACAAACAAAATACTATACTTATGAATCGAATGGAATTCCAAACAAATTTATTATTTTTTTTAGGAGAAAACCATGGAATTTTTAATTGGTCTTCTTCCGGCGTTTTTCTGGGGATTTACTCCTGTTGTAGTAAACAAGCTTGGCGGTAAACCTATCAACCAACAGCTTGGCACTTCATTCGGATGCGGAATCCTTGCGCTCGGAATATTTATTTTTGCAAAACCTGAATTTACAACACAGGTAATTATCGGATGCATTATATCAGGTCTCGCGTGGTCAGTAGGTCAGCTTTGCCAGTACACTTCCTATGTAATACTCGGTACTTCCAAAGCATTTGCACTCTCTATAAGCATTGAAATGGTGCTTAATGCAATAGTCGGTGTTTTTGTTTTTCATGAATGGAGCACAGTAAGTCAGATTATTTTTGGTTTGTCAGCAATTGCCTGCGTGGTTATAGGCGGGAATCTCACTGCTTTCACTTCTGAAAAGTCCACCGCAAGCAAGGATCAATTAAAAAAAGGATTCTTTACCCTGCTTATTGGTGCATGCGGTTTCTGTGTATGGAATTACGCTCTTCGCGTAGTGAATGCTGACGGCATAGGAGCGCTTTGCCCACAGGCAGTTGGAATGATTCTCGGTTCGCTTATTTTAAGTGTTTTTGTTGGAAAGGATACGAAAAAGTTCGATTCAACGACATTTAAACAGATAATACCGGGACTTATTTATGCGGCAGCAAACGCGACTCTCGTACTTTCCAACATGCTTAACGGTGTTGCGATAGGCTATACTATGGCGCAGTTATGCCTTGTAATAGAAACTCTTCTTGGTTTCGTTATTCTTAAAGAACATAAACATAAAACGCCCTCAGAACTCAAACATTCTATTGCAGGTGCGATATTTATCACCGCAGGCTGTATTATGGTAGGCTTTGTGGGATCTATATAAATATTCAACAATAAAGGAAGTAGTAAAATGGACAGAGTAAAAGATAAGGTTGCAATCGTAACCGGAGCAGGCAGCGGCCTTGGAAGAGCAGAAGCAGTTATGCTTGCAAAAGAAGGCGCAAAAGTTGCAGTAACCGATATCAACGATGCTTCCGGCATGGAAACCGTTGAGATCATCAGAAACGCCGGCGGCGAAGCAGAATATTGGCATCTTGATGCTTCCGAAGAAAAAGAATGCAAAGCAGTTATCGACGCTGTTGCAGAAAAATTCGGCAAGATTGATATTCTTGTAAACAACGCAGGTATCACCGGTCCCGATGTTACCACCGAGGAAATCACCGAGGAAGATTGGGACAGAATGTTCAAAATCAACGTAAAAAGTGTTCTTTTTATGACCAAACACACCATTCCCTATATGCGTAAAAACGGAAAAGGTTCAATAGTCAATACATCTTCTCTTTCGGGAATAGTGGGTGACACGGAGCTTACTCCTTATCATGCAACTAAAGGCACCATTGTGATTATGACTCAAAAAGATGCTATTCAATATGCCCCGGAGCATATCCGTGTAAACTGCGTTTGCCCTGGTACTGTTATGACTCCCCTTGTTCAGGGACTCCTTAAAGATGACCCCCATTATCTTGATAACGATATCAAAAGATATCCAATCGGCTATTTCGGAGAGCCGAACGATGTGGCTTACGGCGTACTGTTTCTTGCTTCTGATGAAGGCCGTTTTGTTACTGGTACAAAACTCGTGATTGATGGTGGTTATTCCGCACAATAATTAGCTCATACCCCCAACAAGTGAAATAAATTTAAGAACAGGCGTAGCAGAATTTACTTAAAAATTTTGCTACGCCTGCTCTTATTTTATGTTTTTTTATACTAAAGCAAAATGGAAAAGTTTTTAGAACAATGAATTTTTTGATATCTGAAACAAGAAAATGGTATTGATTTAAACATAGTTTTTTTATATAATTAATGACATAAATAAGCCAAATTTTAAAAACAAAATTAAGATATGAGAGGGGCAAGAAAATGAACTGTTCTAAGGACGTCGAAAGGATGTGCAAAGTAACAAAAGGTCCTTGCCACGGACCCGCTCCGATTCCGGAGGAGGGACGCTGGGTAAAGGCGTACGACATCAAGGATATCTCCGGTCTTTCTCACGGTATCGGAGCCTGCGCTCCGCAGCAGGGAGCCTGCAAGCTCACCCTTAACGTGAAAAACGGAATTATCGAGGAAGCTCTTGTTGAGACCATCGGCTGCACCGGTATGACCCATTCCGCAGCGATGGCGGGCGAGATACTTCCCGGAAAGACCCTCCTTGAGGCGCTCAACACCGACCTTGTCTGCGACGCCATCAACGTCGCAATGCGCGAGATTTTCCTCCAGCTCGTTTACGGAAGAAGCCAGACCGCTTTTTCCGAGGACGGACTTCCCATAGGCGCTGGGCTTGAGGACCTTGGAAAAGGGCTTCGCAGCTCCGTCGGCACCATCTATTCCACCGGCGTCAAGGGCGTTCGCTACCTTGACCTCACCGAGGGCTACATAAGCTCCATCGCCCTTGACGAGAACGACGAGACCATCGGCTACAAATTCGTCCGCCTCGGCAAGATGATGGAGGATATTCGTCACGGCGTTCCGGCGCAGGAAGCCCTTGAAAAGAACACGGGCACCTACGGACGCTACGAAAACGCTCCGAAATATATCGACCCCCGTGAAGAATAAGCGAAAGGAGGAAAACAGAAATGGCAGAATTTGAAGGAAAAGAGAGAAGGCTTCCGAAAATCGAAGCCTGCCTTAATGAAAACGGAATGGCGTCCCTTGAGGAAGCCGCCGAAATTTGCAAAGCCGCCGGCGTTGACGTCGAAAAAATAGTGAAAGGCGTCCAGCCCATAGCTTTTGAAAACGCTGTTTGGGCATATACCCTCGGCGCCGCCATCGGTATTAAAAGAAAAGTTTCCTCCGCGGCGGAAGCGGCAAGATGCCTCGGCGAAGGGCTCCAGGCGTTTTGTATCCCCGGCTCCGTCGCCGAACAGAGAAAGGTCGGTCTCGGTCACGGAAACCTCGGCGCGATGCTTCTTTCCGAGGAGACGAAGTGCTTCGCTTTCCTCGCGGGTCACGAATCCTTCGCTGCGGCGGAGGGCGCCATCGGCATCGCCCGCAACGCCAACAAGGCGAGAAAAGAGCCCATAAGAGTTATCCTCAACGGTCTCGGCAAGGACGCGGCGTATATCATCTCCCGCGTCAACGGCTTCACCTACGTGGAGACGGATTTTGATTTCGAGAAAGACGAGCTGAAAGTCGTTCGTGAAGTGAAATTCTCCGACGGCGAGCGCGGAAATATCCGCTGCTACGGCGCCAACGACACCCGCGAGGGCGTTGCGATAATGCAGCACGAGGGCGTCGACATTTCCATCACCGGCAACTCCACCAACCCCACCCGTTTCCAGCACCTCGTCGCAGGTACCTATAAAAAATGGTGCACCGAGAACGGCAGGAAATACTTCTCCGTTGCCTCCGGCGGCGGCACCGGCAGAACCCTCCACCCGGACAACGTCGCCGCAGGTCCCGCTTCCTACGGTCTTACGGACTCCATGGGCAGAATGCACTCCGACGCCCAGTTCGCCGGCTCCAGCTCCGTTCCCGCTCACGTGGAAATGATGGGCCTTATCGGCATGGGCAACAACCCCATGGTCGGCGCCACCGTCGCCGTCGCCGTGGCGGTTTACGAAGCCTGCAAATAAACCGGATTTTTGAGCATGCTCAAAAAACATATGGGCACCTCCTTTTCGGATGTGCCCATTTTTTGCTGGATTTGTCCGTTTGACTTTATTAAAAATAAAGGAGAAAGTAAATGAAAAAGCTTATTGCGGCGCTCCTTGCTTTGATTCTTGTTTCAAATCTGGCGCTTATCTATTTTGCCGTGGAAAATAACCGCCTTATGAAACAGATGCTCGAAAACGGCGCTCCGGATTCCGGAAACGTTTCCGAAGAAATTCCGGTGAAACAGAATAGCACCGGAAACGTGACCGAGCTCGTTCATGTTTCCGAAGATAAATACCTTACGGAAACAAATGACTGGATCTTTGATTTCGCCATGAAAAATACCACCGAAAAGCCGCTTTTCATAAAGTACTTAAATATTATTGACAACGGCGCCGAAGATTTTATCTGCGACGAAAACAACCATACCAATATTATTGAAGATATTTTGGGTCCCGAATTCAGAACGACGCCCGTTGCTCCCGGCGATATTTTATATTGGAGAGACGGTCACCCCGGCGAATATCTTAATACAAGAACCTATCTCTTTGTTTTCACCGACTCTGAAGGCAATGAATATACCTTTACCTATGACTATAACCTTATTATGGAGGTCGGCGGCAGCGCCGTGCCCGGCGTGGATTATTCCTCCGACAGCGGAAAAGACCTTGCGACGATTTTCTATGACGCTTCTTTTTCCGAGGAGGTCTTTGACGGAGTTTTCTGGGTGCCGGCAAGAACCCTCGGCGAGAGCCGCTATACCAATGGGGAAATTTCAAATATGGTTTCAGAGGCTCCCGAAGTCAAACAGCAGAAAATTTCGACCCTCTATGAAGCGCTTCAGCTTTATCAGATAGGCGGATTTTGCGCTGCGGACGACAATATCCGCATTTCTGAAAACGGAATAGACTGGGAGCATCACAAACCGGGCTACTACGCCGTTTTGACCAACTGCGGCTGCTGCGCCACCGACTCCAACTGGCTCAACTATATTCTCAAAGATGACTATGACGAAGTGGGCTTCATAGCCACTTCCCAGCGGGACGGCAGCGGTCATATATACAATTACATAAAGGACGGCGAGTGGTACTATTTCATCGACCTCACTCATTACCGCACCGATTGGGTGGCGACGGCGCCGGAAAGCGGAAACCTCGACGAATATTACAGAAGCGACTTTATTCTCGGAAATATCCACCGCACGAAGTCCGTTGAAAAGTTTGTTTCCTACGTTCAGAACACTTTCGGCGACCCGCCGGGTCTTATGTTCAAATATACAGCCGAAAACTGCCTTGCCGTTGACGGTCTTAAAAATCAAAGCGGCGTGACTATCGTCTATGAAAAGAATCCGGACGTCAGCGTTGAGATCATTTTTGACGACCCGAACGACAGCCTTGATTTCCGGTTTGAGGAGCCGCCGAAAAAACGCCCGAACTGGGGCTGAAATTTTACAGGCAGATAAAAACTGAAAAGCTTTGTATAAAAGTCAATCCTCGTTCCGAAAAGGAGCGGGGATTGATTTTTAGATGTATTACCATTTAAAACAGCGTTTCTTCGTCCTCGGCGAAGAGCTTATCGTTTATTTCAAAAAGATTAATGCCGTGGGCAAGCCCGTAAATTATTATCGCGTCCCGGCGGCTTGCGGAATAGAGCTGTGCGACGCCGCAGAGCTTCAGAAGTTCCTGGGTTTCATCTATTGACGCGCCGAGACCGTAGCAAAGACAGAGCAGGCGGTTGCGCGAAGGGTTGCGCTTGCCTGCAAAAATCTGGTGAAGATAGACTTCGCTTATTCCGGACTGCTTTGCAAGAACGGATTTTGAGATGTTTTTGCTTTGTAAAATCCTGTTGAGTACTTCGGGTACGCTTTCATTGCTGAAATTTTCACGGTTATCAGACAGAAATTCGTCGAGGTTCGGGGAGTGCATAAGCTCCTGGCGCAGGTCGTCCGTGTTTTTCTGATTCAAAAGATCGCCGCCTTTACAAAATTTAAAAGCACAGCTATAATATAAAATATCTTACATTTTTCGACATGAAAAATCAATATGCTGACAGCATAGGGCGGAGCGGAATGAACGGTTTTGGCAATATTTCTGAAACGGTAAAAACGGAATACGACATTGTAAAGCTGCTTAAAAAAAGTGAAAGAAGCAGCGTTTTCGTCGTGCGCAGCAAAGCTTCCGGCGAGCGTTTTATTTTCCGTCAGTTTGAAGGTCCAAGCGACGCTTATAAAAAACTTTTGGACGTTTCCTGCCCTAATCTTCCGAAAATTATCGCTGTGGAGGAGGACGGAAAAACCACTTCGGTCCTTGAGGAATACGTCCGGGGCGATACGCTTTTTTATCTTTTAAAGGGCTCGCTGCTTTCGCCGGAGGAAGCGATAAACGTGACTCTGCAGCTTTGCAGCGCCCTCGATACTCTGCATAAGCTCGGCATTGTGCACCGGGACGTGAAGCCTGAAAACGTAATTTTGTGCGGGGACAGGGCGGTGCTCATAGATTTCGACGCTTCGCGTATAGTTGACCCGGAAAAGAGCACCGACACGAGAATCCTCGGTACGACGGGCTACGCTTCGCCGGAGCAGTACGGCTTTTCACAGACGGACGCCCGGTCGGACATATACTCCCTCGGCGTCGTGCTCAACGTGATGCTCACGGGCGAGCACCCTTCGGTGAAGCTTGCAAAGGGCGTGCTCGGAAACGTTGTGCAAAAATGCACGATGATAACGCCGGAGAAGCGTTACGGCAGCGCAGGTGAAGTTGCAAAAGCGCTTAAACGGCAAAAAGCGAAGCCTGCAAGGCTCGCTGCGGCGGCGCTGATGCTCTGCGCCGCCCTTTTCGGGATATGCTTGATTTTTAATCCGAAAGATTTGAGCACGGCAAAAACAGGTCGGGAAGAATATTTTGAAATCAAGGACCTTTCCGCCCCAACCGGCGAAAGCGAAATTCTTCCGGAGGATTTTTACGATTATTGGGACAAAAGCGAAATAGTTTTTGAAAATATCTATTTTTCAATGCCCGGTGAGCTCGAAAAATACTTAACATATAAATTTTCCGGGGACGTGCTGATCTTTACTTTGGCTGACGTTCCGGACGGAGAATGGGAAAAAGCCTTCGCCGAGACTTCGGCAGAAGACGGCAAAATACATCCTTCAGTAATAATCGCTCCGCAGGAGGACGATGTGACCGCCTTGGCGTACCGCTGCGGAAACGGAAGAACTTACCGCGACGTAAAAAATCAATATAACAGCGAAGACGGTTTCGCGTATATGGATTATGACCCGAACGAGGAATATGATTTTCAGCTTCCGGAAATCGCCCAAAAGACCACGGAAAACGGAGAAGAAAAGACAGAGCTTTTGGACTATGGCGTCCACTATGTGATGGCCTTTTGGAAAACCGCCTCCGGGGAAAAGATAAGCCGGGTGCTTCCGTACCGCTTTGCCTTTGCGGACGGAAACGGCGAGCCGGAAAAACAGGCTGACTATGACGGCTGGGAACCGACCGACAGTATAGAAGCGGAAAACCGGAGAGTCGGAACGGGAAAAAGTCCTCTCCTTCCGGAGGATTTTTACGATTACTGGGATAAGGACGAACTTGTAGGCGCGGATAAAATACGGATTTCCGCTCCCGGAAACATAGAAAATTATCTTTCCTGCGAGTTTTCAAACGACGTTCTCAACATAACAATAGGCGAAATCCCCGACTCCGTGTGGGAGGAAGCAGCTTCCGAAATGGGACCGGGCGCAACGCAAATATTCGTTTATATTTCAATAAAGGCTCCGTCGGAAAACGTCACCGGGGTGGCGTTTCATCAGGGAAACGGTCCCACCTTTAAGAACCTCAAAAATCAGCTCGCCGCCGGGACGGAGATAGACTTCGAGCCCTTTGACCCGAAAACGGAAAAAATAGTGACGAACCGCCCTGTTGCGCAGATATTTGAGCAGGGCGGCGAAAAAATCGTGCTCCCGACGGATACGGACGGCATTTTCTATGCCGTGATGATATGGCAGGACTCAAATGGCAACAATATAAGCCGGATACTTCCCTATCGCTTCACCGTTCAGTGGAGCGGTATGGAAACGCCCGCTTCGGAGGAAAAGGACGGATACTGGATGGACTGTTTCTGGGAGCCGGTTACCGACCCCGAAAGAGCCGTCTTTGTAAGAGAAAATAACGGCAGGGGCTTTTCCGTCTCGGAGCTTGAGGAAAAAGGACTTTTGCTCGAGGTGTTTGAAAAGCCCGGCAGCGTAAGCGCAAGTTTCGGCAGAATCGCCGATATGGAGACTTTAGCCAATTTGGAAGCCTTCGTCGTTCCGCCGGACGCGAGGGCACGAAAGGAAGGCGAAAGCGTTTCGGAGTGGCTCAGCGCGGTCATCGCCGAAACCAAATACGTCGGCTTTAAAGGGACTTCCACTAATGTCGGGGAGTACGACGAGGCGCTTGCAAAAGAGCAGGATTCGATAATTTTGGCGAACGAGTTTTATCCCATAAGCAAGATAAGCACGCATTCGATGAACCTTGTTCCGGCGCGGTACACTATGAACGGGGCGGAAAAGACCTGGTTCACAACGCCCGAAAGCAGTCCCTGCGTCCTTCTTATTGACTGGTACACCGCCGACCCCACAAAAGATCCCGCAGCAAAGCCTGCGGTGCGCGAGTATTTTTACGGCAGCTGCGAACAGAGAATATTTTACTGATATGAATAAAAAAGCAGGGGCTTTTATTAAAAAGCCCCTGCTTTTTATCTTTACTATAATACTTGCAGCACAATTTATTCCGGTTGCGCCATATTTTCTCAAAACGCGCCCGAAAGGGGCGCAAACCCTTGATTTTTGATTTAAAAGGTGCTATATGTAATGTAGATAAATGTATTTATAATTAAAAACCGCTGCGCGGGAATCCGCCGAAAGGGAGGGGAAAGCTTTGGAGGACAATAAAAAGATAAAAAAAGTAATAATGCTGCTTGCCGTTCTTCTCGGTATAAGCGTTGTCGCCCTCGGCGGAGCGGTCCTCGGGCAGTACATAGACGCTTCAAAGCCCGTTATTGCCGAAGTCGGCGACGAAAACGACCCCTCCGAAAGCGAGCCGCCGCAAATTACGCCCAGCGACGACGAGGGCAATTTCGCCATTACAGGCGAGAACGCCGAAAGGACGAAGACCGCCCTTTACCGCGGACACAGCGAGGACAAAAAGACCTTTATAATCGACGATATGTCCCCCGGGGACAAAAAATACGAGGGCTACGAGCTCAAGGTGAATTACAGCGGAACCATCGTCGTGCGCTTTAAGGCAGACGTCACCGTTGACGAAAAAGTCGGGGGCGGAGCCGCCGACAAAAAGCTGGCGGACGTTTTGATGGTGCGGATAAATATCGAGGGAAATACCGTCTATGAGGGCGCCCTCGGCAAGATGCCGAAGGAGATTACGCACACCTTAACCTCCAAGGAAAAAACCTCGGAGTGCGTCGATTACGATATTTACGCTTGGCTTCCCAGCGGAGCCGGAAGCGATTACAGCCACAGGCGCCTCGAGGCGGAGCTTTGCTGGTGGGTCGCCGAAAGCGAAGCCGGCGGCTCCTACTCCGGACAGCTTGAGGAAATCCCGGACACCGGCGCTCCGGCGCCAATCGGCGCCCTAGCCGCAATGGCGGCTGCGTCTCTCGCCGGAATCATAGCTTTCGGAAGCGGCAAAAAGCGCGCGCGGACTTAAAAGCCGCGAAACACAGGCAAAACTGTGATTAAATAGATATTTTCTTAAACGAAAGGGGCTGTTCAGTAATGATGAAAAACAAATTTTTAACGGCAAAAATCTATATCGAAATTTACGGAGGATTATATGAACAGCATAGAATTAAAGAAAATTGACGAATCCAATTTCATCGCTTGTTTTAATTTGAAGTTAAAACCGGGTCAGGAAGCTTTCGTTTCCGACCCGGTCCGGAGCCTTGCCCAGGCGTACGTCTATTATCATCAGTGCACGCCCTTCGGAATTTACGCCGGGGACGAAATGGTGGGTTACGTTATGGTGATATACGATTACGACGAGGAAACCTATAACATCTGGCATATGATGATAAACAAGGACGAACAGGGAAAGGGCTACGGAAAAGCGGCAATCTTAAAGGCGCTCGACTACATAAGGGAAAAACCCTTCGGAAAATCCGGGCGGGTGCTCCTAACCTGCAACCCGGAAAATGAAGTGGCTTACGCTATGTATAAAAAGCTGGGCTTTTCTGAAACCGGCAGGGACGACGACGATGAAAAAGAGCTGGCGCTCAATCTGGACTAAGCTAAACTGAAAAAAAGCGGCGCAAAGACCTGCGCCGCTTTTTTATTGGCGAAAACTTAAAAAAGTATAAAAATCACAAAAAAACTGTTGACTTTTGCAGTTTAAAGTGCTATGCTTTTAAACGTCGAAAATAACTTACGAAAGGAAGAGCTACGCATGATGAAAAAAGCAATGCAGTGCGCAAGATACTTTAGATATATGGCTTGCTACTTTGCGGGCTATTTTTGCTATGCGTATTATTTCCGCTTTAGAAAGGAAAACTTAATCGCGCTTCCTGCGTAAGCTCTGTTTTTGAGATTTTGTTTATAAAATCAACGTCAAAAGCGGTTCCGCAAAAAAGCGCGGGAACCGCTTATTTTGATGCTGAATTTTACGGAGGGTTAAAAATGAAAAAGGTAATCAGTATTATTCTCGCACTCGCAGTACTCCTTTCCCTCGCCGCCTGCTCCGGCAGCTCCGATGAAAAGGAAAGCTATACCGTAGGCATTTGCCAGCTCGTACAGCACGAGGCTCTTGACGCCGCGACCCAGGGCTTTAAAGACGCCCTTACCGAAAAGCTCGGCGACAAGGTCAACTTTGTTGAGCAGAACGCTTCCGGCGACTCCAACACCTGCATCACCATCTGCAACCAGTTCGTTTCCGAGGGCGTGGACCTCATTATGGCTAACGCCACCGCCGCTCTCCAGGCTGCCGCCGCCGCCACCAACACTATCCCGGTAGTGGGCACCTCCATCACCGACTACGGCACGGCTCTTGATATTTCCGACTGGAACGGAAAGACCGGAACCAACATCACCGGCACCTCCGACCTTGCTCCTCTTGCGGAGCAGGCTCAGATGATTAAGGAGCTCTTCCCGGACGCAAAGAAAGTCGGCATCCTCTACTGCTCCGGCGAGCCCAACTCCGTTTACCAGGCAAACGTCGTTGAGGAAGCTCTCAACGGTCTCGGCTACACCTGCGAAAGATTCACCTTCGTTGACTCCAACGACGTAGCTTCCGTTGCCTCCTCCGCCTGCGCCTCCAGCGAAGTTCTCTATATCCCCACCGATAATACCGCTGCTTCCTGCACCGAGACCATTAACAACGTGGCGCTTCCCGCAGGCGTTCCGATAGTTGCCGGCGAAGCGGGTATCTGCAGAGGCTGCGGCGTCGCGACCCTCTCCATCAGCTACTATGACATCGGCTACGCCGCCGGCGAAATTGCCGCTGAAATCCTCACAAAAGGCACCAACCCCGGCGACATCGAAATCGGCTTTGCTCCCGAGGTTGTAAAAATGTATAATGCGGATATCTGTTCCGCTCTCGAAATCACTCCTCCCGAAGGCTATGAGCCTCTCGACTGATTTCAATATCGCCTGACTTTTCAACTAAACAAAAAAGCGGAGGTCAATTTCCAATGAACTTGCTTGCGATTTTCGGAGGGCTTGATATAACTACGCTTCTTAATGCCGCCCCGGGCTATATAGCCCAGGGCGCCATTTGGGGTATAATGGCTCTTGGATTATATATTTCCTATAGGCTGCTGGACTTTTCCGACCTTACGGTGGACGGCTCCTTTGCAACCGGCGCCGCCGTGACGGTAATGCTGATTCTTGCGGGCTGGCCCGCCTGGGCGGCGATGATTGCGGCGGTTGTCGCCGGAATGCTCGCCGGTTTCGTCACCGGAATGCTGCACACAGCCCTCGGAATAGCGCCTATCCTCGCCGGAATACTTACCCAGATAGCTCTTTATTCCATCAATCTTCATATCCTCGGCAACAAGCCGAACCAGGCCATAAGCGTTGACAAGTACGACCTTATAATTTCGCTTCGAACCGTAAATACGGCGATTTTCGTGGCGCTCGCCTTTGCGGCGGCGCTGGTGGCGCTTTTCTACTGGTTCTTCGGAACCGAGGCGGGCTCCGCCGTCCGCGCCACCGGCTGCAACCCCAATATGGCGAAGGCCCAGGGTATCAATATCAGCGCGGTAAAGGTCTTTGCCCTTGCCCTTTCAAACGGCGTCGTCGCCCTTGCGGGCGGTCTTCTTGCCCAGTACCAGGGCTTCGCCGACGCCCAGATGGGACGCGGCGCGATAGTAATAGGTCTTGCGTCGATAATTATCGGCGAAGTCATCGCGGAAGCGATTTTCAGCAAGCATATGCACTTTCTTATCTGCCTTTCCTCGGCGGTTTTCGGCGGAATAATCTATTACGTCGTTATGGGCGTAATTCTTTGGCTCAAGCTCCCGACCAACGATATGAAGCTCTTTACGGCAATTATCGTCGCGGTGTTCCTTGCGGCTCCCTACCTTAAAAACAAATACCACACTTCTTTCTCGGCGCTCAAAAGAAGAAACCGCGCCGAAGCGAAAAAGGACGCTCTTAAAGAGAGCGGCGAAGCCTGAGGAGGAGAGAAAATGCTTGATTTAAAAGGAATTTATAAGACCTTCAACCCCGGCTCAATCAACGAAAAACGCGCTCTTAAGGGTATAGACCTCCACCTTGACGAGGGCGACTTCGTGACTATAATCGGCGGCAACGGCGCGGGAAAATCGACCCTTCTGAACGCCGTGGCGGGCGTCTGGCCCGTGGATAAGGGAACAATAAGCATAGACGGCGTTGACGTCACCGCCTTTCCGGAATATAAGCGCGCGGCTTTCCTCGGGCGCGTGTTCCAGGACCCCATGACCGGCACCGCCGCCAATATGCAGATTGAGGAAAACCTTGCCCTTGCCGCGAGGCGCGGCAAAAAGCGCGGACTCGGCTGGGAAGTTACAAAAGAGGAGCGCGAAAAGTTCCGCCAGGAACTCGTCACTCTTGACCTCGGTCTTGAGGACAGGCTTTCGGCAAAGGTCGGGCTTCTTTCCGGCGGTCAGCGCCAGGCGCTGACCCTCCTTATGGCGACCTACGTCAAGCCGAAGCTCCTTCTCCTTGACGAGCACACCGCCGCCCTTGACCCCAAAACCGCCTCGAAAGTCCTTGAGCTGACGGATAAAATCGTTTCCGAAAGCGGGCTCACCGCCCTTATGGTGACCCACAATATGAACGACGCCATCCGCCACGGCAACAGGCTCATTATGATGAACCACGGGAAAATAATCTATGACGTTTCCGGCGAGGAGAAAAAGAACCTCACCGTTGACGACCTGCTCAAAAGGTTCAGCGAAGCCTCCGGCGAGGACTACGTGGACGACAGAGCCGTTTTAAGCTCCGTTCAAAAGTGAAAACACCCCTTACACTTTCTATACAAAAAGTAAAAATACGCGGAGTTTCTTCTCCGCGTATTTTTATTTTTTTGAAACGCTGTTAAATTTTTTTAGAAAACGGCGAGAAAATCTAAAATATGTCTTTATTTTTTCTTGTTTATGAGCTAAAATATATTATGTTAGAATATGCACATTTATATGCGTATATCGGGAGGTTCAAAATGAAAGATTTTGATCTTAAAACAAAGGTATTTTTCGGGGAAAACGCCCTTGACCACCTTCTCCAGAAAAAGAGCAAAAACGCGATGATAATCGCGGACCCTTTTACCGTTAAAAGCGGTCTTATCAAATATATCACCGACCGCCTTGACAAAGGCAATATTCCCTATAAAGTTTTCGACGACGTAGTTCCGGACCCGCCCCTTGAGAAAGTTACCGTCGGCGTAAAAGCCGCCCTTGAGCAGAAGCCCGACTGCCTTATGGCTGTGGGCGGCGGCTCCGCCATCGACTTTACTAAAGCGGTGAAAATGTTTGCCCACAGGGCGGACGAGAGCTTCAATCCGAAATTCGTCGCTATCCCCACCACCAGCGGCACCGGAAGCGAGGTTACGGAGGTTTCCGTCGTCACCGACACCGTAAAGAAAACGAAATATCCCCTCTGCTCCAAGGAGCTCATCGCGGACGAAGCTATTCTTGACGCCGTGCTCGTAAAGACCGTTCCGAAGAATATCACCGCCGATACCGGTATGGATATTATGACCCACGCCATCGAGGCTTTCGTCAGCATCAACCACAACGACTTTTCCGACGCCCTTGCGGAGCGCGCAATAAAGCTCTGCTGCCGCTACCTCTGCCGTTCCTATTCCAACAACGAGGACTTTGAGGCAAGACAGGAGATACACGTCGCTTCCTGTATGGCGGGAATCGCCTTCAACTCCGCAGGTCTCGGTCTTAACCACGGAATGGCGCACCAGCTCGGCGCAATGTTCCATATTCCTCACGGAAGAGCCAACGCCATGCTCCTCCCCTATATCATCAGCTACAACAGCAATATCCGCGACATGTCCGTTCCCCAGGAACAGTATCCGCCCTGCGTAAAGAAATACTGCGAGATTGCGGCGAGCCTCGGAATTATAAACTTCAACGAGGTTTCCACCGTCCGCTCCCTTATGAATTATCTTAAGATAATCGCCAAGGAAATGAATATGCCCAGCTGCATTCAGGAGCTCGGCAGCGTCTCCAAGGAGGAGTATTTCGCCGCTATCGACCAGATGGCGGAGGCGGCCCTTGTGGACGCAACTACCCAGACTAACCCCCGCGTCCCCACGAAAGAGGAAATCGTCGCCATTTACGAGGACCTTTGGGACTTCGAATGATTAATTTTGATAAAAAAACGGAGCAGGCTCTGCCTGCTCCGCTTTTTATCCTTTTGCGCGTATCTGTTCGTATTTTTGTTTCGTCGCTTCGCCGCCCCGAAGGTGGCGCTCGAGTTTATTCCGCTCAAGAACGCTCTTTACGTCCCGGTAAAGCCCGGGGCTTATTTTTGCAAGCCGCTCGGAAACGTCCTTATGTACCGTGCTCTTGCTGACGCCGAATTGTTTCGCGGCGGCCCTTACGGTGGCTTTGTTCTCAATTATATATTCCGCCGCGGCAACGGCTCTTTCTTCCGGTAAACCTTTCATGACACAAACCTCCAAAAATGTTTGAG
>JAEDJF010000106.1 GCA_016296485.1 Oscillospiraceae bacterium
CGATGCAGGTGGCGGCGCCGCCGAAGGGCTCGATCTCCGTGGGGTGGTTGTGGGTTTCGTTCTTAAAGAGCAGGAGCCAGGGCTCTTTCTTTCCGTCCGCCTCAACCTCGATTTTGACGGTGCAGGCGTTGATCTCCTCGGACTCGTCGAGCTTTGTGAGCTGTCCGGTCTTTTTGAGGTATCTTACGGCGAGGGTCGCTATGTCCATAAGGCAGACGGGCTTCGTCCGCCCGAGCTCTTTTCTCGTGGCGATATAGTCGTCGTATGCGCCCTGGAGAAGCTCGTCCTCGAACTTCACGCTGTCGATGGTGGTGTTGAAGGTGGTGTGGCGGCAATGGTCGGACCAGTAGGTGTCGATCATTTTGATTTCGGTGATGGTGGGCTCGCGACCCTCGGTTTTGAAGTACTCCTGGCAGAAGGCGCAGTCGTCCGCGTCCATGGCAAGACCGTTGCTTTCAACGAAAGCTTCGAGCCCCGCCCGGTCGAGGGAGGTGAAGCCCTCGAGGGTCGCTACCTCGGTGGGTACGCTGTACTCGGCGGCGAGGGTCTCGGGCTTTTCGAAGCCCGCTTCCCGGGCTTCAACGGGGTTTATGACGTATTTTTTGATGTCGGCGACGTCCTTTTCGGAAAGGTCGCCGTAAAGGGCATAGATTTTCGCCGTCCGGATTGCGGGGCGCTCTCCCTGGGAGATAATCTGGATGCACTGGGCGGCGGAGTCGGCTCTCTGGTCGAACTGACCGGGAAGGTACTCCACGGCGAAAGCCACGGCGCCGGAAAGGTCGATTTCGTCCGAGACGACGTCCAGCTGGGGCTCGGAGAAAACGGTTTTCTTCGCGTACTCGAAAAGCTCCTCGCTGATGTTTTCGGCGTCGTAGCGGTTGATGATCCGGACGCTCTCGAGATTTTTTATCCCGAGAAGGGTCACGGCGTCGCTTTTGAGAGCCTTTGCCTCGGCGGCAAGCTCGTTTTTCTTTTCAACAAAAACGCGGTATACCAAATCAGTTTTCCTCCTTTGCCAGAAGTGCCCGGGCGCCGATATCACGGCGGTAAAAGGCGTTGTCAAAATGGATTTTTTCCACGAGGGAATAGGATTTTTCTATCGCTTCGGGAAGGGAGTCGGCAACGGCGGTTACGCCGAGAACCCGCCCGCCGGAGGTTACGAGCTTTCCGTCCTTAAGCGCCGCGCCGGCGACGTAGACGTTCTTGGCAACCTCTTCGGGAATCGAGATTTCGAAGCCCTTCTCGTATTTTTCCGGGTAGCCGTCGGACGCCATAATCACGCAGCAGGCGTCCTTGTGGCTGAATTTCACCTCGACCTCGGAGAGACGCTCCTCGGTGACGGCGCGCATCACGGTGAGAAGGTCGCTTTCAAGAAGGGGGAGCACCACCTGGGTCTCCGGGTCGCCGAAGCGGCAGTTATACTCGATGACCTTGGGTCCCTTGGGGGTCAGCATCAGCCCGAAGTAGAGGCAGCCCTTAAAGGTGCGTCCCTCGGCGTTCATAGCTGCGACGGTGGGGAGGAAGATTTTCTCCATGCACTCCTTGGCGACGGCTTCGGTGTAGTAGGGGTTCGGGGCGACGGTTCCCATGCCGCCGGTGTTGAGCCCGGCGTCGCCGTCGTGGGCGCGCTTGTGGTCCATGGAGGAGACCATCGGGACGACGGTCTTGCCGTCCGTGAAGGAGAGGACGGAGACCTCGGGTCCGGTGAGGAATTCCTCAATGACAATCTGGTCGCCGCTCTTGCCGAAGACCTTGTCCTCCATCATGGAGCGGACGGCGTTTTTGGCTTCCTCTCTCGTTTCGGCGATGATAACGCCCTTGCCGAGGGCAAGACCGTCCGCCTTGATAACGGTGGGGACGGGGGCGGTTTCAAGGTACTCGAGGGCGGATTCTTCGTCGTAGAAAACCTCGTACTCCGCCGTCGGGATACCGTATTTTTTCATAAGGTTCTTGGAAAAGACCTTGCTGCCCTCGATAATTGCGGCGCTTGCGCGCGGTCCGAAGCAGGGGATTCCCTTTTCTTCGAGGGCGTCGACGGCGCCGAGAACCAGCGGGTCGTCGGGAGCGACTACGGCGTAATCGACGCCGTTTTTAACGGCGAAATCGACGATTCCGTCGATGTCCTTTGCGCCGACGTTTACGCACTCGGCGTCGGCGGCAATTCCGCCGTTGCCCGGAAGGGCAAAAATCTTTTCGACCTCTTTGTTTTCCTTTATCTTTTTAATGATAGCGTGTTCGCGGCCGCCGCCGCCCACTACTAAAATTTTCATTTTACGTCCTCCATTAATGGTGGAAAAGGCGCATTCCGGTGAACGCCATTACCATGTCGTATTTGTTGCAGCAGTCGATGACAGCGTCGTCACGAATGGAGCCGCCGGGTTCGGCAATATATTTTACGCCGCTCTTTTTGGCGCGCTCGATGTTGTCGCTGAAGGGGAAGAAAGCGTCGGAGCCGAGGGCAACGCCCTCGCGGCTCGCGAGGAAGGCTCTCGCTTCCTCGTCGGTGAGGGGCTCGGGACGGCTGGTGAAGTATTTCTGCCAATTGCCGTCGGCGCAGACGTCCTCCTCGTTCTTGTTGATGTAGCCGTCGATGACGTTGTCGCGGTCGGGACGACCGAGCTCGGGCTTAAAGGGAAGGTTAAGGACCTTTTCGTGCTGGCGGAGGAACCAGGTATCCGCCTTAGTGCCCGCAAGGCGGGTGCAGTGAATACGGGACTGCTGGCCGGCGCCGACGCCGATTGCCTGTCCGTCAACGGCGTAGCAAACGGAGTTGGACTGGGTGTATTTGAGGGTGATGAGGGCGACGATAAGGTCGCGGACAGCCGTTTCGGGCATATCCTTATTCTCGGTCACGATGTTTTTAAGAAGCTCGGCGTCGATTTTGAAATTGTTTCTGCCCTGCTCAAAGGTGATGCCGAAGACCTGTTTGTGCTCGACGGGGTCGGGAACGTAGTCCGGGTCGATTTTTACAATGTTGTAGCCGCCCTTGCGTTTGGATTTGAGAATTTCAAGAGCCTCGGGCTCGTAGCCCGGGGCGATAATTCCGTCGGAGACCTCGCGCTTGATCATCTTGGCGGTGGTGACGTCGCAGACGTCGGAGAGGGCGACCCAGTCGCCGAAGGAGCACATTCTGTCGGTGCCCCTTGCTCTCGCGTAGGCGCAGGCGAGAGGGGAATCGTCGAGTCCCTCGATGTCGTCCACGAAGCAGGCTTTTTTGAGGCTGTCGGAAAGGGGAATGCCGACGGCGGCGGAGGTGGGGCTGACGTGCTTAAAGGAGGTGACGGCGGGAAGACCGAGAGCCTCTTTGAGCTCCTTGACGAGCTGCCAGCTGTTGAAGGCGTCGAGGAAGTTTATGTAGCCGGGTCTTCCGTTGAGGATCTCAATGGGAAGGTCGGAGCCGTCGTGCATAAAGATTTTTGAGGGTTTCTGGTTGGGGTTGCAGCCGTATTTAAGTTCAAATTCTTTCATTTCGCTTCTCCTTTAAACGTTCTTGTTGATAAGGCGGTTTTCGGCTTCTCCGGTTTCAAGGTCCACGTAGCGGACGTAAAGGGAAATCTTGTTGTTCGGGTCGAGGGCGTTCCAGAGGGAATCGGTGAACTCGTCGATGTCGTCGGGAATGGCGACGCGCTCCGGCTCGCCCTGGAAGGTGGGAATTGGGCTTCCGTCACAGACGTAGGTGTGAATGAAGTGGCCGAGGCCCGGCAGGGCGGGGTAGGAGAAGGTGTAGCGGCAGCAGGCGCTGCCCTTTTCATCTGCGCTCTTGAGGATGCTCATATCGTAGGTAAAGTCGCCCCGGTGGAAAGTCAGCATGCCGCTGATGCGGGGGGTGAAGTTGGGGCAGTCCGGCTCAAACTCACGGGTGGCGAGAGCGCCGGAGAAGCTGCCGCCGGCCTTGATGCCCTCATATATAGTGTCAGTCTGGTCGCCGTTGGTAACTATGAGCTTGTTTTTGTACTCACGAAGGGCGGCGTAGATAATGAGGCTCGGGTCCTCCACCTTGCCGGCGTCAAAGGGCTCGGTATAGAGGACGCCGTCCCTTTCGGTGAATACGCGGTTGCGGCTGTTATTGCTTCTTCCCATGATAAAATATGCTGCGCACGCCTTTTTACCATCGGAAGATTTCCCGATCACAATGCCGCGTCCCACATAGGAGTTGCCTTCGATGAGCTTCGCGATGTCGTTAATTTTGTAAATATCCATTTTATTTTCCTCCGTTTCACTCAGATATGATTTCGGCACATACTTTTTCCGCCGAGGCAGGCAGTATCTTCCACTCCGCGAGGCGCATGACCCGCTTCTGAAGCGTTTCCGGGGTGTCGTTTTCTCTTATGGCCACGGCCTTTTGCATGATTATCTCGCCCCCATCGGGCACCTCGTTGACGAAATGGACGGTGGCGCCGGTGACCTTTACGCCGTAGGCAAGGGCGGCTTCGTGGACGTGGAGACCGTAGAACCCTTTTCCGCAAAAAGATGGAATGAGGGACGGGTGGACGTTGATTATCCGCCGCGGGTAGGCCCCGGTGAAGTTTTCGCTGAGTATCGCCATGAAGCCCG
>JAEDJF010000017.1 GCA_016296485.1 Oscillospiraceae bacterium
ACCATCTGGCCACCGATAGAACCGGCCTGACGGGAAGTGAGGTCGCCGTTATAACCCTGTTTGAGGTTTACGCCAACTTCGTTTGCTGCTTCCTGTTTAACTCTTTCAAGAGCTTCTTTAGCCTGCTTGCTGGACATTGATTTTACACTCCTTTGTTTGTTTTGCGTTTGCAACATTATTTTGACACCCGCGTAAAAAAATATAAGAGGAAAATATAGTAAAATTCCCACGGCAAAACAAAATTTTCTTACGGAAATTTTAAAAAAATAATTGACATTAGAAATAAATTTGATATAATATAACTGCAACTAATTATCAGTTAGGAGGTTTTCGCTATTAAAAACACCGTTCAGAAAACAGCGGTCGCCGACACGCTTATGATGCTCGACCACCCGACCGCCGACGAAATCTACGATTACCTCCACAGCAACTACCCATCCATAAGCAAAGCTACCGTTTACCGCATTTTAAGCCGAATGGCTGACGAGGGCGAAATCCTCCGTCTCCACATTCCCGGCGGACCGGACAAATTTGACACCACCGTTTCGGAGCACCACCACATAAAATGCACCTCCTGCGGCAAGCTTTGCGACATCGACTTTCCGGAGCTTCACAGCATCTGCTCAAAAATCGAAAACACCTGCGGGTTTTCAGTCACCGGGTGCAGTTTGTTTTTTGACGGCGTCTGTCCGGAATGTGTTAAAAAAGAGTCAAATTATTGACATAAATTAATGAAAAGGAGTATTATATGGATAACAAAGCGCTTTTTAAAGTTTCTTACGGTCTTTACGTTCTTTCCGCAAGAGAAAACGGCAAGGATAACGGCTGTATCATAAACACTCTTTCCCAGGTTACCGATAATCCTCTGCGCGTAAGCGTTACCGTAAACAAGCTCAACCTTACGCACGACATGGTGAAACGTACCGGAGAATTCAGCGTTTCTATGCTCAGCACCTCCGCCCCGTTCAGCGTTTTTGAATCCTTCGGATTCAGAAGCGGTAAGGACGCCGACAAGTTTGCGGATTGGAAGACCGAAAGAGGAAACAACGGAATCCTCCGCCTTGCGGAAAACGCCAACGCTTTCGTTTCCGGCAAAGTTGTTCAGGAGATTGACCTCGGCAGCCACACCATGTTCATTGCCGACGTAACCGACGCCGAAATTCTTTCCGACGCCGAGTCCATGACTTACAGCTACTACCAGAAATTCGTAAAGCCGAAACCCGTTAAAAAAGTTAAAAAGGGCTGGCGCTGCCCTATCTGCGGATACGTATATGAAGGCGAGGAGCTTCCTCCCGACTTCGTATGCCCTCTCTGCAAACACGGCGCTTCTGAATTTATTCCCATTGAGGAAGAAACTACTACCGAAAAAGGAGAAAACAAAATGGAACTCAAAGGCTCTAAAACCGAACAGAATCTCATGACCGCATTCGCAGGCGAATCCCAGGCAAGAAACAAATACACCTACTTCGCAAGCAAAGCAAAAAAAGAAGGCTACGAGCAGATCGCAAAGCTTTTCCTTGAAACCGCTGAAAACGAGAAAGAGCACGCAAAGCTCTGGTTCAAATACCTTGGCGGCATCGGCACCACTGCTGAGAATCTCCTTGCTGCAGCAGAGGGCGAAAACTATGAGTGGACCGATATGTACGCAACCTTCGCAAAAGAAGCCCGCGAGGAAGGCTTTGAGGAAATCGCTCTCCGCTTTGAAGGCGTAGGCAAAATCGAGGCCGAGCACGAGGAAAGATACCGCAAACTCCTTGCCAACGTAGAGAACGGCGAAGTCTTCAAAAAAGGTTCCATCGTTATCTGGAAATGCGCAAACTGCGGTCACATTCACGTCGGCGAGTCCGCTCCCGTTGTCTGCCCCGTTTGCTCTCATCCTCAGTCCTATTTCGAAGTACAGGCAAAGAACTACTAATTTAAGAACATATAAAAAACGCCGGATTCTGTCCGGCGTTTTTTCTTTTAAAAGGGCGGCGGTTTTGCCGCCGCTCTTAATTTCAGTGCGCTGTATGAGTAAGAATATATTCGTACCAAAGGGCGTAAGCCTCGTCGGTTAGGCGAATTCCGTTGGTGGTCATTTCCTCCGGAAGTTCGCCGTTTTTGTCCTTGAACACGCTCGCCAAATCAAGATACCAAACCTCTTTTTCTTCCGCTATCGAAGCAAGATAAGAGTTTATCTGGTCAATTTTTTCGTTGGTGACCGAATAGCTCCTTTTTGACGCCTCCGCCTGGTTTATCGGGAGTATCGACTGTATGTAAATATCCGCGTCGGGCTGCGCCGCGATTATCTCATCAAGAAGGGCGGTATATTTTTTTACAAAGGTCGGATAGTCCATCCACGAGATGCTTTCGGCGGAAAGCATTATATAAAACGCCTGCGCTCCCTTGACTGAGGCGACGTAATCGGTCAAAGTGACCTCCTCTCCCTCAAGCCTCATCACTTTCTTTGAAAGCAGGGAGTTTAAATCATATCCCGTGGAATACACCGGAAGGGCGTGTTCACAGTATCCGATATAGTCGGCGTAATATACGAAATAGTCGCCGACGAAAACCGCCGTGTCAAGAAAGCTTTCGTCTTCGGCTGTTGTTTCGGGAACGAGCCCGCCTTTTACCTCCGGCTCGCTTTCCTCCTCGGAGCTTGTTTCCTCCGAAGTTCCGTATTTGTCACCGCCGACGGTTATTTCCGTCACTTTATCTTCTTCCTCTTTTTCGCCGTCAACGGAATCTTGCGAAGCAAGGTCCTCGCTCTCAGCTTTGTCCTGGTTAAAAAAGTCGGTTACAAGCTGGGCAAAATCAAGAAAAGCGTTCGGAAGGCTGTAAGATTCCGCGCCGTTTGGATGTTTTCCTTCCTCGTACTTTTGCCAGCCATAGGCAATCAGACCGGAAGCTATAACTATTATCGCGGCCGCCACGGCAAAACGAAAAAGCTTGCCGTATTTGCGCGTACGCATCACTGTGGGTTTGCGGCTGAACAAAGTCTTTCCCCTTTCGTAAAGTCATAAAAGTTATTATATCAGCGTATTAAAAATAAATCTACTTTAAATTTATGAATTTTTACAAAAAGCACAAATTTACAGCATTTTTATTCAGTTTCGGAATTAAATATAATCCTAAAAATCTTCTTGACGGAAAGGTAAAGATTAGTTATAATAGTTTGAGTAAATCCATCAAGACGCTAGTGTAGCACAGCAGGTAGTGCAGCTGATTCGTAATCAGCAGGTCGCGTGTTCGAGTCACGTCACTAGCTCCAAAACAGCCCGCATTGTCAGTCTGACGCTGCGGGCTGTTTATTTTTTGTCATTGTGCTTTAAAACCTTGAATATTCTATATAGCTTCCCGAAATCAAAGCGAAACGGGTACTTTTTTCAAGTAAAATTTTTATAATTCTTTTAATTTTTCAATTTTTCGCTTTTATCTTCTAAAAAATATGGTATAATTTTATACCTAAAAAAGCTATTTTTGACAAAGAGGAAATTTCAAATATGATAAAAGAAAAATTTTCCCTCATTAGGGAGAAAGCCGACCTTTCGGAGATACTCTCGCTTACATACATTCCGCTGACCGTGGTTTTCCTCGAACTTGTGTTAAGAATCAAGTATTCCGGGGATTTTTGGGCGTTCCTTCCGGTAATGCTTGTCTTTTCTGCGGCGTTCGGAATCTTTGTAAATACGCTCTGTATGCTTCCGAAAAGCGAAAAAGCCCGGCGGATTCTTTCCGGCGCCGCAATTTTTGCGCTTTGTCTTTATTTCACCGTCGAGTCCTTCGTAAAAAGCGCGTACCAGGTGTATATGACGACCGAATCCATCGCCGAGGGCACCGGCGGCGTTCTTACCGATTTTCTCGACACCTTTCTCAAGGCGATAAAGAGCGGATTTTTCATTATAATCCTTCTTTTCCTTCCATTCATTTTTTTCGTGCTCAACCTTCTTTTGAAAAAGCTGCGGCTGAGCATCGGCGTCAAGTATGAGCACCGCAAAGATGTGCTCATCTTCAGCTTGATGCTCACGGCGGCGCTCTTCACAATCGGAGCAGCGTCAGTGTCCATAAGCCCGGTAATGTCGGGAATCTATCGGGAAGCCTATAATTTTGACAACGCTTCAACGGCTTTCGGGCTTATTACCGGAACAAGGCTCAATATCCAGTACGAAGTCTTCGGAAACCCTGCGGCGGACGGTTTCATCATTGACATACCCGAAGAGCCGGAAGTTCCCTCCTCTCCTGTCGAGGAAACTCCCGACGAGCCCGAGCCGGAGGAAAAAGAATACGGCTACAACATTCTTGACATTGATTTTGAAAAATTGATTTCCGAAACTTCGGACCAGAATCTTGCCAACACACACCGCTATGTTTCGAGCCTTTCCGGCACGAAACAAAACGAGTACACCGGGCTTTTCGAAGGCAAAAACCTTATTATGATTGCAGCGGAGTCTTTCAGCTCCGAGGTCATAGACGAAGAGCTCGCCCCCACCCTTTACCGTCTTGCCAACAACGGCATCAAATTCAGCGATTTTTACCAACCCACCTGGGGCGGAAGCACCTCCACAGGAGAATACTCTTTCCTCACGGGGCTTGTCCCCACCTCCGGCGTCAGCAGCATAAGAAAAATTGCCGAATGCGACCTCAGTTTTACCATCGGAAACAAGCTCAAAAAACTCGGCTACACCACTGGCTCGTACCACAACGGCACCTATACTTATTACAACCGCGACAAGACGCACACGAAATTCGGCTACGACTATTTCAAAGCCTTCGGCAGCGGTCTTGAGGAGGGCGTAAACAGCTCTGTCTGGCCCGCAAGCGATCTTGAAATGATGGAATATACCCTTTCCGATTACATCGACAAGGAGCCCTTCTCCGTCTATTATATGAGCGTCAGCGGACACGGCTTTTACGCCAATTTTAACAACTCCATGTCTATGAAAAACCGTTCTTATGTTGAGGAGCTTGACTTTTCGACCACGGTCAAAGCATATATTGCCGCGAACCTTGAGCTTGAGCACGCCCTCACCTACCTCGTTGGCGAGCTTGAAAAAGCCGGAATAGCCGACGACACGGTCATCGTCATCTGTCCCGACCATTATCCTTACGCTTTGGAAAAGGGCGAATCCTGGGGCAACGACATGGATTACCTCGGAGAGCTTTACGGCTACCCTGTGACGAACTATATGGAGCGCGACCACAACGCCTGCATCATCTGGTCCGGCTGTCTTGAAAACGAAAACAAGGATATGCAAACGGAGATAAGCGAGCCGTCCTACTCCCTTGATATTCTTCCGACCCTTTGTAACCTTTTCGGTTTGGATTACGATTCAAGACTGCTCGTCGGGCGTGACGTACTTTCCGACGAGGGGGCGCTCGTCATCTGGCCGGACTACAGCTGGAAAACAGCCCTTGGATATTACAATTACACAACGAGAAAATTTATTCCCGCAAGCGAAGATATAACCGTTGATGAGGATTACATAAACGCCGTAAACGCCGTCGTTAAAAACAAGATAAGCTATTCAAAAGCCGTTATCACATATGACTATTTTGGCGTAGTTTTCGGAGATAATTTGGAATAAAAATAGAAAAATTAAAAAAATACAAAATTAGGCTTGCCTTTTCTGCCCCGGTATGCTATAATAACTTTCGCTGAAAAAAACAGCATCTGGGTGTGGCGCAGTTGGTAGCGCGCTACCTTGGGGTGGTAGAGGCCGTGGGTTCAAGTCCCGTCACTCAGACCAAATGGAGAGTTCATAATGAACTCTCCATTTTTTATTTTGTACTACGTTTAAGAAGAGAGAAGCCGTGGAAACATAAATTCTATGGGGCGAATTATATGAACAAAGTTTACGAGTTTGACGCCGTGATACGCAAGGTTCCGGATATTAACGGCTCATATATTGAGATTCCTTTTGACGTAAAGGCGGAGTTCGGCAAGGGACGCGTCGCCGTCCACGTGATTTTTGACGGCGAGCCTTACGACGGACAGGCGGAAAGAATGGGCACCCCCTGCCACATTGTCGGGATAAGAAAGGACATAAGGGCAAAAATCGGAAAGGAGCCCGGAGACGAAGTACACGTTACGTTACAGGAAAGATAAATATATAAAGCCGGCGCACAGCGCCGGCTTTTTACTGTTTTATTTCATCAAATCCGCAAGAGTTATTCCCTCGAAATACTCATTGGTTATGCGATAGTATTCGTTCCACATCGGGAGCGTACGGCAATATTCGGAACGTTTACATGGCTTTGCTCCGCACTCAAGACACGCCACAGGCGCAAGGTCCCCCTCTGTGAGACGGAGTATATCCCCCACCCTATATTCGGAGGGTTCACGGGTAAGGCGGTAGCCGCCTCCCTTTCCGTGCGCTCCCTCTATATAGCCGTTTTGGGTGAGGGGCGGAAGGATTCTCTCAAGATATTTTAGTGATATATCCTGCCTTGAGGCTACGTCTTTCATAGGTATATAGCTGTCCCCTTCCCGGTTTTCAGCCAAATCTATCATTACGCGCAGCGCATAGCGCCCTCTCGTTGAAATCATCACTATTATCCCTTCCCCATTTTTTATTATATTATACCACATTACAAAGGACTTTCGCAATCACCTCGAAATCGTACCGCCGCCGAGAACAATATCCCCGTCGTAAAGCACCGCCGCCTGTCCCGGAGTGACAGCGCGCTGCGGCGCATCAAAAATGATGCGCACGCTGCCGTCGGGAAAAGCTTCGGCTGTCGCCCACTGTTCCGGTTGGCGGTAGCGTATTTTAGCTTTACAGCGAAATTTTTCTTTCGGGGCTTCGCCGGAAATCCAGTTAAAACCGGAGACAACCACCGAGTTTGAATACAGGTCCCGCTCCTGCCCCAAAACTACCGTCTGCGTTTCCGGGCATATCCGGCAGACGTACATAGGCTTTTCAAAGCTCATGCCCAGCTTTTTGTGCTGACCGACAGTGTAGCGGACTATTCCCTTGTGTTTTCCTATACGGTTTCCGCAGAGGTCAACAAAATCTCCTTTCGGAGACGTTTTTCCGGTATATCGCTCGATAAAGGCGGCGTGGTCGCCGCCCGGAACAAAACAAATATCCTGACTGTCGTGCTTCTGGGCGTTAAGAAAACCGTGTTGTTCCGCAATTTCCCTAACTTTTGGCTTTGTAAGCTCACCAAGGGGAAAAAGAGTATGCTTAAGCTGCTCCTGGGTCATTGAATAGAGAACGTAACTCTGGTCCTTTGCATTATCAACGGCCTTCTTTAAACGATATTTTCCCGTCTCTTCGTCAAAATCTATCCGGGCATAGTGACCTGTCACCACATAGTCAATGTCCAGCTCCTTTGCCCTTAGAAGGAGCTTCTCAAATTTAAGATAGCGGTTGCAGTCTATGCAAGGATTCGGCGTTACTCCGTTTTCATAGGCGTTTATAAAAGGTTCGATGACGCGCTCGCGGAATTTTTCGCTGAAATTGAAAACGTAATGAGGTATTCTCAGTTTATACGCCACGTCCTTTGCGTCCTCCACATCCTCAAGCGAACAGCAGGTATGGCTCTTTGAAATACCTATATCTTTATTTTGAAAAAGCTTCATTGTTGCTCCGACGCAATCGAAGCCGCGCTCCTTCATAAGACAGGCGGCGACGCTCGAATCCACACCTCCGCTCATAGCAATAAGAGCTTTCATTATATCATCCTCTCATTAAAATTCCGGCACCCGAGAAGGCAGGTGCCGGAAAACAAATTATTCCGCGAAAAGCGGCGTTGAAAGATATCTGTCACCGGTGTCGGGAAAGAGAACAACTATTGTCTTTCCTTCGTTTTCCGGTCGTTTTGCGAGTTCCGCCGCCGCCCATGCTGCAGCGCCGGAGGAAATTCCTACAAGGACTCCCTCGTTTTTTCCAATAAGTCTTCCGGTGGCAAAGGCGTCCTCGTTCGACACGGGAATTATCTCGTCATATATCCCGGTATTGAGTACGTCCGGAACAAAGCCCGCTCCTATGCCCTGTATTTTATGCGGACCTGCGCTTCCGGCGGAGAGCACGGGAGAATCTGCGGGTTCCACCGCCACAACTTTAATTTTCGGATTTTGAGATTTTAAATACTCGCCCACACCCGTAATCGTTCCGCCGGTTCCGACTCCTGCCACAAAAATGTCAACCGCGCCGTCGGTATCGGAATAGATTTCCGGACCCGTAGTCTCCCGGTGCGCCTTAGGGTTGGCAGGGTTCACAAACTGACCGGGCAAAAAACTGTTCGGTATTTCATTGGCGAGTTCCTCCGCCTTCGCTATTGCGCCCTTCATTCCCTTCGCGCCTTCCGTGAGGACGAGCTCTGCGCCGTAGGCTTTCATAAGCTGACGGCGCTCAACGGACATTGTTTCTGGCATCACGATTATTATGCGGTAGCCTCTCGCCGCCGCAACAGCGGCAAGACCAATGCCTGTATTTCCGGAGGTGGGTTCTATTATTACCGAGCCGGGTCCCAGCTTACCGGCGCTTTCAGCGTCGTCAATCATCGCTTTGGCGATTCTGTCTTTTACGGAACCTGCCGGGTTAAAGTATTCAAGCTTTGCGAGAACTTTCGCTTTAAGTCCGAGGGATTTTTCTAAATTAGTGAGCTCCAAAAGCGGGGTTTTTCCAATAAGCTGGTCAGCAGAGGTATAAATTTTCGACATATAAATTCTCCTTTTCAAATATAGTTTTGTTTCTGAGCGAATCTCAGTCGCAACAGCGCATTCGCCCGAAGCGGAAATTTATATTTGTGAGATGTTTACATCTGTAATACATTGTTGTCGCCCGCTTTCTGCCTACTTATTAAGTTGGTTAATATTGTAGCACTTATTCCCTACCAAATCAATAGGTAATGCATTAAATATTGTACGCACGGCAGCGGAAAATTTGTGCAAAAAAACGGCGCCGTTACGTGATGTAGTCCGGCGATATAAAAAAGCCGGCGCACAGCGCCGGCTTCTTACTTTTTATCACTTATTTTTTAGTGAGCACCCTATGGTTTTTAAGTCCGCCGAAGGCCATTACAGCGGAGCCGCCTATGGAGAGACCCGCGATGATAATGGAGGAGGAAATTGAGGCGTCCCTTACGAGAAGGATAACGGCGATAAGCATTACGCAGAAGGCGTTTATCATAACGCGTTTTCCGCGGCTGGGACGGTTGCGGTTGTTGATACCGTCAAGGGCAACGATAAGTGAAAGACCAACCTGCAAACAAAGGTTGAGGGTCTCGCCTAAAACGTCGCCGACGGCAGCCATTCCAAGAAACGTTCCCACAACAAGAGACCATGAGGCGAAAGCGTTGATGCAGGCGCCGATTATAATAATAATAGCGCCGTAGAAAATCATTTTTCCGCCGGGAGCTCTTTTATCAAACAACGGTTTTTTAGTTTTCTTTTTCATAGTTTTTACCTTTCTTTACTTGGAAGCGACCGCTTTCTTTGCTGCCGCAACTATATCCTTTTCGGTCATTTCAAATTTCTCGGCAAGCTCAGCAAGTTTTCCGACCTCTCCGAAAACGTCCTTAACTCCCACAGGAACTATCGGAGTGGGGCAGTTCTGGGCGGCAACCTCGGCGACTGCGGAGAAAAGACCGCCTATCACGTTATGGTTTTCCGCAACAACGGCGCATTTTGTTTTCTTCAAAGACTCGGTGACGGTTTCGGCGTCGATGGGTTTTATCGTATGGACGTTTACGACCTCGGCGTCTATGCCCTCGGCTTTAAGGGTCTCTGCGGCTTTTATTGCCTTTTCTACCATAATTCCGCTGGCGAAAATAGTGACGTCGTTTCCGTCTTTGATCTTGTCGGCTTTAAAGAGGTCGAATTTATAGTCCTTTCCGAAAACATCCGGGCAGTCCTTACGGAACATACGGATATAGACCGGACCTTTGTGCTCGATTGTCTGGGGAAGAGCCTGGATAAGCTGCTCGTTGTCAACGGGTTCGAAAATCACCATTGTAGGAATCGAGCGGAGAACGCCGATGTCCTCCATACTCATATGGGTGCCGCCGTTGAGCTGGGCGGAAATTCCCGGGTCGGTACCGACGATTTTTACGTTCTGTTTTGCGTAAGCTATGGAAATTGCAATCTGGTCACAAATCCTTCTGGTTGCGAAGGGAGTGAACGAAGTGATAAACGGAATAAATCCGTAGGAAGAAAGTCCGGCGGCGACGGAAGCCATATTCTGCTCTGCGATACCCACGTCGATAGCTCTCTCCGGGAACTCGGCACCGAGCTTGGCGGTTCCGTTGCAGCTTGCGAGGTCGGCGTCAAGGACACAGACGCGCTCGTCCTTTCTCATAATTTCAGCGATAGTGCTTCCGAAAGCATCTCTCATCATCATAATGCGTCGCCTCCTTACTGAAGTTCCGCAAGAGCGGCTTCTACGTTTTCTTTGGGCATTGACATGCTGTGGCACTTAAAGCCTGCGGACTCAACAAAGCTTATTCCCTTGCCTTTTACGGTATCGAGGATAATCATGGAGGGTTGACCCTTTTTGGCTTTTGCGCGGTCGATAGCCGCAGAAATCGCATCGCAGTCGTGACCGTCGATTTCCTGGGTGTACCAGCCGAAGGCTTTCCATTTGGACTTGAGGTTGCCGAGGGAGTTTATATCGTCGGTATTGCCGTCAAGCTGCATATTGTTCTTATCCGTGAAAGCGATAAGGTTGTCGAGCTTACGGCTTGCGGCAAGCATTGCCGCTTCCCAAATCTGTCCCTCCTGGGACTCGCCGTCGCCGACCACAGCATAGATAGTGGCGCCGTCCTTTTTGATTTTGGAGCCGATAGCTACGCCAACGGCGCAGGAGAAGCCCTGTCCGAGAGAACCGGCGGTCATATCAATTCCGGGGGTCTTATTCATATCGCAGTGGCTCGGGAGATTAGTTCCGAACTTGTTGAGAGTATAAAGCCATTCCCTCGGGAAAAAGCCTTTAAGGGCAAGGGTCGCGTAAACGACGGGGCCGGCGTGGCCCTTAGAAACGACAAGTCTGTCTCTTCCCTCCATTTTAGGGTTAGCGGGGTCCACGTTCATCTTGTCAAAATAGAGAACTTTCATAAGCTCAACCATAGACATTGAGCCTCCGATGTGTCCGCTTCCGATACTTCCGATACATTCAACGGTCATTCTGCGAATTTCTTTACAGATTTCGTCCATGCATCAATCACTCCTTCCAAAAATACGCAAAGATACACATACAGTATAGCACAAAAAGTAAGGAGTCGACAAATGTTTTTATTAATTTACAAATATTTTTATGTTTAAATATAAAAGCGCCCTGTTTATATGGCAAAAACAGAGCGCTTTATACAAAAAATCGGTCAAAGACAGTTTTCCTCCACCCATTTTTTCGCCAGTTTCACCGCGAGGTCCTCCGCGTTTTCGGAGGTTTCTTCGCCGAGAAATATCGGATTCGTTTCGTAAAGGGGAGATATTGTCTTATCATCTTTGGATTTTTCCATATTTTTCTTCCTTTCCAGCCTTTGGGCGGTTTTCCCGCGTATAAATTTCCGCTTAAATTCACATAATCAAAGCGGAGGTGTTTTTATGCCTAAAAAAGTATTGCCAATGACGATTTCCATAGGGGCTGCCCTTTTTGTGGGAGGGCTCTCCGCTTTTCTTACAAAAGGAAGTATGCCCGTTTATTCCGCTCTTAACCTTCCGGCGCTGGCGCCGCCGTCCTGGGTCTTCCCCATTGTCTGGACGGTGCTTTTCGTTATGATGGGAATTGCCGCAGCGCTCGTTTGGTGCTCAAACGGCGGGGCTTTCGACGCGGCGCTTCTTTTTTACGCCGCGCAGCTTATTGTGAATTTCTTTTGGACGATTATTTTCTTCAATTTCCAAGCATATTTCGGAGCATTTATCTGGCTTTTATTTTTGACCGTGCTCATAATTATAACCGCCGTTCTCTTTTACCGGAAAGAAAAAGCCGCAGGGTGGCTTTTTCTTCCCTATTTTGCCTGGGTCTGTTTTGCCGGGTACCTCAACTTCGGCGTCTGGGTGCTCAACCGTTAAAACATCGCGGTTTTTTCAAGCTCTTTCCTTAAACGAAGAATAATTTTCTTTTCAAGGCGGGAAATATACGACTGGCTTATGCCGATTATATCCGCCACTTCCTTTTGTGTGTGCTCCTTTTCGCCGCCGAGACCGAAACGGAGCACCATTATTTTATGCTCCCTTTCTCCGAGATTTTCCACCGCCTCGTTGAGCACGGCGCGCTCCGCGTCCTGCTCAATTCCTCGGTTCACGCAGTCGCTTTCCGTTCCGAGAACGTCGGAAAGCAAAAGCTCGTTTCCGTCCCAGTCGATGTTGAGCGGCTCGTCGATGGAGACCTCGTTCTTTTGGGGCTGGGTCTTTCTAATGAACATAAGTATTTCGTTTTCGATGCACCGGGAAGCGTAGGTTGCGAGCTTTATCCCTTTGCTCGGAACGAAAGTATTTACAGCTTTTATGAGCCCAATGGTGCCGATGGAGGTCAAATCCTCCACACCTATCCCGGTGGACTCGAACTTTCGCGCGATATAGACCACAAGGCGAAGATTGTGCTCAATTAGCTCGTTTTTGGCGCTGATGCTGCCCTCTTCAAGGAGCTTAAAAGCCCTTTCCTCCTCCTCTTTTGATAACGGAGGAGGAAGACTGTCCGGTCCGTTTATGTAAAATATTTTCTTTCCGAAAAGACGCAAAAAGCGCATTTTCAAGCGCTTTTCCAGATTTAAAAACAAGTTTTTGATTTCCATTTACCGCACCTCCGAAAAGCCTTTTCCGGCCTGTTTTAAAACTATATTTCTGCCTAAAATAAGAGTGTTTTCCGGAGCGTAGCGCGAAAGCCCGATAAGGATTTCTTCGGCTTCGTACCGCGTTCCGTTCATATCCAAAATCAGCTTATCCGGGCGGAAAGCCGGAATGAGCACGTTTCCCGAAACGGTTTTGCAGGGAATTAGTCTCATTCCCAAGTCCGTGCTCAAAGTATAGTCGGTTTCCGCAGAAAGCATTTCCTTCGAAAGAACCGAGGCGAGCGAAGCCGCCCTGCATACGGCGACGGGAATGCCTGTAAAAGGGTCCGAAAGGTCGTTTCCCGTATCGGTGAATCCCTTGAGCACGGCGCTTTTTCCGCCGTAAAAAATCCTTGCGGCACAGGCTCCCTCCGGCTCGCCCCTTCGAAAAAGGCGGCGCAAAAGCTCCGTCACAAGAAAAGCCGCCGTTCCCGAAAGCACTATTCCCACGGCGGAAAATTCAAAATATATAATTCCGTTTCCGGCAAAGAACGAATCCGCGTGAAGGAACGAATTTATGAGCATCATAAATCCGGAAAAGAGAAAACTGCATATGTAAAAAATAAAAAGAAGTCTTATAAATTCGGAAAAGTTTCTTTTTCCGAAGGTTATGAGCACCATCAGCGACGAAACGGCGAGCCGTGTCGCACCGAGAGCAAAAGCCGGGAAATCAAAAAGTATTATCAGCGAATAAAGGGCGCCCACCGCTGCCCCGAGAAGCCCGTAAAGCCTTCTGTACTCCGTGCCGGCAATTCTCGCCGCGGCAAAAAGGAGAAGATAGTCCACCGCAAGGTTTATCGTAACAAGGATATCCGCATATATCACAGTCAAGGCGTTTACCTCCTTTTTCTCCCGCAATGGAAATTATAGTAGCTTTCGGGCAAATATTAGGTCGAAACGCACACCTCTCTCCCAATGAGAAAATTTTTCATATACTGCTTTTAAAACAGTTTTAAGAATAAGGAGTACGCGCCATGAAATATATTAAAAACGAAGCTTCAAATGACGAGATAAAAGGTCGCGAATGCGCGGATTACGTAATGGAATTTTGCCCGGAAAGGCTGCTGTCCTCCGGGCAGAACGGTCTTTCGGAAAGCGGAGAGCTTGAAAAAGATGATAGTTCGCTGCTCGCTCCGTGATAGCTATGTGATATTTTTGTAAGGATTCTATTCAAAAGTCCGGCGGATACCCGCCGGACTTTAATTATTTTAGTCAAATTCGGAATTTTGGCTTTTTAACGACGATTTGCACAAAGTAAAAGGCATTATTTATGCAAATAGACATATCAATTATTAAATTGCAATAAAATTTTTCGTCATATTTTATTGAAAATTTACTAATCTATATTGAAAAAAATTGCATTTTAATATAGAATATTAAAAGAACATTCTTAAAATCATGTTCGACGAAAGAGGGGTTTTAATGTCAAACAGATTATTTCAGGGTATAATACATCAGACGCACGACTGCATCGGCCGCACCGTGGGTGTCGTTGATGACAGCGCGTCGGTAGTTGCCTGCAGCGACCTTGCGAGAGTCGGAGAAAGAAACGACTTCCTCGTTTCCGACTTCGGCTCCTGCGATGAGTGCCACGTTAGGGACGGATTTACATATAAAACGTTCAGCACCGACGACAAGCCCGAATACGCGGTTTTCGTTGCCGGAACGGACGAACTTGCGGCTCAGTTCTGTTCCCTTATGGCAATTTCCCTTGCGGGAATCAAGCAGTATTACGACGAAAAATACGACCGGGCGAATTTTATCAAAAACGTAATTCTTGACAACGTTCTTCCCGGCGATATTTACATCAAAGCGAGGGAGCTTCGCTTCCCCACCGACGTTTCGCGCGTCGTTCTTTTCATTCGAGTACTTACCGTCAACAACATTTCCGTTTTTGACATAGTGCAGAATCTTTTCCCGGACAAATCCAAGGACTTCGTTTTCAGCGTAAGCGAATCCGACATTGTTCTTGTTAAAGAGATTCGCCCGGGCATCGAGAGCTCCGACCTTGAAAAGCTCGCCCGCTCCATTGTTGATACTCTCGGAAGCGAGTTCTTTACAAGGGTCAACGTCGGCATCGGCACTCCCGCCACCGGCATCAAGGACCTTGCCAAGAGCTTTAAGGAGGCGCAGGTTGCACTTGAGGTCGGAAAGGTTTTCGACACCGACAAGGCTATCGTGAGCTACGACAACCTCGGTATCGCAAGACTTATCTATCAGCTTCCCACCACTCTTTGCGAGATGTTCCTCAAAGAGGTATTCAAAAAAGGGTCCATTGAGAGCCTTGACCAGGAGACCCTTTTCACTATTCAGAAATTCTTTGAAAACAACCTCAACGTTTCCGAAACCAGCCGCAAGCTTTTCGTACACAGGAACACTCTTGTTTACCGCCTTGAAAAAATCAAAAAGCTCACCGGGCTCGACCTTCGGGAATTCGACCACGCTATCATTTTCAAGGTTGCTCTCATGGTAAAGAAATATCTTTCCGCCAACCCCGTTAAATACTGATTTAACAGCAACGCAGACTTTCAAAAAATTTTTTCGTGAGGTTTAAAATTGATTGAATTTCAAAACGTGACCAAAAAATATCCCAACGGGACCGTCGCTCTCAACGACGTAAGCCTTCGGATCAACGACGGGGAATTCGTCTTTATTGTCGGCTCCTCCGGCGCGGGAAAAAGCACCCTTATAAAGCTGATGCTTCGGGAGGAGACTGCAAATTCCGGCATTGTTAAGGTAAACGGGCGCAATCTCGGAAAAATGCCCAAATACAAAATCCCGAAATTCCGCCGCTCAATAGGCGTCGTTTTCCAGGATTTCAGGCTTATTCCCAATATGTCCGCCTATGACAACGTCGCTTTTGCCCTTCGGGTCACCAACGTGTCCTCAAAGGAAATTAAAAGAAAGGTCCCGTATATGCTTTCGCTGGTCGGACTTGCTTCCAAGGCGAAATGCAAGCCCAACGAGCTTTCCGGCGGCGAGCAGCAGCGTGTCGCTCTTGCCCGAGCATTGGTGAACTCCCCCTCTCTCATCATTGCGGACGAGCCCACCGGAAACATCGACCCGGAGCTTTCTTACGAAATAGTCGACCTTCTCAACGAAATAAACAAGCTCGGCGTTACTATCGTTATGGTAACCCACGAACACGACCTTGTTGAACAGTTTAACCGCCGCGTTATCACCATCGAAAAAGGCGAAATTATCAAAGACGTTGAAGGAACGGAGGCGACGGTATGCTGAACAGTTTCTTCTATCTTGTAAAACAGGGATTTAAAAACCTTTGGAACAACAGGCTTATGTCCCTTGCTTCCATCGGTGTTCTCGTCTCCTGTATGCTTCTCATCGGCGCCGCGGCACTTCTTTCCATAAACGTCTCCAGCGTTGTCGAAGCCCTCGAGGACCAGAGCGAAGCCATCGTCTATCTTGACGACGACATCAGCGACAGCCGGATTGATGAAATAAGAAAAGAAATCATAAACACCGGCAAAGTCTCCACCGTTGATTTCATATCGAAAGAGGAAGCCCTTTATGATATGATGGAATCCATGGGCGACGACGGAATCCTTTTTGAAGCTTACACCCAGTCCGGCGAAAACAATCTTCCCGATTCCTTCAAGGTGACCTTTGACGACGTTTCCGACTTAAGAGTCACCCTTTCACGGATTGAACAGATTGACGGAGTTTACTCCATATCCGCCCTCACCGAGGTCGCGACGGTCATCACCGGAATCAAAAGAATGGCTTACGTCGGCGGAATAATCATAATCGGTCTTCTTATTGCCGTTTCCCTTATGATTATCGGAAACACCATTAAAATCACCGTTTTCAGCCGCCGGCGCGAAATCAACATTATGAAATACGTCGGCGCAACCAACGGATTCATCCGTCTTCCCTTTATTGTCGAGGGTATGAGCCTCGGCATTATTTCCGGAGGAATTTCCTACGGGCTCATCTATTTCGGGTACGACTACCTCGCGAAATGGGTCGCGTCCCAGAATTCACAGTGGTTCAATATTATCATTTCCGAAATCGTTCCTTTCTCCACCATTTCGCAGGAGCTCCTCTGGGGCTTCATCGGCGGCGGAGCGCTCATAGGAATTTTCGGCTGCGTAGTATTTATCGGCAAGCACCTTAAAGTTTAGTCACACTCTCTTTTAACGGAGGAAACAATGAAGACAAAAACAGCAAAACAAGTTTTTATATCCTTTTTATGCTGCCTTATCTGTGTTACTATGATAGCTTTTTCGTCGCCGACGCTCATATTCGCCACTTCCGTGCAGGAAACTGAGGAGAGCTCCGAGGGCGACGATTCCGAAAAAGAAGAAGAAAAAAGCGACAAAAACGATGAGGAATACCGCCAGCAGATTTCCGACCTTCAGGACAAGCAGAGCGAGATAAAGAAAAAACAGGACGCGCTCAACGACCTTATTTCCGGCGTCAAAGGCGACAAGAAAAAACAGCAGGCTCTCGCCAACTCCTTCGACGCGCAGATAGAGATTACCCAGGAGGAAATCGCCGTCTGCGAGGAAAAAATCGCTCTTCAAAAAAAGCGCATAGCGCAGAAAACCAACGAGATAAGCAGCAAAGAAAAGAACATTGATGAAAACATGCAGCTTTTCCGTGAAAGAGTAAGAGCGATATATATGACCGGCGGTTACTCCGACACCACAAACTCGCTCATTATGCTCTTAAGCTCCACGAGCGTTTCGGAATTTCTTACAAGAGCCGAGTTTCTCACGAGAATAGCCGAGCACGACGAGGAGATGGTAAACGAGCTTCGTGACGAGCTCGCGGAGCTCGAAGAAGAAAAAGCCGAGCTCGAAGAGGAAAAAGCCGCTCTTGAGGAAGAAAACGCCGCCCTTCTTGCCAAGAAGGAGGAGCTCGAAAAGAGCCTTCAGCAGGCAAAAGCCTCCATTCAGGACCTTGCCGCCATGCAAAAGGAATACGAAGAAAACTACGAAGAGCTTGCGGCAATGACAAAAGCTATCCAGGAGGAGCTTGCGGAAGTTTACAGAAACCTCAACACTTCATCCGCCGAATACGTCGGCGGCGAGATGATGTGGCCCGTTCCCGGGTATTCAAAAATCTCCTGCTACTACGGCTGGCGTTTCAACAACACCGACTTCCACACCGGAATTGACATCACCGGAAGCGGCGTTCACGGCGCCCCCGTCGTCGCGGCGAACACTGGAACGGTCATTCACACCAATTACTGCCCCTATAACGGCTACGCCTACGGTTACGGTACATACATCATCGTTGACCACGGCGGCGGCATCACCACCCTTTACGCCCACCTCAGCAACATCACCGTTCAAAAGGGCGATATAGTCGTAATGGGTCAGCAGATAGGAAACGTAGGCAACACGGGCTGGAGCACCGGCGCGCACCTTCATTTCGAGGTACGCAAAAACGGTTCCTCCGTTGACCCCATTGGGTACGTTACCTGATAAATTCTAACCAAGGAGAACAGCATGGGCAAAAAAATAACCTTAGGCACTTCCCTGACTCTCATTATTATTGCGATTGCCATAACCTTTTCTTTGACTATGGTTATCTCGCTCCGCAACTTTAACGAGAAAGTCAGCAGCATCACCGAACGCGAAAATATGTACGCAAAATTCACCGAGATAGATGACTACGTAAGGCAGAACTATAAAAGTCACATCAACGAGACCCGCCTTATGGACGCCGTTGCCAGCGGCTATCTCTCCGGTATCGACGATCCCTACGCCCTTTATATGAACGCCGAGACCTATGCGGCTTACGTTGCCGCCTCCAGCCAGACCGTTGCCGGCGTCGGCGTTTTGGCTTCAATGGACAGCGACGGATATATGCTCGTAAACAAGGTTTACGACAGCTCCACCGCCGAGAGCGCCGGAATCCTTCCCGGAGACCTTATCATTAAAGTTGACGACATCAACCTTTCCGCCGACACCTATTCCCAGGCGGAGGCGCTCCTTATCGGCGACGCCGGAACGAAAGTCACCCTCACCGTCCGCCGGGACAACGAGGATACCGAAATGGAGATAACCCGAAGGGTCCTTACCCCCACCACCGTTTATACGCGAACTTTCGGAAACTATCACTACATACGCATTGACAGCTTTACCGAAAGCACCCCGGACCAGTTCGCCAAAATCGTTGACAGCGCGGTTTCTTCCGGCGCGGAGGCTCTTATCTTTGACGTCCGTTCCGTGAGCGGCGGACTCGTTTCCTCCGCCGCAACCATGCTCGACAAGCTTGTTGGCTCGGGCGATATGCTCTACGTCGAATATAACGACGGCACCAGCGAGGTCCTCTATTCCTCCAACTCCCGTGAGGTCAACATCACTATGACCGTTCTTGTCAACGAAGGTACCGCAGGCGCGGGAGAATTCTTTGCCGCAGGGCTTCGGGATTTCGGAAAAGCGAAAATTGTCGGCAGCCAGACCGCCGGCGTCGGCTCTCTCCAGAAAATCTTTAAGCTCGACGACGGTTCCGCAATTCAGCTCACCATCGGAAAATACTATCTTTCCAATTCCCAGAGCGCCTGGGAGCAGACCGGCGTAACCCCCGACCACGCCGTTTCCCTCGATTACGCTCTTGACCTTACCGACATAAGCCTTCTTGACACCAATCTTGACACCCAGCTCGCCAAAGCCATTGAGGTAACTTCCTCCTCTATTTTGCCGACTGACAGCGAAGATTCCGCCGAAGGAACGTCCGACGAGGGTTAATAATAAATTTCGTCAGGATTTTTCTTGACAACGGGATTTTCTGATAATATAATCATAATATTGCGTATTTGAATAAGGGAGGACACCTCTATGAATAAACAAATTGTTGTTACCCAAAGCGGTCTCAAAGCTCTTGAGGACGAACTCGAGCAGCTCAAAACCGTTCGCCGCAAGGAAGTTTCCGAAAAAATCCGCGTCGCCCGTTCCTATGGCGACCTTTCCGAAAACAGCGAATATGATGAAGCAAAGAACGAGCAGGCAATTGTTGAAGCCCGCATCGCTGACCTCGAGGTAATGCTCAAAAACGTAGTTATCCTCGACGAGGGCGAGCTCAGAACCGACACCGTTTCCCTTGGCTCCACGGTCAAGGTTTACGACGAGGAGTTCGAGGAAGAACTCGAGTACACCATTGTCGGCTCCACCGAAGCGGACATTGACCTCAACAAAATTTCCGACGAATCCCCCGTTGGCAAAGCTCTCATCGGCAAAAAAGTCGGCGAAGTTGCCGAAGCGGTTCTCCCCAGCGGCGACACCGCAAAATTCAAGGTTCTCGACATCAGCAGATAATCGCATGGCGGACGCTTCAAATTGAAGCGTCCGCTTTTTATTGCGATATATCTTGGGTTTAGCCGAGTTTTTCTTATAATTACTGTTGTTATTTGTTTTTTTATATGTTAAAATAGTATTCTGTAAATAATATACCCTTTTGAAAGGAAGTTAATAAATGGACGAACAGATTCAGGAACAGGAACTCAGCCAAGAGCAGCTTTCCGAGCTTCTTCAGATAAGACGCGACAAGCTGACCGCCCTTCGCGAAGCGGGAAAAGACCCCTTCGTTATCACCAAATATAACGTAACCGCCTATTCCGAAAGCACCAAATCCAATTTTGTCGACCCGCCCGAGGGCGAGGAAAGCACCATGACCGTATCCATGGCGGGACGAATCATGAGCAAACGCGGCATGGGCAAGGCTTCCTTTGCCGATATTCAGGATAAAGAGGGTCGCATCCAGCTTTATATCCGTAAGGATATGGTCGGCGAGGATGACTACGCCGACTTCAAGAAATGGGACATCGGCGATATTATCGGCGTAGAGGGCATCGTTTTCCGCACCCATATGGGCGAAATTTCCGTTAAGGCGACTAAAATCGTACTTCTCGCGAAATCCCTCCTTCCCCTTCCGGAAAAATTCCACGGACTTAAGGACCAGGAGCTCCGTTACAGACAGAGATACGTTGACCTTATCATTAACCCCGAGGTTAAGGACACCTTTGTAAAGCGCAGCCAGATTATTAAAGAGGTCCGCACGCTTCTTGATGAGGAGGGCTTTATTGAAGTCGAGACCCCGGTACTCCACACCATTCCCGGCGGCGCAAACGCAAGACCCTTTATCACCCACCACAACACGCTCAACATTGATATGTATATGCGTATTGCTCTTGAGCTTCACCTTAAACGCCTTATCATCGGCGGTTTTGATAGGGTCTATGAGATAGGTCGCGTTTTCCGCAACGAGGGTATGGACCCGAGACACAACCCCGAATTTACCGAGCTTGAGCTCTATCAGGCATACACCAACCTCGACGGAATGATGGACATCACCGAAAGAATGTTCCGCCGCTGTGCCGAGAACGTCATCGGAAAGACCGTAGTTGAGTTCGACGGACACGAAATTGATCTCGGCAAACCTTTCGAGCGTATCACTATGACCGAAGCGGTTAAAAAATACTCCGGAGTCGATTTCGACCAGATTCCGGATACCGAAGCCGCAAAAGCTGTCGCTAAAGAGCACAACATAGAGTTCGAGGACAGGCACAAGAAAGGCGATATACTTGCCCTCTTCTTTGACGAATACGTTGAGGACAAGCTCATTCAGCCGACCTTTATTACTGAATACCCCATCGAGGTCAGCCCGCTGACCAAGAAATGTCCCGACCGTCCCGGAATGACTCAAAGGTTCGAGCTTTTCGTTGCGGGTCGCGAACACGCCAACGCATACTCCGAGCTCAACGACCCCATCGACCAGCGCGAGCGCTTTATGGCGCAGGTTGCTCTTCGTGAGCAGGGCGACGACGAGGCGGAAAGACTTGACGAGGACTTCCTCACCGCTATGGAATACGGTATGCCCCCCACGGGCGGTCTCGGCGTAGGTATCGACCGTATGGTCCAGCTCCTCACAGGAAACTATTCCATTCGCGACGTTCTTCTCTTCCCCACAATGAAGTCCTTACCGAACGACAAGTAAGAAAACCCCAGTATTTAT
>JAEDJF010000107.1 GCA_016296485.1 Oscillospiraceae bacterium
TTGAAAGGTTGAGAAGATTAGAAAATATCAGTGCTTTTTCGTTTTGAGCACGGCGACAGCGGAGGCAAGAACGAGCACGGAAAGGGTGCTCATATTTGCGGCAACGGGCGCGCCGGTGTTCGGGTTCTCTTCAGCGGGTTTGCTCTCCTCTTTTTCGCCGCCGATTATAATAGTAGCGGTATCACGGACAGGAACATTGTCACGGACGGGAGCGGAATAGGTGTAGGTGTTGGTAAAGCGCATATCTTCCGACTGCGGATTTTTCCAGTCAATCGCTCCCAAGTCGATATAATACCCTCCCTCACCATTGCGGACCGCGGGGAGGACAAGCACGGTATATTCCGGCGCCGTATCATCATTATCATCATAATCCGTTGCGAGCTCGACGGCGTCCGGAAGCAGGAGCAGACCCCAGACCGTATCGTCATAGGTCCAGTTCGGTTCGCCTGCATTCACCTGCTGTACAAATGCGCCCGCGCCGAGCATATTCTGAAGCTGCTGGAAGGTGCCTTTGAAAGTCATAGTACCTTCATAGCTGCCTGCGCCGTTGGTGGTAACAGAAGCGGAGACGGTCACGTTCTTGTAGGCTTCCTCGTCCGCGTTGGCGCCCACAACCGCCAACTCAAACGTCGTCTTTCCGGGGGCTGTGCTGCCACCAAGCTTAACCGTGGTGGTGAAGGGCACGGTCAGTGTGTACTGCGGCTCAAGCGACCCGAAGACAGCGCTGACATAAGCCAGTTCATATTCCTCGTAAACGGCTCCGTAGGTATCGTCATGAGGCTTTCCGTTCACAGTAGCGGTCACATTTTCGCTTAAGGAATAATTCTCATTGGGAGTGAAGTATAGGTCAACGGAATAGTAGTAGCCCTCCTCGAACACATCGTCCTCGTACACATCATCCCACCTGTAATGCTCGAATTTTTTTCACATTACACGCTAAATTCCATTGCGCAAGATCCCATGCTTTGCACAGTTGTTGCCGATGTGATGCTTGGTGTTGGTTCCGGGCTCATCCTGCGCAGCGGCGCATCCTCGGGTGGTTTCGATATTCTTGCGGTAATTCTGAATAAAAGGTTCAAAATACCTGTGGCTACCGTAATGAATATCTGTGATGCGACAGTAATCTTAGTGCAGTCGCTGAAGCAGCCGCTTAGCCAGACCATCTACGGTGTCATAGTCATCACTATCAGTGCGACAATTGTCGGACGCATTGTTACGATGGGAACCGGTGAAAGCCAAATCACAATTTTTTCCGAACACCATGCTGAAATCAGAAATGCCCTGCTAAATGAGCTTGATGTTGGAATGACTTCTTTCATAGCTGAAACAGGCTATCGCCAACAGCAGATGAATGTCATTGTTTCCGTTGTTCCTTTTCAAAAAGTCGTGCCGATAAAACGAATCATTTTGGATGTTGACCCCACTGCATTCGTGGTGATTGGAGAAATACGCAGCGTTCTTGGTCGTGGTTACACTATCAACAGAACTGGATAAATGCTCGCAGGATTTGCACTAATTGAAACATAAAACACGTGAGGTTATGTGAAGGCTTATACAAGTGTCCTTTAAAACATAAACCTTTTGAGCTTATTTTTTAAATTTCGAGCCAAAAATCAGTAAAAGAAAAGCGGTCAGACGACCGCTTTTCTTTTATTTTTCGCAGGAGCACTTAACTTCTCCCTTGAGTATTTCTTTCCAGTCGCCGAGCACGTCGTGGGTCCAGCAGTCGTCGGCGCCAGCCGCCTCGCGCATTGTGAGAGCGAGAATATAGCTCAGCTCCTCAACCGTGGCTCCCGCTTCGAGAGCGCCTTTGAAATGCTTTAAGACGCAGGGCTTCGACCGGGCCTTTATCGAAAGGGCGAAGCAAATGAACTGGTAGGTTTTTTCGTCGATGGTGCGCTTTTCTTTATAAAGCTCATCCATTTCATCGAGCTTTTCCACAAACTCCGGGAAAAATTCAGCAAGCATTCTCATAGTTTCAGCCCCCTATCTTTTTGATAAGATTTTCAACGTCGCTTTCGCTCAAAAGCTTTCCGGCGGAAACCGCTTTGTCGTTTACGACAAGCCCGGGCATTGCCATCACGCCGTAGGCGGTTATCTTTTCAAGGTCGGTGATGTACTCCACCTCAAGGTCAAGACCGAGATTTTTGACAGCTTTCTGGGCGTTTTCGAGCTGCTTGTGGCAGGTGGCGCAGCCAAGACCGAGAACTTTTACGTTCTCGATTTTGCCGCAAAGCTTTTCTTTCGGCTCCGCTTCTTTCTTTTTGACGGTTGCGAATAAAGACATAATATATCCTCCTTTTAATTGTTTACACAATGAAATTCTGAATAAAATTGAAGAAATAACCCGTAATTATAATACCAATAGTACAAATCGCAATAAAAATTCCTAAAAGTTTAGGTTTTATTGCCTTTTTCAGCATCACCATTGACGGGAGCGAAAGGGTCGTTACTCCCATCATAAAGGAGAGCACCACCCCGAGAAGCGCGCCTTTTGCCAAAAGCGCTTCCGCAATCGGTATCGTTCCGAAAATGTCCGCGTACATCGGCACGCCCGCCGCCGTCGCTATGACAACTCCGAAAGGATTGTCGTTTCCGAGAAGCTTCACTATAAATTCTTCGGGTATCCAGTTGTGGATAACCGCGCCGATTCCAACCCCGACGAGCACATAGGGTGCGACTTTTTTGGCGGTAGCTGCGACCTGTTCTCCGGAGTATTTTATGCGGTCTTTAAAGCGAAGCTCCTCCTGGGGAATATCCACAGCTTTGGCGTTTCTTATGAACTCCTCCACCTGGTCCTCAAGGTGCAGCTTTTCAATGAGCGTTCCGCCCGCAACGGCAATCACAAGCCCGAGCACCACATAAATTATCGCCACCTTCCAGCCGAAAATGCTCATCAGAAGCACCAGGGAACCGAGGTCCACCATCGGCGAAGAGATGAGAAACGAAAAGGTCACGCCCAAGGGAAGCCCCGCGCTCGTAAAGCCGATAAAAAGCGGTATCGACGAACAGGAGCAAAAGGGCGTCACCGTTCCGAGGAGCGCCGCGACGCAGCTCGCACCGACGCCCCGAAACCGCCCGAGGATTTTTTTCGTCCGCTCCGGCGGAAAATAGCTCTGGATATAGGAAATAATGAAAATCAAAGCGCCGAGGAGCACCATTATTTTTATAGTATCATAGATAAAAAACTGAATGCTCCCGCCTATCCGGCTTTCCGGGTCTAACCCCAGCGCCCCGATTGCGTCCCCTATCAGCCGATAGAGCCATCTCATTCCGAGAATCTCATTTTGGAAAAAGTCCCAAACCGTTTTTAATTTTTCCATACAGCCTCCTCATTAAATTGTTAAATTTAAATATATCAATATTTAGTGCAAAAGGAAAGCTGCTCAGCAGCAGCCGCAGCCTTTGTCCGGTCTTTGGTCCGTGAGAGCGTCAAGGCAGGCTTTAGCGGTCTTTGCTCCCTCTTTTGAGATGGAATAGTGCATCCACTTTCCCTCTTTTCTCCCGACGACGATTCCGGAATCGCAGAGAATTTTCATATGGTGGGAAAGGGTCGGCTGGGTGATATTGAGCGCTTCAAGGAGCTTGCAGGCGCATTTTTCCCCGGAGAGCAGGAGTTTCAGAATTTTCACCCGGTTTTCGTCGCAAAAAGCCTTAAAAATTTCCGCCGTTCTCTTTTCATCAATTTCCATTGGTTTTACCTCATATCGAAAATTATCTATCTGTATTATATGCAACATATTTATATTTGTCAATATGTTTCTGATAAAAAAGCCGCCCAATGGGCGGCTTTTTTTACATTTATTATTTGCTGGCTTCAGCCATTGCCTTTGCTTTTTCAACAGCGTCGTCGATGGTTCCGACGAGAAGGAACGCGCCCTCGGGGAGGTCGTCGTGTTTTCCTTCAAGAATCTCGTTGAAGCCGCGAATGGTCTCGGAAAGGGGCACGTATTTGCCCTCGATGCCGGTGAACTGTTCCGCGACGTGGAAAGGCTGGGAGAGGAATCTCTCGATTTTTCTCGCACGGGAAACGGTGAGCTTTTGCTCCTCGCTGAGTTCGTCCATACCGAGAATTGCGATGATGTCCTGGAGCTCCTTATATTTTTGGAGTATCTCCTGGACAGCACGGGCAGTACGGTAGTGCTCCTCACCCACTATGTTCGGGTCGAGGATTCGGCTGGTAGAATCCAGCGGGTCAACGGCGGGATAAATGCCCTTTTCAGTGATAGCACGGGAAAGAACCGTAGTAGCGTCAAGGTGGGCAAAGGTGGTTGCCGGAGCCGGGTCAGTAAGGTCATCCGCCGGGACGTAAACCGCCTGTACCGAAGTGATGGAGCCTTTCTGTGT
>JAEDJF010000108.1 GCA_016296485.1 Oscillospiraceae bacterium
GTAGCTTCAGTATTCTTTACGACCGGAACATCATTGTCACTTTTGTAATCATCGTTCAAAAGATAGTCAGCGGTCACTCCGAAAAGTTTGCTTAATTGCAGAATATTTAAAGCGTCGGGTTGAGCAGAACCTACCTCCCAACGGGAAATGGCTTGTCGAGAAACACTCAATTTCTCAGCCAATTCCTCTTGGGACAATCCGTTCTGTTTTCTAAGGCTTAAACTTTTATCTGACAGTTTCATAATGAAATTCTCCTTTACTTTGGTGACTTCATTATAAACAAGTTTGTGTTTTTATTACACCTCATCATCTTTACAATTTCGCAACATGCCTTTACATTGCGCTTTTGCAAGTCTGTTAATCGTTGCTGCTGGTCAATCGTTTAAATAAGCATTTATTAGATTAAACCCTGTTAAAGGCATCGCAAGGCGAAGAAATTTTTTTGATGGCAGAGAATGAAACTTGCAGAAATATACTTGCATTGGCAAAGGTCCGGCATAAGTGTGCAAGCAGTTTTTCTTTAGGCGCTTCTTTATTTATCTTTTCTTGTTAAAAACAGGAACATGACGAGCACCCCAAAAAATGCTCCGAAGCAGTCCAGGATAACGTCCGAAAGGCTGCTGCCGCGGTTTGAAAAAATCTGTATCGTTTCGTCGAGGGCGGCGCAGGCGGCGGAAAAGAGAAAGGCTTTGAAAAAGCCCTTTTTCTTCTCCCTAAAAAGCAGCGCCCAAAGTCCGCCGAGAGCGGCGAACTCGCAGAAATGGGCAACTTTCCGAAGGACGGCGGAGTTCACTTTGCCGGAGGTATCGCCGCCGGAAATTTGTATAAGCCCGCTCTGGACGCTGTCGCTGAGGAGCTGCGAAGCCTCCCGCGAAAGGAGGGAGTTGCCCCAGATAAAGACGAGCGCCGCCGCTATTGCAATTATAATCAGTTTCTTATTCTTCATATCCGTTGGGGTTGCGGCTCTGCCAGTTCCAGGCGTCGCGGCACATATCGGCGACGGAAAGCTCCGCTTTCCAGCCGAGGACTTCGTTTGCTTTTCTTACGTCGGCGTAATATTCGGGAAGGTCGCCGCTCCGCCGCGGAGCAAATTCATAGGGCACAGGACGACCGCAGGCGTTCCCGAAGGCGCCGACCATTTCAAGGACGCTCTCCCCTTTTCCGGTTCCGAGGTTAAAGACCTCCGTTCCACGGTTATTCTCAGCGAACCTCATGGCGGCGACGTGACCTTTCGCAAGGTCGATGACGTGGATATAGTCCCGAACGCCGGTGCCGTCCCGCGTCGGGTAGTCGTTCCCGAAAATTTTAAGCACCGGGAGGGCGCCCACGGCGACCTTTGAGATATAGGGCATCAGATTGTTTGGGATTCCTCGGGGGTCCTCGCCTATAAGCCCGCTTCGGTGGGCGCCGACGGGGTTAAAATACCGAAGCAAAACCGCCGAAAACTCCGGCTTTGCAGAGGAAAAATCCTTTATTATCTGTTCGATAAAAAGCTTCGTCCATCCGTAGGGGTTTGAGCACGGACCGACTCTCATATCTTCCCGGTAGGGAACTTCGTTTTCAGCGCCGTAAACCGTTGCGGAGGAGCTGAAAATAAAGCTGTTTACGGAGTACTTATCCACAAGCTCCAGCGTAGCGAGCGTGCAGTCTATATTATTGCGGTAGTAATTGAGCGGCACCCGCACGGACTCGCCCACGGATTTATAGCCCGCGAAATGTATTACGGAGTCGATTTTGTTTTCGGCGAAAACCCGCTCGAAGGCGGATTTATCCGAAACGTCCACGTTATAGAGCTTCGGGCGCTTCCAGGCTATCTGCTCGAGCCTGTCGAGCACCGCCGGACTGCTGTTTGAAAAATTGTCGGCAATTATTACGTCGTACCCGGCGGCGAGAAGCTCCGCCGCGGTGTGTGAACCTATATACCCGGCGCCGCCGGTCAAAAGAACGGTCATTTTTTCACCCCCCTTAAAACTTATAAAAACTTTGTTTAAATAGCGCCGCTTTTCGGCTTTATTTTTCTTTCCTCGTCAGCAGCGCCGCGCACTCGATATTGGCGGTGCGGGGGAACATATCCACGGGCTGGGCGGCGGCTGGGGCGTAGCCCAGTTCGGAGAGCACCTTGAAATCCCGCGCCATGGTGGCGGTGTTGCAGGAGACCATTACGATTTTTTCCGGCGACATCGCCGCGACGGAGGCGAGGGTCTCCTCGGAACAGCCCTTGCGCGGCGGGTCAAGAATCACGACGTCGGGGCGAAGACCGCGCTTTTGGAGCGTTTCGGCGGCTTTCGCCGCGTCGCCGCAGATGAACTCGGCGTTCTTTACGCCGCTTCGCTCGGCGTTCTTCTTTGCGTTCTCGACGGCTTCGGGAACGATTTCAACGCCGATAAGGCGTTTCACCTTTCCCGCCATCGAAAGACCGATGGTGCCCGCTCCGCAGTAAAGGTCAAGGAGCGTCTCGTCGCCTTTAAGGTCCGCAAGGCGGGCGGCTTCGGAATAGAGAAGCTCTGCGGCGGCGTGGTTTACCTGGTAAAACGCCGCCGGAGAAACGTCGATTTTTACTCCGCAAAGGACGTCGGTAATTCCGTCCTTTCCGAAAAGGGTCACAAATTTCTTTCCGAGCACCACGTTGGTGCGCTCCTTGTTCACGTTGAGCACGATGCTAACAATATCCTTAAACTGCGTGCTCAAAACGGAAACGAGAAGTTCCGCCCCGGGAAGGCGGTCGCCGTTTATTACGATACAAACGCCGACTTCCCCCGTCACTTTGCCCTTTCGGATATAGACAGCTCTTAAAAGCCCGCTGTGGCTCTTTTCATCATATATTGAGATTTTCTTTTCCTTTACGAAAAACTTCACAGCCCGGAGAATTTCCGAGAATTCCTCCGGCTGGAGAAGGCAGGATTCGCAGTTTATGACGTCGTGGCTTTTTCGGCGGTAAAAGCCGAAAACCGCCTCTCCCTTTTCGTTCTTACCCGCCTGATAAATGGCTTTGTTGCGGTATCTTTCACAGTTCGGGGAGGGCTTTGTCGGGAGAGGGTCAAGGTCGAAGCCGCCGATGCGGCTGATGTGGTCCTTTACCCAGCCGGTTTTTATTTCCGTCTCTGCAGCATAGTCAATATGGCGAAGGGCGCAGCCGCCGCACTCTCCGAAAACCGGGCAGTCCGGCGCTATCCGCTTTTCGGAAGGCTTCACTATTTCTTCAAGCTCTCCGTAAAGGCAGGTCTTTCCCGCCTTCGCGATTTTTACCCGGGCGACGTCGCCGGGGGCGGTAAAAGGGGTGAACATCACCATTCCGTTATAACGCGAAACACCGCTGCCCTCGTTGGTGACAGCGGTTATTTCGGTTTCAACTATAGAATTTTCTCTTATAGCGTCTTTGTTCATTTTGTCAGTCCTCCGGGTAGGCAATGCTGCCGGAATAGGTCTGGGTAAGGAGGCTTTCAATGTTGGCAATGTGGAACTCTGTATTAGCGGCGGAAACGTTGTTTATAATGAGCACATCGGTTATTCCGCGCTCCTTCACAAGGTCCACAATATTGCCATCATAGTATCTTTCATCTACGATATAGGTTTCGTCAAAGCCCGAGGCAATATAGGTGGAAAGGGCGTTGCCGTAGGATTCCTTGATGATAAGGCATTTCCTTCCGTTTCCGACGTTCGTTTTAACTATCGTCAGCGGGAAGTCACCGCCGAGGTAAACGCCGTAGGCGTTCGCGCCTTTGGCGTAGGACGCCATCACGGTGGTCTCATAATAATTGGCAAGATCGCCCTTCTTGTATTGGTAGGCGGTATAGCTCACCGGGAACTCGCACCACTCCACGTAGTCCGGGTTGTTATAGAGGCTCTCCCACTGTGTTCCGGAATAGAGCGTTCCCCTAAAGCCCTCTATCGTGTGCTTCGTATATTCGGAATAGTCGTAGTACGGAAGCCCCGCGGACTCCATAAAGGCTGTATAGGCGTAATAGGCGCCGAGACCGGTCCAATGGTGGTCGGTGTTGAAATAGATATATTCCTTAGAGTGTTCCTTTAATACACTGTAAGCGTCAACGGCGGTGATACCGCTTTCGAAGCCGGAATAAATCTTATCAATGCTGTCCTTCTGGGATTTGGAAAGGCTCGAAAATCTCGACGGCAGGGCAAATTCCGCGTGCTTCGGCACCACCATATTGTAAATATTCACGTTTTCGGGCAGAGCGTCGCGGTATTTGTTGATGACGGAGGAATAATACTCAGCCATTTTTGTGCTTCCGCCGAACAGTTCGAAGCCCATGTTTTTATAGATATATATTCCGGCCACGGTCTCGCCGTTTTCGCCGTTGTCCTCAG
>JAEDJF010000109.1 GCA_016296485.1 Oscillospiraceae bacterium
ATTTGCTGTAATTATCATAAACAAAGATACAACAAATAAAAGAATTAAAAGCACGGGGATAAGCTTCTTGATTGTTTTCATTTTGAAATGTCTCCGATAAATTATTAGCTCGTACCGTTATTTTACGGTAATTTTCTGTTGATTAGGTCGTTTAGTAGTATGTGTAGCATACTACTGAGGGGATACCCCCTTAAAAATTTCCGCTTTTCCTGTAACAGCGCCCGATCTTGCTTTCGGGTTATATTTCATAACAAAGAGTTCAAGGGTTTCCTTCAGCACGGCTATCTGGGATTTCAAATAAAACTCGTCCTCAAACAGCGCGTAATGTACGCAGGCTCTTATCAGAATAAAAATAAGCGGCGTTATTTTTTCGTAGGGAATACCCAGCTTCGGCTCCAAGCTTTTTGCGTATTCGGTATATCGTTCATCTACACCCTTAAAGAACTTCTGTCCGTATTCCCGGTATTTCGGGTGGGTATAGACCTGATACATAAGGCGGTATTTCTTTCCGTGCTTTTTTGCCGTCCAATAAGGTATTTCGTCGACAAAACGCCACAAATCCTCCACATCCGTGGGGGCTTTCGCCATAAAGTCGTCCTCAACCTTACTCATACAGTATTCGGTGGATTGGATGATAAGGTCGTCCAAATCAGTAAAATAGGTATACAGGCTCGCGGAGGTGCAGCCGCACGCCTCGGCAAGTCCCTTAATTCCGACGGCGCCCAGCCCGTGCTCCGCGTAGCACTCGTAGCATTTTTTCATAAGCTCGTTTTTCTTGCGTCGGTATTCTTCTTCGTTTCTTACTCGCACATCATCACTCCCTCCCATTAACCGATTGTTTAATTAATTATAACTTATTTAATTATTTTTTTCAATAGTGCCTTTTTCCAATATAGCATCGGATTTTTTGAACGTCAAAACTAAAGCAAAAGGGCGCCGCTTTAAGCTTGCAAAAATATGCTTAAACGACGAAGAGCCGACCGGGGATTTGACCCGGTCGGCTCTTTGCGTTTTTTTATTGAAAGGTTGAGAAGGTTAGCAACACCGAAAATCGACCGAAAAGCCCAAATAAAAAAGAAATTTCTTTTCATTTACAGATATAAAATATAATGATATAATAAATGTAACTAAACGCTTTTGAACCGCCGAAAGGAGGCGAAGCTTCTTCCATTGAAAAAAATCCGAAGCGCAATAAAAAAGTATTTCAGCTGCGTCGATAAGTGGATGCTGTTCTTGTGCATTTCCGTTTCCGTTTTCGGAATACTTATACAGTACACCCTCGTCAATTCCAGCCTTGCGGGGACCCTTGGGGTTTCGAACCGCACCTATCTCGTCCAGATAGGCGCCTCCGCCCTCGGAATTATCGCCGCAGTTATAATTTCAAACATAGACTATCACTTTATGGCGAAGCTCTGGAAGCTATATATGCCGGTTTCGGTTTTCCTCGTCATACTCACGTTCTTCATCGGAGTTCAGGTTGACGAGTACATCGACGACAAGGCATGGCTGAAGCTTCCCTTCGGGCTCACCTTTCAGCCTGCGGAGCTCCTCAAAATCTGTCTCATAATGAGCTTTGCCTATCACCTTTCCAAAGTAAAGGACCAGCTCAACCAGCCGCTCAACGTGCTCCTTCTCTGCCTCCACGGCGGGCTTCCCGTCCTCCTGATTCATTTTCAGGGCGACGACGGAACCGCCCTTGTGGTTGCCGCCATCTTCCTTGTGATGATTTTCGCGGCGGGACTGGACTGGAAATACATAATTTCGGGCTTTGCCGTCGCAGTGGCGGCTTTGCCGATAATCTGGCAATACCTCTTTACGGACACCCAGCGAAACCGTTTCCTCTCCCTGTATCTTGAGGAATACGCCGACCCCCTCGGCATCGGGCTTCAGCAAAGATACAGCGACATCTCCATAGGTCTCGGTCAGCTTCTTGGCAAGGGGCTTTTTAAAGAGGATTACTGGTACGTTCCGAATATGCACAACGACTTCGTTTTCGCCTTCATCGGTCAGGCTACGGGCTTTGTCGGGGCGATGTTCGTTGTGGCGCTGCTCATGGGAATCTGCTTTCGGGCGCTTTTCAGCGCGCGGACGGCTCTTGACCCCCTCGGGGCGTACATATGCTACGGCTTTTTCGCAATGTTCTTTTTCCAGTGTTTCGTAAACATCGGAATGTGCGTGAGCGTCATTCCGGTAATCGGAATCACCCTTCCGCTTCTCAGCGCGGGAGGAACCTCCATTTCAATAACCTATCTGGGCGTGGGTCTTGTTTTAAGCGTACATCTTCACCGGCGGAGAAATATTTTCACCGACTAATTTATAATGCGGAGCTGATAAAAATGGTATATTCTGTTGCAATTGACCTTGGCGGAACAAACATAGGCGCGGGAGTCGTCAGCAAGGACGGCGAGCTCATTACGAAAGTGAGCGTTCCCGTTGCGGACAGCAGCAATATCGAGGGACTTCTTCACGAAATTGCCGCGGCGGCAAGGCTCGCCGTTTCTGACGTCGGAAAGGAGATTTCCGATATGCTCTTTATGGGCGTCGGAATTCCCGGCGTCTGCAAAAGCGAAAAGGGTCCGGTATTTCTTGCGCCCAACATCAACTGGAAAGAGATTGACGCCGTGGGCTTTCTTGAAAAGGAGCTGGGGATTCCCGTCTTTCTCGGAAACGACGCGGACTGCGCCGCCCTCGGCGAATACCGCCGGGGCTTCGGGAATCAGTTTGAGAGCATGCTCATGCTCACCCTCGGAACCGGCGTCGGCGGCGCCATTGTTTACAAGGGCAAGCTCTTTACCGGCTTCGGTCCCTACGGCGGCGAATTCGGGCATATTCCGATGGTCCACGGCGGCGTAAAATGCGGCTGCGGCAAAAACGGCTGTTTCGAGGCTTACGCTTCCGCGACGGCGCTCAAGCGCCAGACGAGGGAGCTCGCCGCCCAGCACCCGGAATCACTCATCTGGGAGATGTGCAAGGGCGACCTCAACAACGTCGGCGGGCGCACCGCCTTCGACGCGGCGGACATGGGCGACGCAACCGGCGCCGCCGTCGTCGAGCAGTACATAAGCTATCTTGCGGACGGAATTTCCGGGCTTGTGAACGTTCTTCGCCCCGAGGTCGTAATCCTCGGCGGCGGCGTCAGCAACCAGGGCGCTTCCCTTATCGACCCGCTCAACGAGAAAGTCCGCTCAATGTGCTACGCAAACGGCGGAATCGAGCCGCCGAAGGTCATCAAGGCGCGGCTCGGCAACTCCGCGGGAATCATCGGCGCGGGGCTTCTCGGGTTTAAAGATTGATAGAAAAAGCGGCGGTCGCAAGGACCGCCGCTTTTTGCGTTTGTTTTAAAAAAAGAGCGCCGGCAAAACCGGCGCTCTTAATATTTATTATCTGATAATTCCGCCGTCTTTCATAATTGCGCGGAGCTTTTCGATAGCGGCTTTGGCTTCGGCTACGAAAGCGTCGGCGGTTCCGTCATCGCTGTTGATTTTGCGAATCTGGGATTCAATATAGTCGACGGTTTTTATCATAGCGGTGGAATTTTCAATCTGGTCTTCAATTCTGAGCATAGCAATACCCTCCTGTGTATTCAGATGAGTTTATTATATCACAATAATACAGAAAATAAAAGATGTAAAACGTCTTTTTTATAAATATTTTCAGGAATTATTCCACGGATTTGAGGGACTCGACCATGCTGACCTTCCGAAGTCGGAAGAACATTATGAAGTCCACAATCACCGCGAACACAAGGGTCATAACGAACGCCGCAGCGTAGCACCAAAGCGGAAGGTCCCGCCCGAACATTACGGAGTCGGACTGGGCGACGGTTATTACGAACTTGTGGAGCCAGACGCCGAGGAAGAGCCCGACGCCCCCGCCCATAAGGGTCAGAAGCAGGTTTTCACGGAAGACGTAGGCGGAAACCTCGTTGTCGTAGAAACCGAGGACCTTTATGGTGGCGATTTCGCGGATTCGCTCGGTGATGTTGATATTCGTGAGGTTATAGAGCACGACGAAAGCAAGAAGCGCCGCGCAGACGATTATCAAAAGCACCACGTAGTTGAGGTTCGAAACGGTGTCCGCAAAGGATTCCTTCGCGGAAGCGGAGAACGAAAGCGCCAAAACCCCGTCGTAGCTCATAAGGTCGGAGGCCAGTTCGTCCCTCGCCTCCTCGCTGTCGTCCGAAAGACCCGCGAAAACCGTGTTGTAATCCGCCGCCCTGCCGCAGACGCTTTCATAAAGCTCCGGCG
>JAEDJF010000110.1 GCA_016296485.1 Oscillospiraceae bacterium
GTTACCACCGTCTCTTTCCGCAGAAAGAGATGGGGGTAATATAACAAAAGCGAAAACGTTTCCACCCTTCCACCGCTAACGCGGTCCCCCTCCCCTAATAGGGGAGGCTATGCGGCGGGGTCGAGACCCCGCCCTACGTTTAAATTACCGTAGGGAACGCCGTCCGCGGCGTTCCGTTTTCAAACGTGCAAACCATTCCCAATCGGGCGGAGATTATCCGCCCCTACGGTTCGGGCGCCAATTTCCCCCACATCAAGGCGAAACACCTCATCCGTCGCCTAACGGCGACACTGTCCTCTTGCGGTTCCCAAAAATTTCTGCGGCATACGCCTTGAAATTTTTGACCGCGGCGCCAAGCCTTGCTCGCTGTTTCGTCCACTGGACGCGCTTCGCAAGCCTTGCCCCCGAGGGGAAGGCTTGCGGGCGGCTAATTCCCTCCCCTACGGTTTCGCGCAAATTTAACACGGCGTGGCGCCGTGCTGGCGGGCGGGAATTTTTCCCGCCCGCTCCTTCTAAAAATTTTTCTCCCCGCCCTATTGACAAAGCCGTTTTTACCCATTATAATATTTAGGACAAAGAAGCAGAACGAACCGTTCTCGCCGTCCCGCCTTTTGAACGCGGACGGCAAATCAAATGCTCAAAGGGGGCAAAACGCCCGCTCTGAGTCTTTTGTGCGGTGCTTTCTTTGTATCCGCACTTTTTTTATTATTTTGGAGGTGTTCAGCATAGCCAAACAGGAACTGCTCATCAATGAGGAGATCCGCGAAAAAGAGGTCCGCGTGATCGATTCCGACGGAAGCCAGCTCGGCATTATTTCCCTTAAAGACGCCCTTGCGGCAGCCGCGGAAAAAAATCTTGACCTTGTTGAAATCGCGCCCACCGCGAACCCGCACGTTTGCCGCATCATGGACTACGGCAAATACCGCTTTGAACAGGCGAAACGCGAAAAAGAGGCAAAGAAAAACCAGAAAGTTATCGAGGTCAAGGAGATTCGTCTTTCCCTTAACATCGATACCAACGACTTCAATACGAAGCTCAACCACGCCGCTAAATTCCTTAAAGACGGCAACAAAGTCAAGGTCTCCGTCCGCTTCCGCGGCCGTGAGATGGCACACCCGGAACTCGGCTCCGATATGATGAAGAAGTTCGCCGACGGCATCGCCGAATACGGCTCCGTCGATAAGCTTCCGAAGCTCGAGGGAAGAAGCATGGTTATGGTCGTGACTTCCAAAACGTCCAAATAAGTTCGTTTAATATTTGCTTTTTGCAATTAATTATCAGGAGGATATCAAAATGAACGCAAAGCTCAAAACCCATTCCGGCGCAAAGAAACGTTTCCGCTTCACCAAAGACGGAAAAGTAAAACGCAATAAAGCTTACAAATCCCACAAGCTCAACTCCCAGAGCAAGGATTCCAAACGTAAACGTAATCTCCGTCATGCAACTTACGCTGATTGCACCAACATGGAGAAACTCAGAAAGATCATGCCCTACGCCTAATTTGGCAAAGCGATCTTTTTCAAAACAACATTAAGACAAATTACGGAGGTTAATAACAATGGCTCGTGTTAAAGGCGGGATCATGTCCCATAAAAGAAGAAAAAAAGTTCTGAAGCTTGCTAAAGGCTACTATGGCGCAAGACACAGACTGTTTAGGACCGCAAAACAGGCGGTTATGAAATCCGGACGCTATGCGTTCATCGGCAGAAAACAGAAAAAGAGAGATTTCAGAAGACTCTGGATCACCCGTATTTCCGCCGGCTGCAAAATGAACGGAATGAACTATTCCACCTTCATGAACGGTCTCAAGAAATCCGGCGTCTCCCTCAACAGAAAGATGCTCTCTGAGATGGCAATTCATGACGCCGAAGGCTTCGCAGCCCTCTGCGCACAGGCAAAAGCCGCCCTTTAATTTCGACAAAAAACGCCCGGGTTAGGATTAGCTCGGGCGACTTGCTTTATATAAAGATAAATTTTTTTGCCCTCCGGGGGCTGTTTTTTGCTCCCGTTTGTGGTATTTTATAATGGAAAGGTGGGAAAACCCTTGCTGATTCAAAGCCGTGACAACCCTATGATAAAGGAAGCCGCCGCCCTCGTTTCGGACAAAAAGCTCCGGCGCGAGACCGGTCTTTTCGTTGCCGAAGGGGCGCGCCTTTGCTCCGAGGCGGCGAAAAGCGGCGCCGAAGTGCTCCGGGTCTTCCTAACCGAGGAGGCGGAAAACCGCTATCCGGAATACCTTTCCGAGCTTCTTTCCGCCGCGAAAGAGACCTACTATATCTCCCCCTCCGCCGCCGAAAAGATAAGCGACACAAAGACCCCTCAAGGTGTCTTCGCCCTCTGCCGCTTCGCGGAGCGGGAAATCGACCTTTCCTCCGACGGGCTTTTCGTCCTTCTCTCGGAGCTCCAGGACCCGGGCAATATCGGGACGGTGCTCCGCACCTGCGAAGCGATGGACGTCAAGGGCGTCTTTCTCTGCGGCTGCGCCGACTTCCTTTCGCCGAAGGTGCTGCGCTCCTCAATGGGCTGCCTTTTCCGCCTTCCGGTGAAGGTTTTTAAAACCGACGCCGAAGCTTTGGAAACGCTCAAAGCGGCGGGGGTTTCGACCTATGCCGCCGCCCTTTCCGACAGAGCCGAAATACTCCCGGACGTGAAGTTTGAGCACCGCTCCTGCGTGCTCATCGGAAACGAGGGCAACGGTCTTTCGGAAAAGACCGTCGCCTCCTGCGACAAAACCGTTATGATACCAATGCCCGGTCGGGCGGAAAGCCTCAACGCCGCCTGCGCCGCCGCAATAATGATCTACGCCGCCTCAAGACAGCGGTGATTTAAGACTTGATGAAGAAAGGAACGTTGCTATGAGCCTTTTGCATTGGGTCTGGCTCGGACTTGCGGTCCAGCCCGGAAGTCCCCTTACCGACCGTATTCTGGAGCGCTTCCCGGACCCGGAGGAATTTTTCCTTGCGGGCAAAAGCGGCATCGACGAGGTGGGAAAGGTCTCCGACTCCGACGAGCTTCGGATTCGGGCTACCACCCTCGATATGGCGAAAAAAGCCCTCGAAAGAGCCGAGGACTACGGCGCGAAGGTGCTTTCGCGGAACTCGGAGCTTTTTCCCCGGCGGCTCCTCGAAATTGAAAACTGCCCGTCGGTGCTCTACGTCCTGGGGGACGAGAGCTGTCTCAACAATCTTCCCGCAATCGCCGTTGTCGGCACCCGCCGGATGACCGAATACGGGCGGAAAATGACCGAAATAATTGCCGGCGGTCTCGGCGCCGCCGGCGCCGTCGTCGTCAGCGGAATGGCGGAAGGGGTTGACTCCGCCGCCCATAAAGCCTGTCTTGCCGCCGGCGGAAAAACCGTCGCCGTCCAGGGCTGCGGAATCTGTAACACCTATCCCAGCGAAAATCTCGAGCTCAAGGAGCTCATCGCCGCAAACGGCGCCGTAATAAGCGAGTTCGCTCCGGACGCGGAGCCCCAGTCGAGCTTTTTCTTAATAAGGAACCGAATCGTTTCCGGGCTCTCCCTCGGGGTCTGCGTCGTCGAAGCCGCCGCCCGAAGCGGCACCTCCGTCACGGCTCGCCTTGCCGAGAGCCAGGGACGGCAGGTCTTCGCCGTTCCGGCGGACGTTTGCCGCTCCACCTCCAAAGGGACCCTTCGCCTTTTGAAAGAGGGCGCCCTCCCCGTTGGAAGCGCCGAGGACATTCTCGGCGAATACGCGGCGGACTACGGCGAATATATCGACCTTTCAAAAATAGCGAAGCTCGGGCTCCCTAAAGTCGAAACGGAGCCCGAACCGAAGGAACCGCCGGCGGTCACGAAAAAGCCCCTTCCCGACGGGGTTTCAAAGAAAGCGGCGGCGCTTTACGCCCTCGTTGACGCGACGCCCCGCTTCGCCGACGAGCTCTCCGTAAACGCCGGGCTTTCGGCGGCGGAATCCGCCGCCGCCCTCACGGAGCTTGAAATCTACGGTCTCATCCGCTCCGTCCCCGGCCGCCGCTTCGTCATAGCATAAAGCGGCTTTGGGCGGGGTCCGTATCTTTAAACCGTTTGTGCCGCAGAGGGTGTTCCCTACCGTCGCGTTTCCGGTTCGCTATGTAGCTCGCCGATGTGACCTATCGTGGAAAAATCTGTGCGGGGCG
>JAEDJF010000111.1 GCA_016296485.1 Oscillospiraceae bacterium
CGGAAACCGTTTACAAGGCGGGCGGATAATATCCGCCCCTACGGTTTTATATCCGACCAAGCGCAAAAAAGCGCCGCCCGAGGGCGGCGCTTTTCTTTATATATTATAACAATAATATATTATTCTTTTTCGCTGGTTTCCGGGGTTTCGGCGGGAGCTTCGCTCTCCGAAACAGGGGCTTCCGTAGTTTCCTCCGGAGCCTTGCCGGACATTATCTCGGCGAACTGCTCGCCGGTGACCTTTTCCTTCTCCATGAGCACGGCGGCGACGGCGTCGAGCTTCTCCCGGTGCTCGGTGAGAATCTTCTCCGCCTTCTCGTAGGCTTCGTCGATGAAAAGGCGAATCTCCGCGTCGATGTCCGAAGCAACCTCGTCGGAGTAGTGGCGACCCTGGCTGATGTCGCGACCGAGGAAAATCTCGTTCTCGTCCGAGCCGTAAACCATCGGACCCAGCTTCTCGCTGAAGCCGTAGCGCATTACCATGTTACGGGCGATGCTGGTGGCGCGCTCGATGTCGTTGGAAGCGCCGGTGGAAATGTCGCCGAGAACGATTTTCTCAGCCACACGCCCGCCGAGAAGGGTGCAAAGCTCCTCCTCCATAAAGTGCTTCGTGACGTAGTTGCGGTCCTCCACAGGAAGGCTCATGGTGTAGCCGCCGGCGTAGCCCCGGGGCACGATGGAAATCTCGTGGACCGGGTCCTGGGTCTCGCAGAAATAGGTGACCACGGCGTGACCCGCCTCGTGGTAGGAGGTGAGGCGTTTGTCCTTGTCGCTGACCTTTTTGGATTTTTTCTCCGGTCCGGCGACGACCTTGATGGTCGCCTCCTCGATTTCCTGCATTGTAATTGCCTTTTTCTTGCGGCGAGCCGCAAGAAGAGCCGCCTCGTTGGCGAGGTTCTCAAGCTCCGCGCCGGTGAAGCCGGCGGTGGATTTTGCGATGACCGAAAGGTCCACGTCCGGAGCGAGGGGCTTGTTTCTGGTGTGAATTTTTAGAATCGCCTCGCGTCCCTCCACGTCCGGCGCGCCGATGGCAATCTGGCGGTCGAAACGTCCGGGACGGAGAAGCGCCGGGTCAAGAATGTCGGCGCGGTTCGTCGCCGCCATTACGATGATGCCCGTGTTGTTGCCGAAGCCGTCCATCTCAACCAGGAGCTGGTTGAGGGTCTGTTCGCGCTCGTCGTGACCGCCGCCGAGACCCGCGCCTCTATGGCGACCGACGGCGTCGATTTCGTCTATGAAAATAATCGCCGGGGCGTTCTTTTTCGCCTCGTTGAAAAGGTCGCGGACGCGGCTGGCGCCGACGCCGACGAACATTTCCACAAAGTCGGAGCCGGAAATTGAGAAGAAAGGCACTCCCGCTTCGCCGGCGACGGCTCTCGCAAGGAGGGTCTTACCGGTACCCGGCTGACCCATAAGGAGCACGCCCTTGGGGATACGGGCGCCGAGGCTGTTGAACTGCCCCGGGTGCTTGAGGAACTCAACGATTTCCTCCAGCTCCTCCTTTTCCTCCTTGCAGCCCGCAACGTCCTTGAAAGTGGTGGGCTTTTCGCTGTTTTTGTCCTTATAGTTTGCCTTGGCGAAATTCATAACCTTTCCGCCGCCGCCCTGCTGGCGCATCATCACGACCCAGAAAACCGCCATTGCCCCGACGAGAAGAAGCGTCGGAATGAGGGAGACCCACCAGGGGGTTTCCTTTATGGGGACGTAGTCCGGCTGCATCGCGGTGATGTCCGTGCCGTTTTTGTCAAGGATTCTCTCCACGTCGCCGAGGAAAACGCTGACGTTCGGGACGGTGTATTTGAGCTCCTTTTCGTCGCCCTCGATTTTCGCGGTGAGGGCGCCGGTTCCGAGGTCGAGGGTGTAGCTTTCTACCTTTCCGTCCTCGAAGAGCTCGAGCACCTCGTAGTATTTCAGCTTCGTGACTTCCTCCCGGTTCATTGTAAAGAGCATTGACGCCAGGAAAAGAAGCAGCAGTATCGCCGAAACGTATGAAATTATGCTGCGTACCTTATTGTTCAAATGATCAACTCCGATTTATATAAAAAATGATTGACAAATTTGGCGGCGGGTTCAGACGAAGTATTCGTCCTCCTCCCACCTTGAGGGGTTTTCGCAAATGTATTTACAGATTTCGCCGTAGGCTTTTTCATTCCGTATAATTTCGTCGTAGAAGGATTTTTGCCACAATTTGTTGCGGAGGTCTTCGGAAACGATTTTATTGTATTCCCGAGTTGCGACGGATTTAAAACCGCGCACTATATCCTGTAGGTTGCTAAAATCCTTGCCCTATTATGGGTGCAAACCGTTATAAAACAATACCCGTTCTGGCTGTAATCGTAATTTTTTAACCTGTGCGATTTCCTTTTCTTCAGATCCAACGCGTTCGCCCCCGGGGTTTTACTTGCTGTAAACCTCCGGTTTCACGACACCCACGTAGGGAAGGTTGCGGTATTTCTGGTCGTAGTCGAGACCGTAGCCCACGACAAATTTGTCCGGGACGACGAAGCAGGCGTAGTCCGGCTTGATGTCCACCTTGCGGCGCTCGGGCTTGTCGAGAAGGGTACAGATTTTGATGGAGCTCACGTTTCTCTGACGAAGAACGTTGGTGAGGTAGGAAAGGGTGAGCCCGCTGTCGAGAATGTCCTCGACGATGAGCACGTCGTAACCCGTAAGGTCGTGGTCAAGGTCCTTGATAATCTTGACGACGCCGCTGCTCTTGACGCCCGCGCCGTAGCTCGAAACGGACATAAAGTCAATGGAAACCGGGATAGTGATTGCCCTCATAAGGTCCGCCATAAAGATTACCGAACCTTTGAGCACCGCCACGAGCATGAGGTTTTTGCCCTCATAGTCCGCGCTTATCTGTTTTCCGAGCTTCTTGACCGCCTTCTGAAGGTCCTTTTCGGGAAGAAGAACTTCCTCGATGTCGTCTTTCATATTGTACTTCATTTTGCCGCATCCTTTTCATTTATATTTTCGTTTCGGCGGATTTTTACCGCCGCCACGGTTTTTGTTTCCCCGGAAAGCCTCGCCCGCCTTGCGGCGCCGAGCCCCTCCGCCCAAAGAACGCCCTCCCCGTCGGCTATGACCATCAGGGAATTTCGCTCCTCGGCGGGTATTTTCTTTTCAATAAAGAGCTTTTTAAGGGTTTTCGTCCCGCCGGTGAGGTTCATTTTGTCGCCCTCGCGGCGGGAACGGACTACGGCTGTGCCAAGTATTTTACCATAGTCAAAGGTATATTTTAAATCGTAATGATTAACTTTGTGTAAATTTTTGAACTTTTCATAGGGCAAAAGCTCGATTTCGGCGGTTTTTCCGCCGGAAAGGGGAATTTTTCCCGGGGAAAGCTTCCTCTCCTCTATTGGCGGAAGGGGCTCTTTCTTCTCCTCCCGGAAAATTATCCCGTCCTTTTGGACGAGGTAGGCGTTCTTCGCAAGCTCCGCCTTGAAATCCCCCCCGCCGAAGGCATCGGAAAGGAAGTTCACCCTCTCGGCGCTGACCCCGAAGCCGAAGCGCTCGAGAACGAGCGCCGCCGCCCGCTTTTTAAGCGGCGGCGCCAGCGCCCGAAGGGCGCGGGCGTCGAGCCCTTGGGGCAGCGAAGCAGCCCCAAGGGCTGCGGCGGCGGCAAGGTCTGCGTCGTCGGAAATTTCCCTAAGGCTCCCGAAGAGCCTTGAAAACGCGCTCTCAAAATCCGGGTTTATCTCCCGAAGGACCGGTACGACCCGGTGACGGATCTTATTTCTCGTATATTCGTCCGCAAGGTTGGTGCTGTCCGTGACGAAGGGGACTTCGTTTCTGGCGCAGTAATCCTCGATTTCGCCCCTCGAAAAGCCGAGAAGCGGTCGGACGATTTTGCCCCTTCGGGGCGGAATCCCGCAAAGACCCGAAAGCCCCGTTCCCCGGGCGGCGTTAAAAATAAAGGTCTCGATGGAGTCCGAAAGGCTATGTGCGGTGGCGATTTTCGCCCCGGGTGAAAGCTCCCGGGCGCAGTGCTCAAAAAACTCGTACCGGATTTTCCGCCCCGCCTCCTCCGTGCTCAAGCCGTGCTCAAGGGCGAAGCCCGAAACGTCGGCGCTCAGAATCTTAATGGGTATTCCGTATTTTTCACAGAGCTCCCGGACGAAGTTTTCGTCCCTT
>JAEDJF010000018.1 GCA_016296485.1 Oscillospiraceae bacterium
AGCACCTGAGCGAAGCGGTCATAATAATCGGTGACAATGACGAAGTGGTCGCATGCAACGCTGCGGCGAGGGAGCTTTACGCGAAAAAGCTCGGGTACGTTGACAACATTATGAAAATGTCGCTTAAAAATATCCAGACGGACTCGGACGAATATTTTCTACCCGGAAGCGATATAAGTGAAAAAGGAATAAAACAAAGGGAGGTTATGGTAAGCTCCTATAACCTTCGCTATACCACCGTTCCGATATATGAAAATTCCATTAAGCTCGCGATAATAATCGAGGACGTGACCGCCCTTCGGGAACAGGAAAAGAGGGCGGGAGCCCAGACGATTGCCCTTCGGGAGCAGCGCCACCGCATAAAGAACAGCCTTATAATGCTGTCGGGAATGCTGGATTCCAAAGAGAAATACGCGGACGAGCTCGACGCCCGTTCCGTTCTCCGGGACACCGCCGGAAGGCTCAATGCTCTTGCGGCGACGCTGGAGGAAATCGTTCACGTTTCGGATAAGAGCGCGTCTTTAAAATACGTGCTCGAAAAGGTCCGCGCCAACGTGCTCCAGAGCTCCATAAGCACCGTGCAGCCGGTTTCGATAAAAATAGTCGCGGACGATATACAAATATCCTCCGCATACGCTTCACCCATTGCACTCGTTGTGAACGAGCTTTTGCAAAACGCCATGAAACACGCGTTTCCGGCGGGCAGAAGCGGAAGCATAACGCTCACGGCAGAAAAGGGGATACTTTCAACGAAAATTTCCGTTATTGACGACGGAGTGGGCTTCGAGCCGGAACAGGAAAGAAAGAACGGCACAGGGCTTGACATCGTAAAAACCATTGTCAAGGAAAAGCTCAACGGCGAATTTATTATTGAGTCCTCCGAAAAGGGAACCGCCGTAACTTTTGATTTTATTGAATAATTTTCCGACCTGCGGAAAGGCGGACTTATATAAATGAAGAAAGATAATAAGAGAGCTTTCTTCTTTAAAAAAGGAGGTATGCCGCTTTCAATTTTCGCTTTATCCCTAAAAAAGAAAGGAGTTTTTATTTTGAAACTTAAGACAAGACTTAACGGAAAAACATTTGAATTCCGCGACGTCAAAGACGTGCTTGCAAAGGCAAACGAGCCTAAGTCCGGCGACAGATACCTCGGAATCGCTCCCGAATCTGTTACCGAGAAAATTGCCGCAAAAGTAGTTCTCAGCGAGCTTACCGTTGCCGACATCACCGAAAACCCCGTCGTTCCTTACGAAAAAGACGAGGTTACAAGAGTTGAAATCGACTCTATGAACAGACGTCAGTACGACAAGTTCAAAAATATGACTATCGGTGAAGTCCGTGAGTGGATTATGGACCATAAGACCACTTCCGACGACCTCTACCGCGCAAGCTATGCCTGGATCGGCGAGACCGTCGCCGCGGTTGCAAAAATCTGCTCCGCTTCCGACCTTATCTACGGCTCCAGCAAATGCTTCAGACCTACCCGCTGCGAAACCCAGCTCGGTCTTCCCGGAACCCTTGCTTTCCGTGCACAGTGCAACTCCAGCACCGATGACCCAGAGACCATTCTTCTTGGCGTACAGGAAGCTGTTTCCTACGGTTCCGGCGACGCCTGCTTCGGAATCAACCCCGTTGAGGACACCGTCGAGACCACCCAGAGAATTTCCCACGCTCTCCGCGAGTTCAAGGACAAATGGGAAATCCCGACCCAGATCACCGTTCTTTCCCACGTAACCACCCAGATGCAGGCGGTTCGTGAGGGCGCTCCGCTCTCTATGTTCTTCCAGTCCATCGCAGGCACCCAGTCCGCTTGCGAAGCCTTCGGCGTTGACGAAGTTCTCCTTAAAGAGGCATATGACCTCGCAAGAAAAGAGTGCTACGGCACCGGTATGAACAAGCTCTATTTCGAGACCGGCGAAGGTTCCGAAATGTCTATCGACTGCGACGAGGGCGCAGACGAGCTCACCCTTGAAGGACGTACATACGGTTTTGCCCGCGCTTTCGAGCCCTTCATGGTAAACAACGTAACCGGATTCATCGGACCGGAAACCATTTACGACGGCAAAGAAATGATCCGCGGCAACCTTGAGGACCACTTTATGGCTAAAATCATCGGTCTTCCTATGGGTATGGCTCCTTGCTTCACCAACCACACCGGCATCACCCAGGACGACCAGGAAATCGCCTGCCTGCTCCTCAACGCCGCCAACTGCAACGACTATATGGGCGTTCCTATGGGCGACGACGTAATGCTTGCATATCAGGACGTTTCTTTCCACGACGACAACACCATGCGCGAGCTCAGCCACAGAAAACCCGCTCCCGAGTTCCACAAATGGGCAATCAAGATGGGAATTCTTGACGAAAACGGAAGACTTGGCGAGCGCGCCGGCGATGCGTCAATGTTCTTTGCTAAATAAGAAAGGAGGCTGCAATTATAATGAACGATACCGAACTTATGAAAATCATCCGTGAAGCTATCGCACAGGCAACAAAGGAAGATAAGGCAGCTCCTAAATGCGTTTGCGACGGGGAAGTGGAGGATATTTCCGCTTACAGCCTTAGAGATGAATTTAACATTCCGAACCCCTACAACAAAGAGGAGTATATGCGCATCAAAGCAAAAACCGACGCCCGTCTCGGCGTTTGGAGATGCGGTCCACGTCCTCTTACAAGAACCACCCTCCGTGTCCGCGCTGATAACGCCGCCGCAATGGACGCCGTTTTCAACGACGTAAGCGAGGAGTATCTTGAGAGAAACAACCTCAAATCCTATACCACCAAATGCGACAGCAAAGAGACCTACCTCACAAGACCTGATCTCGGAAGAGTTTTTGACGACGAGACTGCTGCGCAGATCAAAAAAGACTGCATTAGCGACCCGGACGTCCAGATTGTCGTTTCCGACGGACTTTCCAGCTCCGCTGTTGAAGCAAATATAGACGCGGTTCTTCCCGCACTCTATAACGGACTTAAATCCTCCGGTCTCAAAGTCGGCACTCCGTTCTTTGTAAAGTACGGACGCGTCGGCGCAGAGGATTCCGTTGCTAAACTTCTCAACGCGAAGGTTACCGTAATCCTCCTCGGCGAGAGACCCGGTCTTGCGACCTCTTCCTCTCTTTCCGCTTACTGCGTATACGGCGGCTATCCGGGAATTCCGGAAGCAAACCGTACCGTTGTATCCAATATCCACAAAGCCGGAACTCCTCCTGTCGAAGCTGGCGCATATATCGCCGAGCTTTGCAAACAGATGTACGACAAAAAGGCTTCCGGTCTTGACCTTAAAGCAAACTAACTGAACTTCCTGTCATCAGTACCGCTATTTTGTTATATAGATTCAAGAGAGCAACCTCACTCCGCTTTTGAGAATCGCCTGAAAAAAATCAAGGTGCTCATTTTGAGCACCTTAATTTTTTATAAAAAGTTTTAACGATTTACTTGACAGAAGCGTAATATAGTGGTATAAATGTAATCAATAAATCAAAACCGAAGATTGAGAATAGTAGCTTTCAGTATAACTTAAAGAGAGCGGCGGACGGTGGAATCGCCGTAGTTTAGAGGAAGTGAATGGACTCATGAGGGCAGCGGGAAAGCGCAAAGCGTGAGTAATAGCTGCCGGCGCCGGTCCGTTACCAAGCCGGGCGGATATGATTGTATCCGGTAAAGTGGGCTTTTGCCAATTCAGGTGGCACCGCAGAGATTTTTTAAGTCTTTGTCCTGTTTTTATTATACAGGGCAAAGGCTTTTTTATATGGAGGAAACGGTTATGAAACGATGGCGAACTACGAATTAACTCAGTAACCAAAATAATTTATTTATAGCTGAAAGGAAATACTGCAATGAATATGACATATAAGGATTTTGACCGTTATCTTAAAGATTACCCTAATAAAGAGGGCTTTTTCGGACCTTACGGAGGACAGTACCTCCCTGATGAACTTGTTCCCGCGTTTAAAGAAATCGACGACGCCTATGAAACTATCTGTCACAGCGCGAAGTTCATAAACGAACTTCGCCGCATCAGAAAGGAGTTCCAGGGAAGACCGACCCCGGTGTATCACTGTGAGCGGCTTTCAAACTACCTCGGCAAATGCCAGATTTATCTTAAAAGGGAGGATCTTAACCACACCGGCGCCCATAAGCTGAACCACTGCATGGGCGAGGGACTCCTCGCAAAATATATGGGCAAGAAAAAGCTCATAGCGGAAACCGGCGCCGGACAGCACGGAGTCGCCCTCGCGACTGCTGCGGCGTATTTCGGGCTTGAGTGCGACATCTATATGGGCGAAGTTGATATAGCGAAGCAGGCGCCCAACGTCACGAGAATGAAGCTTCTCGGAGCAAGGGTAATTCCTGTATCAAAGGGACTCAAAACTTTGAAAGAGGCTGTGGACGCAGCTTTTGAAGCGTACCTTAACGAGTACAAGGACGCCATATACTGCATAGGCTCCGCTGTCGGTCCGCACCCGTTCCCGAAAATGGTGCGCGACTTCCAGTCCATAGTCGGAATCGAGGCGAGAGAGCAGTTCCTCGAGATGACCGGAAATCTTCCCGACGCCATTGCCGCCTGCGTCGGCGGCGGCTCCAACGCCATAGGTCTTTTCGTACCGTTCCTCGGCGACCCGGTCGATATTTACGGAGTTGAGCCCCTCGGAAAAGGCGCGAAGCTCGGTGATAACGCGGCGTCAATGACTTTCGGAAAGCCCGGAATCCTCCACGGTTTCCAAAGCTATTTGCTTCAGGACGAGGACGGAAATCCCGCTCCCGTTTATTCGGTAGCGAGCGGTCTTGATTATCCCTCCGTCGGTCCCGAGCACGCTTTCCTCCACGACGTTGGAAGAATAAATTACGTTTCCGTTTCCGACGATGAAGCGATGGACGCTTTCTATAAGCTTTGCAGGCTTGAGGGAATTATCCCGGCTGTGGAAAGCTCCCACGCCCTTGCCTATGCGATTCGCTACGCGAAGGAGCACGAGACCGGCTCCATTCTCGTAAACCTCTCCGGACGGGGAGACAAGGATATGGACTTCGTCGTCGAAAAATTCGGTCTCGGAAACGACGACGGAATCCTTAAAGAAGAAAGCGCAAAAGAATTTGTTGCCGATAAATACGGTCTTGGGGACAGTTTCAAGGAAATATAAAAAAGAAGAAGAGCCGACCTTTTGGTCGGCTCTTCTTGCAAGTAAAGAAAAATAGCTTTACGGTTTATTTACGGTGCTGTTTATCCATTTTGAGAATTTGCGGCAAATGATTCGGGGAGCAAGCTTTGAAAGAACGGTGGTGGATTTAACGCCCTTTGCGACTATTACCGTGCGCCCTTTCATCATAGCTTCGTAGCCGTACTCGGCAACGTCGTCAGCGTCGGCGGGCTTAAAGAATTTGAACATTCTTGCCTTTTCAAGGTCGGCGGTTTTCTCAAAGCCTGTTTTCGTCGGACCGGGACAAAGGGCGGTGACGGTTACTCCGTAGGGGCGAAGCTCCTCGGCTACCGCCTCGGAGAAGGAGAGAACAAAGGCTTTCGAAGCGTAATATACGGACATATAGGGTCCTGCGGAGAACGCCGCGATGGACGCGATATTTAAAATCTTTCCTTCGCCGCGCTCTTTCATATCGCTGCCGAAAAGGTGAGTGAGCTGGGTAAGCGCAAGCACGTTAAGTTTCACCATATTTTCCTGCACGGAAAGGGCGGTGTCGTTAAAAGCGTTGTTGTCGCCGAATCCGGCGTTGTTGACAAGGTAATCTACGTCTGTTCCCGATGCTTTGACCTCGTCATAAACGCTCTGCGCCGCGCCTTCCTCGGTGAGGTCCTTGGCGATTACCAATACGCTGATTTTGTATTTTTTCTCAAGTTTTTCTTTAACTTTGTTAAGCTTGTCTTCGCTTCTCGCGACAAGGACGAGATTATTTTTGTGCTTTGCGAAAATTTCGGCAAGCTCGTACCCAATTCCGCCGGAGGCTCCGGTTATAAGTGCTGTTTTTGTCATAGTTCCTCCTTGAAAAGTCAAAAGCAATAAAATTTTTTATAGATAATATTATATATTTCTTCGGAAAATTTTGCAATAAGAATGTATTTGTGGTATTATTTATAACGATAAAAATCTGTAACTGCGGAAGTGGAAAAATGGAAACTATTAAAAAATACGCGAAAAAATATTTTATCGACGCAATGTCGGCGATGGCGTTGGGACTTTTTGCGTCGCTTCTAATCGGAACAATTTTCGGCACAATCGGAACCTATCTCGGCGAAGGGTACATAGCAAACGAAACGGTAAATAAAATCGGCGGATTTTTTACTGAAATGAAAACCTTCGCGCAGGGTGCCTCCGGAATGGCAATAGGCGTCGCAATAGCCTATTCTTTGAAAGTTGACCCTCTAGTAATGTTCTCCTGCGCCGCAGTGGGAAGCCTTTCTTATTCTCTTGGCGCGACAATCTCTCTTGCAAGCGGAGAAACCATAGCCTATACCGCGGGTCCCGCAGGGTCTTTCTTTGTGGTTATACTCGCCTGTGAAATCGGAATGCTCGTCTCGAAAAAGACGAAGGTGGATATTCTTGTGACGCCGACGGTAACAATAATGACCGGCTACGCGGCGGCGAAGCTCGTCTGTCCCGCAATCGCATATATTATGTACTACATCGGCGACTTCATAAACACCGCCACCGAAATGCAGCCGTTCATAATGGGAATTATTATTTCCGTCGTGGTCGGAATGATTCTTACTCTCCCGATTTCCTCCGCCGCAATCTGCGCGATGATAGGAATAAGCGGAATTGCCGGCGGCGCCGCCACCGCGGGATGCTGCGCACAGATGATTGGTTTTGCCGTTATCAGCTTCTGTGACAACGGCTGGGGCGGGCTTTTCGCTCAGGGCCTCGGGACTTCGATGCTCCAGATGGGAAATATCTGCAAAAAGCCGCAGATTTGGATAGCTCCGACCCTTGCCGCGGCTGTGTGCGGTCCTGTAAGCACGATGATATTCGGGCTGGAATGTAACGGCGTGTCCGCCGGAATGGGAACCTGCGGTCTCGTGGGTCCGCTGGGCGTCGTTTCCGCCATGGGCGGCGGCACGAATATGTGGCTCGGAATACTTCTTGTCTGCTTTGTGCTCCCGGCGGCGCTTTCCTATATCTTTAACCTCGTGCTCAAAAAAATCGGCTGGGTAAAAAGCGGAGATATGAAGCTCGCTCAATAATAATAAAAAATCCCTCCGCGAAAATTCGTGGAGGGCCTTTTTTAATCTCTTCCGAGCATATATAACAGCGCGTTGCAGATTGCGGCGGCGACGTTGCTGCCGCCCTTTCTCCCGCGGGCGACGATATAGGGGACGTCCGCCTGCATAATCAGCTCTTTAGACTGGACGACGTTTACGAAGCCGACGGGTACGCCGATGATAAGTTCGGGCTTCAGCTTCTTTTCCTCAATAAGCTCGTAGAGCTTCACGAGCGCCGTGGGCGCGTTGCCGATGGAGAAAATAAGCGGGCGGTCCATCTCCGCCGCCTTTTCCATAGAGGCGACGGCTCTCGTTGTGCCGTTTTTCTTTGCGGCTTCGCCGACGTCCGGGTCGGACATAAAACAGAAAACCTCGCCGCCGTGCTTCGCAAGGGCGGTTTTGTTGATTCCGGATTTCGCCATATTGGTGTCCGTCACGATGCAGGCGCCGTTTTCAATGGCGCGAAGCGCCTTTTCGACTACGCCCTCGGAGAAGCAGAGATTGTCCACATAGTCAAAATCTGCCGAGGTATGTACCACGCGTTTTATTATCGGCGCAAGGCTCGGGTCGATGGGGTGGGGAAGCTCGGATTCGATAATTTCGAAGCTTCTTTTTTCAATTTCAGCGGGAGTTACCCGTTCAAGTTCAATTTTCAAAATTCTACTCCCTTTCTTGCAGGAATCCCTTTATCAAAGGGGTGCTTGATTTTTTTCATTTCGGTGACGTAATCGGCGGCTTCAATGAAGCTTTCCGGGGCGTTCCGCCCGGTGAGCACGAGCTCAAGCTCCTCAGGCTTGTTTGAAAGAAGCTCGTCAACGGCGGCGCGGTCCAGCATACCGTGAACGTAAGCGGATATGACTTCGTCGAGCACGAGAAGGTCGCATTCGCCGTTTTTGACCTTTTCGAGCGCTTCGGAAAGAAAACGGTCGTGCTCAAGACGCACAAGCTCTTTTTCCTCGTCGCTCATATTTTTATAAAAACCGTGGGAGGAGCTGTGGCGGATAACGGTCACGTTAGGGAGTTCCTCAAAAGAATGAAGCTCGCCGCAGTCGCGTCCTTTAAAAAACTGTACGAACACAACTTTTTTTCCGCAGCCCGCCGCTCTTACCGCAAGACCGATGGAAGCAGTGGTCTTGCCTTTTCCATTTCCGGTGTAGATGTGGATAAGACCTCTCATACGCCCTCCTCAAGAATTTTGTAGATGAGCTCCATATTAAGATTTTTCCTTACTGCGTCGGCGAGTTTGTTGTACTGCTCCTCTTTGTAGCTTGCGTAGTCGAAGGAGGAAAGCTCGGAAGAATCAATGCCCTTGGCTTCGCAGATGGAGGAGAGCACGGCGTTGCGGCAGCATTGATTGTCAAAAAAGCCGTGAAGATAGCTTCCGTAAACGTTTCCCTTGGCGCAGCCGTCGAAAGCGCCGTTAGTGAGTTTAACAAGTGGGCTTGCGCCTTCGGCAAGGGTGGTTTTTCCCATATGGATTTCGTAGCCGTCCACCTCTGCGCCGGAGAGCCCAAGGACCCCTTCGCCGGAAATAATGGTGCCGCTTACGCGGGTGCGGTGTTTTTCCTCCTCAAAGTCAGTAACGGTGGGGAGAAGCCCCATTCCGGCAACGCTTCCGCCGCCCTCGGCTCCGCATTTATCTGTAATGCGCTCGCCGAGCATCTGGTACCCACCGCAGATTCCGATGAGCACGGTGCCGTTTGAAACGAGCTTTTTGATAGCCGCCTCGAGTCCGCACTGGCGCATCCAGAGAAGGTCGGAAATGGTGTTTTTAGTTCCGGGAATGACTATCATATCCGGATTTTTTAGCTCACGCGTCGAGGTGACGTAGCGGACGGAAACGCCGCTCGTAGCTTCGAGCACGGAAAAATCGGTGAAGTTCGATATTCTCGGAAGGCGAACCACCGCAATATCAATTTTCGCGGGGCGGTAATTTCTGAACCGCTCGGAAAGGCTGTCCTCGTCCTCAATATCGACGTTAAGATAGGGAAGGACTCCTGCGGAGGGCTTTCCGGTTATTCTTTCAAGCATCTCTACGCCCGGTTTGAGAATATCGACGTCGCCGCGGAATTTGTTGATGACCGTCGCCTTAATCATATCCTGCTCCTCTTTGTCAAGGAGCGCGACCGTTCCGTAAAGCTGGGCGAAAACGCCGCCCCGGTCAACGTCTCCGACGAGGAGAACGGGAGCCTTGGCGAGCTTTGCCATTCCCATATTGACGATGTCGTCGGCTTTTAAGTTTATTTCGGCGGGGCTTCCTGCGCCCTCAATAACGATTATATCGTTTTCAGCCGAGAGTGTGTCGAAAGCTTTCATAACGTCGGGAACAAGGTTTTTCTTCATCGCGAAGTATTCTGCGGCTTTCATATTTCCGATGACTTCGCCGTTTACGATTACCTGTGAGCCCATGTCCGTTACGGGTTTAAGGAGGATAGGGTTCATCAAAGCGGAGGGCTCGATGCCGCAGGCTTCGGCCTGCACCACCTGCGCCCGTCCCATTTCAAGCCCCTCATGGGTGATGAATGAGTTGAGCGCCATATTCTGACTTTTAAAGGGCGCAACGCGGTAGCCGTCCTGTTTGAAAACGCGGCAAAGTCCAGCCACAAGGATACTTTTTCCCGCGTTGGACATAGTACCCTGTACCATTATTGCTTTAGCCATTTTTGTCCTCCTTATATTGTAAATCTATGTTGTTTCGCTTCGCGAATTCTTCCGACTTTGAAACAAAGTTCTCGGCGAAGGAAGGGTTCGCGGGAAGATATATATGGGGAAACCCCGCGTATAGGGTTTCGCCCGCGTGTACGCAGCCGAAGCTCCTTTCGGAAAAAGGCTTCTCCGCAAGAAAATCGCCACCGTTGTCCGTACTTTCATAGTAGTGGAAGGAGTGAGCGTTTATCTTTTCCCCGGCGCTGCAAAGAAGGTTATCCTTTTGTGCGGTGAGGGTGACGTAGCCGAAACGCTGAAGCTTTTTAGTTTTAAAAGCGTCGGCGTCAATAACTCCCGCCATAGGCAGTCCGTCGAGGGTTTTATGGAGATAGAGGAAACCGCCGCATTCCGCAACCGTCGGGACGCCGGAATTTATCGCTACTCTCACGGCGGAGAGCATTTCGCCGTTTTCGGAGAGCTTTTCGGCGTAAAGCTCCGGGTAACCGCCAGGGAGCCAGATTCCGCTTATATTTTCAGGGAGCTTTTTATCGTGAAGCGGGCTGAAAAACTCAATTTCGCAGCCGATTTCTTTTAAAAGCTCAATGTTTTCCTCGTACATAAAGCAAAAGGCTTCGTCTTTTGCAACGGCGATTCTGGCGCGCTTTTCGGCAGGAGAAGGTTCTTTAACTGTTTCAAGGGCGGGAACGTCGGCGGCGACGGAAAGAATTCCGTCCAAGTCGAGGTATTTTTCGGCGAGCTCGCCGAGCCTGTCCATTTTCGCGCGGATATCGTCAATTTCCTCCGCCGTGATGAGCCCGAGGTGTCTGCTTCCGACGGAAACGCTATCGTCATTGGGAAGAAAGCCGAGAGCCTTTACACCTGCGTCGTAGGCTATCTTTTTGAGCCCGTCGTACATCATAGGCGAAACGCCGTTAAAAATAACTCCTTTGACGTTGCTTTCGGCTTTATAGCCGCAAAAGCCCCGGATAATCGCCCCGGCAGAAGTGTACATTCCTTTGGCGTTCACGACGAGCACCACCGGGGTCTCCGTCTCTTTAGCGAGCTCATAGGTGCTCGCGTGACCGTCGGTCCCGATTCCGTCGTAGTAGCCCATTACTCCCTCGATTACTGATATTTCACCGCCCCGGCGGGCAAGGGAAGAGTTAAGCTGCTCTCTGGTGCAAAAGAACGGGTCGAGATTATAGGAAGGAATACCGATGACCTTTCGGTGAAACATCGGGTCAATGTAATCCGGACCGCATTTAAATGCGCTTACGGAAAGGTTGCGTTTTTTAAGCGCCGCAAGGAGGGCGCAGGTGACCGTAGTTTTTCCGCAGCCGGAATTTGTTCCGGCAATAAGAACTCTGTCGCTCATTTTCCGCCTCCGCTGATTATATAAATCGGGTTTTGCGCCATCATAAGATGAAGTCCGCCGGCGGTTTTGCCTCTCGAAGCGCTTATCTGGACAATTTCCGGATCGATGCCCCGGGCTTTAAACGCCGAGACTGCGGCGGAAACGCTTTCAATTGCGATGGCATTTACAACGACACGGACGTTAGGATTTTTTTCAAAGATAACGTCAAATATTTTCTCCATTCCGCCGCCGCTTCCGCCGATGAATACTGCGTCGGGGGCGGGAAGAGCTTCAAGAGCTTCCGGCGCGAAACCGGGAACGACCTCGGCGTTTCCTATGTGGAACTTTTTGAGGTTTTCTCGTATGAGACCGACGGCTTCCTCGTTCCGCTCGACGGCGTAAACCTTGCCGCCATAGGCAGCAAGAGCCATTTCTACGGTAACGGAGCCGGTACCGGCTCCCACGTCGTAGCAAACCGAGTCGGGGCGCACGCAAAGTGCGCTCATAGTGACGGCGCGGATTTCGGATTTCGTCATCGGGACTTTGCCCCGGAGGAATTCCTCGTCCGGGATTCCGAAGCGCACCTCACTTTCGGGCTCGGGATTTTCAATAAGCATAACCGAAAGGGAAGAAAAATCGAAAGAGGAAAGCTCGGAAACAAAAGTCTCGGTTATTCTTTCCTCGGCGGTGCCGAGGTTTTCGCCGACGTACGCCTTGAGCGCGGAAAATCCTACGTCACAGAGCTTTTCGCCGAGCTTTGGAATATTTCCTCCCGTGAGCACAAAAGTCTTTTTATTTCTGCGGACAGTTTCAACAATGTTGCCGTCCCGCCCGTGGCAGCTCAAAAGCGCCGCGTCCTGCCAGGAGGTTTTGAGCTTCGCGAAGAAATAATTGAGAGAGGATATTCCCGGGATAACCGAAACTTCGTATTCGGAAAGAGCGGCGCAAAGCTTTTCACAGGCGCTGTAAAACCCGGTGTCGCCGGAAACGAGCACGGAAAAGGTTTCGTGCTCACTTTCGGATATTATCTTCTTTACGGCGTCGGAAAGGTATTCGTTATAAATTTCGCCTTTAAAATCCGGAAAAGCCGCCGTCATTCTCGCAGCGCCGAGAAGCACTTCGGAGCTTTCCGCTGCCCGGATTCCCTCCCGGGTCACGGTATCAAAGCTCATACCGATTCCGATAATATTTACCTTTTTCATAGCTTTCTTTCCTTAATCATTTTTTTGACTTCTTCGAGAGAAACGCCGCTTTCCTCTTTGCGGCGGAGGACCGCGACGGTGACTCCCATCGCCTTTGCGGCGGAAAGCTTTTCGGGAAATCCTCCTGCGGGACCCGATTCCTTTGTAACGAGTATATTTGCTTTCGTGAACGAAAGCATCGCACGGTTCATTTCCTCCGAAAACGGTCCCTGCATACAGATAATATGTTTCGGCGGAAATCCGAGACCGATGCAGGAGGAAAGTCCCTCAGCCGATGGAAGAATCCGAAGCCAGACTCGGTTTTCAAAATCCGGAACGGACGCAAAGAGGGAAGCTTCCTTTACTCCAAGCGTTGAAAAGACAATACCAGGAGTCGTTTTCAGCCAGTCAACAAGCTCCTCAAGGCTGTCAAACTCGGCGCAGCCGTCGCCCGAACAGGCTTCGCGCAGTACGCGAACATATTTTGCTTTGGTTTTTGAGCATGCAAGGCTTATGTTTTCGCTGACGCCGAAGGCGTAGGGGTGGGTCGCGTCAATTACGCATTTCGGCTGGTGCTCATTTATTAGCGCCGCAATTTCGCCCTCCCCGAGCCGCCCGCAGTTTACTGCGAGCGAACCGCCGGCGGGACAAAGGCTTTCGCCGTATTCAGTCGCAACGCAGGCGAGGGAGCTGATATTTTCAGCTTTAAGAAGCTCCGCAATTTCGCGTCCCTCGGTGGTTCCTCCGAAAAGTATTACCTCAGCCAAGGTAATACCCCCTCGGCGTTACGAGACGGTCGCCCACGCGTTTTGTCTTTTCGTTGCCGATAAAGACGGTGGTAAACATATCAACTTTGGCTTCACGAAGCTCGGCAAGGGTCATTATTTCTTTCTCCTCACCCTCGCGTCCGATGTTTCTTACGGTGCCGCACATGGTGTCCGGAGATTTATATTTAAGAAGAATATCACAGGCGTTTTTAAGATAGTCGGCGCGCTTTTTGCTGGAAGGGTTATAGAGCGCAATGCAAAAATCGCCCATTGCGGCGCACTCAAGGCGCTTTTCGATAAGCTCAATAGGGGTGAGAAGGTCGCTGAGGCTGATGACCGCGAAATCATGGGTGAGGGGAGCGCCGAGAATTGCGCCGCCGGAAAGAGCGGCGGTAACGCCGGGAACAACTTCAATATCGACCTCGGGGTATTCCTCGGAAAGCTCAAGGATGAGCCCGGACATTCCGTAAACTCCGGCATCGCCGCTGCAGACCATGGCGACGGTTTTTCCGCTGTCGGCGAGGCGAAGCGCCTCGCGGCAGCGTTCGACTTCGCGCATCATCGGGGTGTCGAAAAACTCCTTTTCGGAAAAGAGAGGTTTCACAAGCTCAACGTACTTTGAATATCCGACGATAACGTCGGAAGCCTCGATGGCTTCTCTACAGGAGAAGGTCATATATTCCGGCGCTCCGGGACCGATTCCGGCGACAAAAAGTTTTTTCATAAAATTCATTCCTATCCGATTTTATTTGTTTTCATTAAAAAATCTCACAGTATAGGGCTCTATTCCGAGAGCCATTGTGATGCCGTTTCCGGCGTCTTTTTGAGAAATCAGCTTTCCGTTTTCTCCGCTTCCGAGGACAGCGCTGCGCTCGCAGACGTTGTCCACCCCGGTCACGGATTTTACAAAGGCGGAGGAGGTGAAGCTTCCGGGAACTTCAATAAGTTGATTTGCGGTAAAAGTGATGAAATCAAAGCCGTGCTCTTTACAAAAGGAGAGTATTCCAGGTTCCTGCGCCTTAAGGTCGATGCTGCAGACCTGTTTTATTGCCGCCGGGTGGCAGCCCGACTTTTTGAGCGCCGCCGCAAAAGCTTCTTCGATAGCCTCTGCTGAAATATTCTTTTTACAGCCGATTCCGAGGGACACGAGCTTCGGAACGAGCCGCAGGGCGTCGCCTTTGCCCCGACTGCGATAGGTTATGAGCACGTCGTAGTTTTCCTCCGCAAGCTCGGTTCCCTCGGGGAGCGGTCCCTCAATGGGGAAGCTGCTCTTTATTTTTACGGTCTCGCCCGCAAGCATTTTTGCCGAGACCCATTTTATCCTCTCCGGGTTTGCGACGGTAAGACCGTTTGCGGAAGCCCAGCTGTCGAAAGCAAAGACGCCGTTTCGGTCCGTAGCCGTCGTTATTACGGGCATAGCGCCGATAAATCTTGCGGCCTTTGCCGCAAGGGCGTTGGCTCCGCCGATATGACCGGAAAGAAGAGAAACGGCAAAGGTACCGCATTCGTCAATTACGACGACGGCGGGGTCGGTGGTTTTGCTTTTTACAAAAGGAGCCACCCCCCGAAGGGCAATTCCGCAGGAGGATATGTAAATTATCGCGTCGTCGGAAAAGAAATGCTCCTTTGTCCAAGGGGAAAGCTCGCCGCTTTCGGCGCGCTTAAAGTTCACAGAATCGCCGCCGTCCTCAAAAAATCCGCTCAAACGCTTCGCAAGGGCGAAGCCTTTTTCGCTGAAGGAAAGTATCCCGATTTTCATTCCTCGCTGCCCTTTCTGAAAGCGGTTGTAAAGGCGGGGTCATAGAGCTTCGAGAGGGAATACTCGTCGCCGAGGAAGCCGCCGACGGTGATAAGTGCAAGATTCTTGATGCCGTTTTCTTCGGCGGTCTTATGGAGCGTTCCGACGGTGCAGCGCATAACTTTTTCGTCCGGCCAGCTTGCTTTGTAAACGATTGCCGCGGGGGTGTCCTCGCAGTATCCGCCGGCAATGAGCTCCTCCTGGAGCTTCTCGGTCATTCCCGCGCTCAAAAACACGACCATAGTGGCTTTATGTGCCGCGAAGGAGCGGATGCTCTCGCGGTCCGGAACGGGGGTACGTCCCGCCATTCTGGTGATGATTACGCTCTGGCTGATGTCTGGAAGGGTGTACTCCGCTCTAAGGGCGGCGGCGGCGCCGCAAAAGCTCGAAACTCCGGGGCAGACGGCGTAGTTTATTTTGAGCGCGTCGAGTCTGTCCATCTGTTCGCGGATTGCGCCGTAAACGGAAGGATCGCCGGTGTGAAGGCGGACGGTGTTTTTGCCCTCATTTTCGGCTTTTTCAATTACCTCAATAACCTCGTCAAGGGTCATTTTCGCGCTGTTGTAAATTTTGCAGCCCTCTTTGGCGTATTTGAGAAGCTCGGGGTTTACAAGGGAGCCGGCGTAGATAATTACGTCGGCAGAGCGGAGAAGCTCCGCGCCGCGAAGGGTTATTAAGTCGGGTGCGCCGCAGCCGGCGCCAACAAAGTTGACCATTTTTAAGTCCTCCATAAATCAAGAAGTTTTTCTGAATTTTCGCTTTGTATCAAAATTCTTCCGCTCCCGGAAGCGTTTGTGAAACATACAAAACCGATGTCGGTGTCATCGGGAACACGTTTTAACAGGAAACGGTCTATCCGTTTTTTGAGAATTTCAAGGGTTTCGGGTAAAAGCACCTCTTTTTCAATGAGCTCGAGGGCGGCGTCCGTAGTTACGCAGCCGAGCACCGAGCGAAGAAGCGAAAGGGGAGCGCCCGCCTCGAGGGCGCAGGCGACGAGGGTTTCCATTCTTCCGTCGCCGTTTGCGGAGTGGGTGTTTGTAAGCCCGATGCCGAGCTTGACGAGTTTACCGATATGTCCCACCAAGAGGATTTTTTTGAAACCCAGCTCCACGGCGTAGTCGATTGCGTCGCCGATGAAGTTTGAGCACGAGATGTTTTCGGAGGATGAAAGCCTGAGCACGTCCCGGGCGAAGTTCTCTCCGTAATTCCCCGGCGTAAGGAGCACCGAGCGCCCGCCGGAAACGTAAAGCTGGCGAAGCTCGAGCTTTATCGTGTCAACGAGGGCTTTGTTGCTCATCGGTTCAACAATTCCGCTGGTGCCGATGATTGAAATTCCGCCCACAATTCCGATGTTTGGGTTAAAGGTGCGCAAAGCGAGCTTTTCGCCGCCGGGAACGGAAACCGTAACGGATATTCCGCCGGAATATCCGTGTTTTTCACAGACCTCCGAAACGGCTTCGCTTATCAGCTTTCGAGGTACGGAGTTGATGGCGGCGGCGCCGACGGGCTGGTCAAGACCGGGCTTTGTGACCCGTCCGACCCCTTCGCCGCCGTCAATTTCAACGCCCTCGGCTATGCGGCGCACCGCCGAAAAAATAAGTATTCCGTTTGTGGCGTCCGGGTCGTCGCCGCCGTCCTTTCTAACGGCGCAGTAGACAGTTTCACCCGATACGGAAGTTTCGGCGATTTCTATTGTAAGATTTATCCCGGACGGGGTTTTAATCTGAACGGAATCAGCCTTTTCTCCGGACAAAAGGAGGGCGGTTGCGGCTTTCGCGGCAGCGGCGGCGCAAACTCCGGTTGTATATCCGCAGCGAAGAAATTTTCCGTTTACGTTTCTAATAAGATCCATAATAAAAAGAACCTCCGGCAAAAGGTTACCGAAGGTTTCTGAGCATAAAAATAATGCAAGGTCCTTCGGTGTCCGCAAAGGATTATGCTGAATGGTTTCCCGGCTTTAACGGTAACGGCCTTGCGAGGGAATTGCACCCTTCTTTCCCATATCCATTGATTTGATAATACCCCTATATATAGGCTAAAGTCAAGAAATTGGTGAAGGTTAGCAAAAATGGTCGTTGACTTTCCTTTTCCGTGGTGATACCCTTATGATAATCGAATATGGGAAACGGGTTATGGAAGCTGGGTGTGAATCCCTCGCAGGGCCGCTTCTGTATTTCATCAAAAGTTTCCGGCACAAAGCCACTGGGGGAACCCCCGGGAAGGCGTCGGAAATCCTGCCGAAAGGCAATGGTGATAAGCCAGAAAACTTGCCCGTTTCGCTGCCGCGCTTTTGCGCGGAAAGTTCAGTTCTGCGGACCGCCGGAGCTATGAACGACCAAGGCTCAATAGAGCCCTATGTTTGTTTGCCCGTTCGCGCAGATTTCGCGAACGGGCTTATTATATGTAATAACATTTTTTATAAACAGGGGGAACAGCGAATTGAATATTATTAGTGCGGTGGCAATAGCTTTTGTGCTCGATATACTTTTCGGAGATCCGATAAAAATACCTCATATAGTTGTCGCTATCGGAAAGCTCATATCGCTGCTTGAAAAGGGGATAAGGAAACTCCTTCCGAAAACGAACGGAGCGGAGATTTTCGGCGGCGCTTTGATGGCGGTTCTCGTTTGCGGAGCGTCCTTCGGCTTCGCTTTTGCGGTGCTTTGGCTTTGCGGGCTTGTTCATCCGCTTCTCCGGCTTGCGGCGGAAAGCTTTTTCTGCTGGCAGTGCCTTGCGATGAAAAGCCTTAAAGACGCAGGAATATACATTTATGACGCCTTGAAAACCGGGGACATTGAAAAGAGCCGCGAGGCCGTCGGAAGGATAGTCGGAAGGGACGTGTCCCAGCTTGACGAGCCGGCAATAAGACGCGCGGCGGTTGAGTCCGTTGCCGAAAGTACCGTTGACGGAGTTATTTCTCCTCTTATCTATATGATAATCGGAGGCGCGCCGCTTGCAATGGTTTATAAAGCGATAAATACGATGGACAGTATGGTGGGCTACAAAAACGACAGATATATGTATTTCGGAAGAGTTCCGGCACATATCGACGACGTAGCCAACTTTATTCCCGCAAGAATCGGCGGAGTGCTCATGGTGCTGGCGGCGTTTATCTGCGGCTTTGACGGAAAAAATTCCTGGAGGATTTTCAGAAGGGACAGGCTAAAACATAAAAGCCCCAACTCTGCCCACGCTGAATCCGCCGTTGCCGGTGCGCTTCACGTAAGGCTTGCCGGGAACTCATACTATTTCGGAAAACTCGTAGAAAAACCCTATCAGGGCGACGACGACAGACCTATCGCGGACGAGGATATTAAAAATACAATTAAAATGATGTACTGCGCTTCGGCGGTTATGTTTGTTATTTGTATATTAACAAGGGGGGCTTTCCTGTGGCTTTGATTCACGGAGGCGACTGCGAGGGGTATATTCTTGAAACCGGGAAAATGCCGCTTGATTTTTCGGCGAACTGCAACCCCCTCGGAACCCCGGACGGAGTAGTAAAAGCCGTTTGCGATTCGGTGAAAAACGCGTCGGCTTACCCAGACCCTCTTTGCAGAAGGCTCGTTAAAGCGTTAAGCCAAAGCGAAGGCGTTTCGGAAAAAGCTATCCTTTGCGGAGCGGGAGCTGCGGATATAATTTTCCGCCTTGCTGCGGCGCTGAAGCCGAAAAAAGCTCTTGTAACCGCGCCGACCTTCGCCGAATATGAGCTTGCGCTTAATACCGTCGACTGCGAAACGGAGCACTATTTTCTAAAAGAGGAAAACGGCTTCGCTTTGAGTGAAGACTTTACCGAGAGAATAACGCCCAAAACGGATATTGTTTTCGTCTGTAACCCCAACAACCCCACCGGAAATACTACGGAACGCCCGGTGCTCGAAACCATACTTGAGCGGTGCTCAAAAACGGGGACTTTGCTCGTTTTGGACGAGTGTTTCAACGATTTTCTTGACGAGCCGGAAAGATATACCCTCAAAGATAAAATAAAGGAGAACAAAAATCTCATTATTCTCAAAGCTTTTACGAAGCTTTACGGAATGGCTGGTATCCGTCTCGGCTACTGTCTTTGCGGTGACGGAGAACTCATTGAAAAAATGCGCGAAGCTGGGCAGCCCTGGGGCGTTTCCTCTTTGGCGCAGGAAGCCGGAATAGCGGCGCTTTCGGAAAAGGAGTACGTCGTTAGAACGAAGGCTCTCATCAAAGAGGAGAGAAAACGGCTTAAAGAAGCCCTTTCGGAGCTTGGAGCCGAAGTTTTCGGCGGCGAAGCAAACTACATCTTTTTTAAGTGTAAAGTTTACGACCTTGCCACGAAAATGCGCTCCGAAGGAGTGCTTATAAGGGACTGTTCCAACTATTGCGGTCTTGAAAAAGGCTATTTTCGCGTAGCGGTACGCACAAGGGAAGAGAACGACCGGCTTTTGGAAACGCTTGAAAAAGTAATTAAATAAACGGAGGATAACGATGGAAAAAGGAAAGCTTTACGGAATAAGCGTAGGTCCCGGCGACCCGGAACTGATGACGGTAAAAGCGCAAAAAATGATACAAAGCTGCGGGGTAATCGCCGTTCCGACAACAAAGGGCGGCGGGGAACTTGCTCTTGATATTGCGAAGGGGCTTATGTCCCTTGATGACAAAAAAATTCTGAGGCTTCCGTTCCTTATGACGAGGGACCCGGAGGAGCTCAAAAAAAGCCACCTTGCCGTTGCGGAAAAGATTGAGGAGGAGCTCGAAAACGGAAACGACGTCGGAATGCTCAACCTCGGAGATATATCCGTATTTTCGACCTTTTCTTACATTATGGAAATCGTCACCGAGCACGGCTACGAAGCGGTTGTTATCCCCGGAGTAACGAGCTTTTGCGCTTCCGCAGCAAGACTCGGAGTTTCTCTTACCTCGATGAACGCCCCGCTTCATATTATTCCGGCAAGCGGCGGTTCCCTTGAGGAATGTCTTGACCTTCCGGGGAACAAGGTCCTTATGAAATCCGGGCGCTCGATACCGAAAGTCAAAGAGGAGCTTAAAAAGCGCGGGCTTTATGAAAAATCCTACGCTGTTCAAAACTGCGGACTTCCCAATGAAAAAGCCTGTTTCAGCCTTGACGAAATGAGCGACGACCCAAGTTATTTCTCTACAATAATCGTTAAGGAATATTAAAAAAGAAAACGCCGTCATAAATGACGGCGTTTTCTTTTTTAAACAAATATGTATAGTTCGGTTTATTCCTTTGCCGCGCTTTTCTTTACAGTAAGGAGCAAAAGCACGAGGCTCACACCCAAAAAGATGTGACCGATGCCGGAAACGCCGGAGATGGAAGCATTTAGAGCGGAAGAGAGTTCAGGGTAGATGACCTGAGTGAGTCCGCGAACAAAAAATCCGAGCCCGGAAATATTGAGACCGATGTGATAGAAAAGAAGAATTTTTCCGGTGTTTTTGTTTTCGGAAAAATTAAAGGATTTCTCAAGAAGAGCAAGAACAAGGAAGAAGAACATTCCGAGCATGAAGTAATGGACATGCATTATGGAAAGATTAGTAACTCCGTTAAAGCCGATGAATTTGGTGAACTCACGGTAAAAAACTCCGAATACCATTGCAACTATTGCATAGATAAAAGCAAAATTAATGTATTTCTTGCACATTGTAATCTACCTTTGTTTTTAAAATAATAGAAAAAGACCCGAACACCAAGTGTTCGGGTCTGTGGTCCGGAAGTGTGATACGGAAGTGAGAGCAATACCCCAAAACACATTGAAAACACTACATTTTTACGGCATGGACGCACGGGTTTCTCAATAAATCAAAGGAGAAACTGCCATGACAAATTTTATAGAAGAATTCTACTACGGCAATATCGA
>JAEDJF010000112.1 GCA_016296485.1 Oscillospiraceae bacterium
TCCCGTCGCCGCTTTCCGGCTCGCTCGGCGAATCGCCGCCCTCGCCCTCGAGGAGGGCAAAGCCCCCCTCGAAGCGGTCAACTCTGTATTCTCCGTCTTTTATCCCGTCGCCGCTTTCCGGCTCGCTCGGCGAATCGCCGCCCTCGCCCTCGAGGAGAGCAAAGCCCCTCTCAAAACGGTCAACCCTGTATTCTCCGTCCTTCATAAAACTACCTCTCGGTTTGGACGGCGAGGCTTTCGCCGTCCGTTTCAAAAACTATGCTTCCCTTTTGGTCGGTGCGAAAGACCGAGCACCCGCGGTTTTCAAGCGCGTCCAGCACCTCCCGGTGGGGGTGCCCGTAGTCGTTGCCCTGACCGCAGAGAATCACCGCGTACCGGGGGCTCGCACCGTCAAGAAACGCTTTGGTGCTCGAGCCGGAGCTGCCGTGGTGCCCAACTTTGAGCACCGTGCAGGAAAGGTCCGCCCCGGCGGAAAGAAGGTCCGTTTCCGCCTCGGCTTCCATGTCGCCGGTGAAGAGAAAAGAGATTTCCCCGACGGTGAGCTTCGTCACGACGGACCAGTTGTTGTAGTCCGTGCCGTAGTCCGAAACGGGTCCGAGAACCTTGAGCACCGCCCCGTCCCCGAGGGAAAATTCCTCCCCGGGAGAGGCGAAAAGGAGCTTCGTACCGCGCTTTTCCGCAGCAAGAAGAAGGTTTTCATAGGTCGCGGCGGTCGGAAAGCTTTCCTCCGGAATGTCCGGAACGAGGAGCGCCGCGACCTCGTAGTTCTCAATTACGTATTTTCCGGAGCCGATGTGGTCGGAGTGGGGGTGGGTCGCGACGAAAAGGTCGATTTTCGACACTCCCGCCTTCTTAAGATATTCCCCGATTTCGTCCGATGAATTCAAATCTCCCGCGTCAATGAGCACCGTTTTCTCCTTCGTTTCAATGAGCACGCAGTCGGACTGCCAGGTGTCGATGAAGTGTACCCTTGTGCTCAAATCCCCAGCGGGAGATTCGGAAACGTCCCCGCTTTGGGCTTCCTTAGGAAGCCGGCGGTCAAAATATCCGTTTTCAAGGAGAAATCCCAGCAAAAACCCCGCAAGGAGCAAAAGCAAAACGGCAAGGCGCTTTGCGGGAAACTTTTTACCCGTGCTCATCAGAGCGCCTCTCCGCCGTAAAGATTGACCGTCTCGAGCCCCCGAAGCTGCGCCTGATTCCAGCAGTGGGCGGTGCCGCTTGAAAGCCCGTTGTAATAGCCTATTATTCTCCCGGCGCGGGAGACCATATAGAGGTTGCGCTGGAGCTCGCAGCCCTTTTCGTACTTCGTGTAGGCATAGACCGCGATGCTCGCCTTGGCGACAATGCGCTCAATGCGTTCGCAGACCTCGGCGCTGTGATTTTTGCGGGATTCGGGGGCGGGGAACGCCGCCATAAGATGTACGTCGGGATATTCCTCCCGGAGCTTGAGCACCGCCTCCGCCGCCAGAAGGTCGAAGCCCTCCGCCATTCCGTCTATGAAAACCCGGTAGCCGTCCTCATAGGCGCGCCGGACGGCGGCGTCGAGCTTCTCCTTGAGCACGAGCATCTCCGGGGCGTCTTCGCGTCCCCCGGCGGGGAGCCGCGGCGGGCGCGGACCCGTGAAACAGCAGGTTGTTTCTCTTTTCATATCGCTCCGCCTTTCTCAAGCAGCCAGAAAACCATATAGAGCAAGGCGTAGGTCACCGGCTGGTGCAGTATGTAGATTATCAGCGTGTTCGAGCCGATTCTGCAAAGAAAATCGCTGTGTTTTTTCATCATAAAATCGGGGATTCGCCTCTCCTTGAAATACTTCCCGATGAAGCAGCCGAAAAGGAAAAGGAAGAACCAGGGGATAAGGGGGAAGTAGTCCGCCGAGGAAAAGCCCGGACCGGGCAGCCCGATGGGCGCCAGCCACTTTGTGAAGTAAAGCTCCTTTGGAACCGCCACCCGCCCGAAGAGCACCGTTCCGGAGGAAAGACCCCGAAGGCAGAAAAAGAGCAGAAGGGAAATTGCCCCGAAGATAATCGCCGGGGCTTTCCCGATGGGTTTCCGGAAAAGGTAGTAGAGCATCATCGAAACGCCGAGGAAGTGGAGCACCCCGAACCAAATCACAAGGTCGGGCATAAAAATATAGGTGCCGAGGGTCATAAGAAGCCCGGCGGAAAAGACCACCGCCCCGTGCTTGAGGGCGTTTTTCGTGAGCCGGGCGGAGATGCCCGCAATTACGATGAAGGAGCAGCAGACGAAGAGCTGGAGCCCGTTCCAGAAAGGGGAGTAGAAATTGAACTTCACCCCGAAAATCGCGTAAAGGTCATAGGCGGCGTGGTAAACAATCATTCCGATTAGCGCCGCCGCCCGAAATTCGTCGAGGAAATAAATCCTCCCGCCTCGTTTTGCCAAAAAAACACCTCCCGAAGGGCTAAAACTATATATACAGTATAGCATAAATCGCCTTTTCGGAAAGAGGTTTTTTTAAATTAAATGTAAATATTCTTCAATGGGCTTGTAAGAAACTGTGTTTTTTGATATTATATTTTTGTATATCGGTCCAACGGACCGCCAAATCCGCGGCAAAGGCCGCCCGAAAACTGAAAGGAAAAACCTATGTCTGATAAAAACAACGGCTGGAAACGGCCGGAAGAAAAATACGTCGAAACCGAGCTTGCGGACAATTTTGAGGCTTTCTTCGCGGCGGAGGAAGCGCCCGAGGTTCCGAAGGGCAAGCGCCGCCGCAAGAATAAGGACGCCCCGGCGGACAAGGGTCCCGATATTCTCGCCGTTTCCGAAGCGAAGGAGGACGAGGGCTTTGTGATAACCGAGGTCGTTTCCGTCGAGGGAGCGAAAAACGAGAGCGCCGAGCCGGCAAAAGCCCCCGAAGCCCCCGCCGAGGAGGAAAAAACGGAGGAAGCCCCCGCCGCCCCCGAAGTCCCCGCCGAAAGCGAAGGCGAAAGCGCCGAGTCCAAAAAAGCTCCCGCCGAAGCCGAAACCCACGTCGAACCGGAAGTTTCCGCCGAACCCGAAGTCTCCGCCGAGCCCGAAGCTCCCGCCGAAGGCGAAAGCGCCGAGCCGGAAAAAGCCCCCGCCGAGGAGAGCGCCGCCGAGCCGGAAATCGTTGTTGACCTTGCTGAAACGGAAAAGCGCGCCGCCGAAAAGAAATTCCGGCTCTTCCCCCGGGCGAAAAAGATAATCAACAAAAAGAGGAAACACCGCTACGTCGCCGCCGTCGGCGCCGCCTTAATCGTTCTCGCCCTGGTGGGCTCGATTTCGGTGGTGTCCTTCCTTGTGAACTTCACCGGGCGGCTCATCGAAAACACCAGCCAGAAGGAGCGCTTCGAGTGGAAGGTCTATCCGCTTTTGATGCTCGACCCGGCAACCTTTGACGACCCGAACCAGCTGGACGAGGTTTTCATTCTCAAAACCGCCCTCTGGTCAACCCTGCTTGAAAACAGGAGCGTCTATTCGTATAACGAAAACGGACTTCTTATCGTTCCCGCGTCGGACCTTGACGTTGCGGCGAAAAAGCTCTACGGAAGCGGCGTCACCCTGAAGCACCAGACCTTCTCCGAGGGGTACGAGTACTTCTACGTCTATGACGAGGAGACGAACAGCTACTCCGTTCCAATTTCGGGACAGACCGCCGGCTACACCCCGAAGGTCGTCAAGATAACCAAAAACGGCGATATATATACGCTTATTGTGGGCTACGTCGCCCCGACGACCCTCTGGAACGTGAGCGCGGGGGGCGGCTCGAAGGAGTCCGTCCCGGACAAGTATCTCTACTACGATTTGGAAAAGACCGGCGGCGATTACATAATCAAAGCCGTAAGGGCAATTCCCGCAGACGAGCTTCCGGAGGACCTTGAGGTGGCGGATTATCAGCAGATAAACCAGACCCAGTACATTGACTACGAGCAGCAGTACAAGGACTACCTCGCGGGTCTTGAAGAGCAGGAGGGCGAGGGAGAACCCACGGACGAAACCTCCTCCGGCGAAACTTCCTCCGGTGAAACCTCGTCCGGCGAAGCCCAGTCCGGCGAATCGGACTGACGCGCCGCGCCGCCCCTTTGGGAAATGACTTAAAATGAAAAGCACCGCGAAAGCGGTGCTTTTTTTGCGCGCGCCTGTTGCCGC
>JAEDJF010000113.1 GCA_016296485.1 Oscillospiraceae bacterium
AAATTCCTCCCCCATCAAGGGGAGACGCCAAGCAACGCCGTGCAAAATGAGTTTCGCACGATGCCATCGAAACGGAGCTGGGGGCGCTCGACCGGACAGCGGCTACCGCCGCGAAGAGAAGCAATTTCCCACGATAGGTCACATCGCCGAGCTGTCATATCAAGGCGGGAACGCGACCGCAACCCAAAAAACGGCGCAAGGCGTATGCCATTCCGCTCCGCGACCCACCCCCAACCCCCTCAAAGGGGGCTTTCGGGCGGATATTATCCGCCCCTACGGTTAGCGGGCGCGGTGCAAAACGGTGCGAACAATTCGCAATCGGGCGTCTATTCCCGCCCCCGCGGGCAATTCCCGAATATCAGTCAATAAAATCCTTCAGCTTTTTGCTGCGGCTGGGGTGGCGGAGCTTGCGGAGCGCCTTCGCCTCAATCTGGCGGATACGCTCACGGGTGACGTTGAACTCCTTGCCCACCTCTTCGAGGGTGCGGGGGCGTCCGTCGTCAAGACCGAAGCGGAGACGGAGCACCTTCTCCTCCCTCGGGGTGAGGGTCTTGAGCACGTCCGCAAGCTGCTCCTTGAGCAGCGTGTGGGAGGCGGCGTCAACGGGCGCCGGCGCCTCGTCGTCGGCGATGAAATCGCCGAGATGGCTGTCCTCCTCCTCGCCGATAGGAGTTTCAAGGGAGACCGGCTCCTGCGCCACTCTCATAATCTCCCTAACCTTATCGACGGGCATTTCAAGCTCCTTGGCAATCTCCTCGGCGGTGGGTTCGCGCCCGTTCTGGTGTAGGAGCTGGGAGCTTGCCTTTTTGACTTTGTTTATGGTCTCGACCATATGCACCGGGATACGGATGGTCCTCGCCTGGTCGGCGATGGCTCTCGTAATTGCCTGGCGAATCCACCAGGTGGCGTAGGTCGAAAATTTGAAGCCCTTGGTGTGGTCGAATTTCTCCACGGCTTTGATAAGACCGAGGTTTCCCTCCTGGATGAGGTCAAGGAACTGCATTCCCCGCCCGACGTAGCGCTTCGCTATGCTGACAACGAGACGGAGGTTCGCCTCCGCAAGGCGCTTTCTCGCGTAGGGGTCCCCTTCGCTCATGCGCTGGGCGAGCTCCACCTCCTCGTCGGCGGTGAGAAGCGGAACGCGGCCGATTTCCTTGAGATAGACCTTCACAGGGTCGTCGATGCTGATGCCCTCGATGATGGTGCCGTCCTCGTCGATTTCGGGCTTTTCAATGTCCGAAAGGTCGAAATCAAGGTCCACGTCGGCGGAATAGTCCTCGATTATCTCGATGTTGTTGCTCTCGAGAATGTCGTAGAGCTTGTCCACCTGCTCCACCTCGAAGTCCATCTCCTCGATGAAGTCGGTTATCTCTTTAGTGGTGAGTTTTCCTTTGGTCTTGCCGCTCTCGATGAGCTCCGCAAGACCGTTTTTCTTTTCTGCCATTTTAACATTCCTCCATGCTTTAGGGCTTCTATGTAAAATACGTCTTAACTTGTTCTGCGCCGGGGCGGCGCTTTGAGCACGGCGTGCTCAGTCGTCGTCCAGCTTGAGCACCGCCATAAACGCTTCCTTCGGAAGCTCGACGGAGCCTATGCGGCGCATTTTCTTTTTGCCCTCTTTCTGTTTTTCGAGGAGCTTTTTCTTTCTCGTAATATCGCCGCCGTAGCACTTCGCGAGAACGTCCTTCCGAAGCGCCTTGACGGTCTCCCGGGCGATTATCTTGCCGCCGATTGCCGCCTGGACCGGGACTTCAAAGAGCTGGCGGGAGATATTGTCCCGAAGCCGCTCCACCATTCGCCTTGCCCTCGGGTAGGCGTTGTCCGCAAAGACCATCATCGAAAGGGCGTCCACCGGGTCGCCGTTGAGGAGCACGTCCAGCTTCACGAGCTTGCTGGGCTTGTAGCCGCAGGGCTCGTAGTCGAAGGAGGCGTAGCCTCTCGTCCGGCTCTTGAGCGCGTCGAAGAAGTCGTAAATAATTTCCCCGAGGGGAAGCTCGTACCTCACCTCCGCCCTGTCGGCCTCCAAATAGTGAGTGTCGCGGTAAATTCCGCGCCTCTGCTGGCATAAATCCATGATACTGCCGATATACTGGGTCGGGGTGAAGATAGTCGCGGTGACGTAGGGCTCCTCGGTGCTCTCGATGGTCGCCGGGTCCGGATAGTTGGTGGGGTTGTCAAGCTCCATCACCCGTCCGTCCGTGAGATAGAGCTTATAGACTACGCTGGGGGCGGTGGTGATGAGGTCGAGGTTGTACTCCCTCTCGAGCCGCTCGAGGATTACCTCCATATGGAGCAGTCCCAGAAAGCCGCAGCGGAAGCCGAAGCCCAGCGCCGCGGAGGTTTCGGGCTCGAAGCTGAGGGAGGCGTCGTTTAAGGTCAGCTTTTCAAGCGCCTCCCGAAGGTCGGGATATTTGGCGCCGTCAAGGGGATAAATTCCGGCGTAAACCATCGGGTTCACCTTTTTGTAGCCGGGCAGAGCCTCGGCGGCGGGTCTCTCCGCCAGAGTCACGGTGTCGCCCACGGCGGTGTCCGCCACGGTCTTTATCGAAGCTGTGATGTAGCCGACCTCGCCGGCTTTGATGCTTTCCGAGGGCACGAGGTTTTTCGCGCCCATATAGCCCACTTCCACCACGTCGAACTCCGCTCCGGTGGCCATCATTTTGATTCTGTCGCCTGTTTTTACGGCGCCGTCCATAACGCGGACATAGACGATGACGCCCCGGTAGCTGTCGTAAACGGAGTCGAAGATGAGCGCCTTGAGCGGCGCTTCGTCGTCGCCCTTCGGCGCGGGAATACCCGCAACGATTGCTTCGAGCACCGAATGGATATTTTCGCCGGTCTTGGCGGAAATCCTCGGGGCGTCGAGGGCGGGAATCCCGATTATATCCTCAATCTCGTGGGCGACCCTTTCGGGGTCCGCCGCGGGAAGGTCTATTTTGTTGATGACGGGCACTATCTCAAGGTCGTGGTCGACGGCGAGATAGGTGTTGGCAAGGGTCTGGGCTTCGACGCCCTGGCTGGCGTCCACTATGAGCACCGCCCCCTCGCAGGCGGCGAGGCTGCGGGAGACCTCGTAGTTGAAGTCCACGTGTCCGGGAGTGTCGATGAGGTTAAAGATGTATTCCTTTCCGTCGTCTGCGGAATAGTGAAGGCGCACCGCCCGGGATTTTATTGTTATCCCGCGCTCGCGCTCGATGTCCATATTGTCGAGGAGCTGTTCCTCCATCTCGCGGGGAGTCACGGCGCAGGTGTTTTCAAGTATTCTGTCCGCAAGGGTGGACTTGCCGTGGTCGATATGGGCGATTATACAAAAGTTTCTTATGTTGTCCTGTGGCAAAAATTTGCACCTCCGTGGGGAAATAAATTATACCATTTTGTATTTTACCACGCTTTTTTGAAAAATACAATTAAAATTAATAATTATATTTATTATATTTTTATAAATAAGGCGCTTATATAGTGGGGAAAAATCCCGAAACTGCTGCGCCGTTTTTTAAAAAATCGGTGAGCACCGACTGATGTTGAAAACTTTCAACGCGTGCTCAACTTGATGCTCATAGGGTTTTATTGAGTATTGCCCGAAAGTTTTCCACAAAAACAGCATTTGCTCTTTTCTTTAATCATTTCTTTTCTTTCGGGTTTTTGATTTATGTTTTCGGGTTTTTGATTTATGGCTAAATTTGTTCAACAAAATTAACACTTGTTCGTTTTGTCATCCGACCCGTCTTGCTTCGCCGCTTTTAATGCCCGCCTCGCGCCTTTGCTCCCGTATTCTTTCGTATCTCTCCCGGTCGCTGTCGTCGAATCTTTTCATAAAGCTGAAAATCATTTTCACCGCAGGGTTTTCGATTTCCGGCTCGTCGCCGTCCCTCGAATAGCGCATTATCGCAAAGATGAGCTCCCCCAGCTCCTCCCTTGAGAGGAGCTCGAACTGCTCCAGCATATCGTAGTAAATCATCAGACCTTTTCTGCCGCTCTCGTTTTTCATAAAATTTTTCATCTCCTTTTTTGGCTTTATAACGCCATTTTAGAGATTTTTTAGCTTCAATAGCGGTGAATTTTCAAAAAAGGGCTTGACAGGCTTTCCCCGC
>JAEDJF010000114.1 GCA_016296485.1 Oscillospiraceae bacterium
GCCAACGGCGGAAATAAAAATTTCTCATAATTTTTCCTTTAGTTTTGAACAAAACATTTTCCACCCTTCCACCGCTAACGCGGTCCCCCTCCCCTGATAGGGGAGGTTTTTTCGGCGGGGTCAAGACCCCGCCCTACGTTAAAATTACCGTAGGGAACGCCGTCCTCGGCGTTCCGTTCAAAACGCGCAAACAATTTTGCGAAGGCGGGCGGATAATATCCGCCCCTACGGCTATCGGGCAGGATATAAAACGGCGCGATACGTTCGCTGGGCGGAAAAACCTCATCCGTCGCCTAACGGCGACACCTTCCCCCGAGGGGAAGGCAAGACAATCGGATACTATCCGCCCCTACGGTTTCGGGACGACTCAACACGGCGGACGGCGTATTGACGGCGGGGATAGCCCCCCTCAATTCGTTTTCCGAAAAAGCGCGCAAAAAAGGACCGCGCTGCGGTCCTTTTCGGAAAGCTTTTATCAGCCCGGAGGCCAACCGAGTTCTCTTCCGGCGAGAACGTGGAAATGGAGGTGCGGGACGCTCTGTCCCGCCTCGACGCCGTAGTTCGTAACGACGCGGAAGCTCTCGAGCCCGAAGTCCTTGGCGATTCTGGCGATGACCTCGAAAATATAGGCGACTATGTCGCTGTTTTCCGGGGTTATCTCCCCCGCGCCCTTGATGTGCTCCTTCGGAATCACGAGGAAGTGGGTCGGAGCCTGGGGGTCGATGTCGTAGAAAACGAGCACGCGCTCGTCCTCGTGGATTTTTTTGCTGGGGATTTCGCCGGCGGCGATTTTACAGAAAATGCAGTCTTCCATAGCTTGCTCCTCCTTTCGCAAAAATTCGGCGGGGCGGCAAGGGAGCGTTTTGCGGCGAAGCCGCCCCAATATTTCATTTACCTTACTTATTTATGAGCAGGGTCTCGACAATCTCGGCGGCGGAGGCAAGAGCCTCGTCGATCATGTCGGGGTTCGCGCCGCCCATGGCGCTGTCGGGTCTTCCGCCGCCGGAGCCGCCCGCCATGGAGGAAATCTCCTTGACGATCTTGCCGGCGTGGGCGCCCTCTTTGAGGGCTTCAAGTCCGCAGACCGCGAGCACGCTGACCTTGCCCTCGTTGACGGAGGCAAGAAGGGCGATGGCGTCGGGAGCTTTGAACTTGAGGTGGTCGCCCATGATGCGGAGGCTTCCGGGGTTCACTCCCTCGAGCTTCGCGCAGATGAACTTGAGCCCGCAAATCTCTTTTGCGGAGCCGATGAGGTTTTCGACCCTCATCTGGGCGAGCTTGTTGTTGAGCTCCTCAATCTCCCTGTCGCGGTTTTTGAGCTCCGCCATAACGGCGGCGGATTTCTGCGCGACCTCGCCGACGCCGTTGACCTTGAGGTTCGCGGCGGTCTCGGAAAGGGTTTCGTTCATCTGGTCGATGTATTCGAGCACGCCGGTGCCGGTGGTGGCTTCGATACGTCTTACGCCGGCGGCGACGGAGGATTCGCTGAGGATTTTGAAAAGACCGATGCGGCTGGTGTTGGAAACGTGGGTTCCGCCGCAGAACTCGACGGAGCGTCCGGAGACGTCAACGACGCGGACGACGTCGCCGTATTTTTCGCCGAAGAGCGCCATTGCGCCCATTTTCTTCGCTTCCTCAATGGGTTTCTCGCTGATGTCGACGTCGAGGGCGGAAAGAATCATCTCGTTGACTATTCTTTCGGTCTCGGCAATCTCCTCGGCGGTCATTGCGGAGAAGTGGCTGAAGTCGAAGCGGCAGCGGTGCTCATCCACGTAGGAGCCCGCCTGGTGTACGTGCTCGCCGAGCACCTCGCGGAGTGCCTTCTGGAGAAGGTGGCAGGCGGTGTGGTTTCTCTGGGTGGCGTTTCTGATGGACTCGGTGAGGCGAGCACGGACGGAGCCGCCGGTTTTGAGCACGCCGGAGGTCATAACGCCGATGTGCATATAAAGACCCGTGGGGGACTTCTTGCAGTCGGTCACGTTGAAGATGGAGGGACCGGCGGAGATGACGCCCCGGTCGCCGACCTGACCGCCCATTTCGGCGTAGAACGGCGTGGAATCGAGGATAATCACGCCTTCCTCGCCCTCCTCAATGCTCTGAGCAAGCTCGCCGTCCTTGAGAATCGCGAGCACCTCGGCGGCGGAATCCATTCTGTCGTAGCCGACGAATTTCGTCTTTACGTCGCCGAGAGCGGCAAGATTGTCCTCCACCCAGGAGACGCCGTTGGCGGAAGCTCTCGCGTCGCGAGCACGCTTTTTCTGCTCACCCATGAGGGCGTTAAAGCCCTCCTCATCGACGGTGATTCCCTTGTCCTCAAGAATGTCCTCGGTGAGGTCGAGGGGGAATCCGAAGGTGTCGTAAAGTCTGAAAGCGACGTCGCCGGGGAGCACTTTTTCGCCGCTCTGCTCAAGCTTTTCGGTGTAATCGTTGAGAAGCTCGAAGCCCTGGTCGATGGTGCGGCAGAAGCGCTCCTCCTCGGAGAGAATGACTTTTTTGATGTAATCCGCGTGCTCAACGAGCTCGGGATATGCGACTTTGTTCTCCTCAATGACAGTATCGACGACCTTGTAGATGAAGGGCTCGTTGATTCCGAGGAGTCTTCCGTGGCGCGCCGCCCTTCTCAAAAGGCGCTTGAGCACGTAGCCGCGTCCCTCGTTGGCGGGCATTACGCCGTCGGAAATCATAAAGGTGGTGGAGCGGACGTGGTCGGTGATAACGCGGAGGGAGACGTCCTTTTCCGGGTCGTCGTGGTATTTAACGCCGGCGATTTCGCCGATTTTTTTCATAATGTTCTGTACGGTGTCGACCTCGAAGAGGTTGTCGACTCCCTGCATTACGCAGGCAAGACGCTCAAGACCCATACCGGTGTCGATGTTCGGGTGCTCCATTCTCTCGTAGTTGCCCTCGCCGTCGGAGTCAAACTGGGAGAAAACGAGGTTCCAGACCTCGATATAGCGGTCGCACTCGCAGCCGACGGTGCAGTCCGGGTTGCCGCAGCCGTGCTCGGGTCCGCGGTCGAAGTAAATTTCGGAGCAGGGACCGCAGGGACCGGAGCCGATCTCCCAGAAGTTGTCCTCTTTTCCGAAGCGGAAAATTCTGTCCTCGGAAAGACCGATGACGTTGTGCCAGATGTCGTAGGCTTCGTCGTCGTCCTCATAGACGGTGACGTAGAGCTTCTCCTTCGGGAGCTTGATGACCTCGGTGAAATACTCCCAGGCCCACGGAATTACCTCTTTTTTGAAGTAGTTGCCGAAGCTGAAGTTGCCGAGCATCTCAAAATAGGTGCCGTGGCGGTCGTCCTTGCCAACGCTGTCGATATCCGGGGTGCGGATGCACTTCTGGCAGGTGGTGACTCTGTGGCAGGGGGGTTCCTCCTGTCCGAGGAACCATTTTTTCATCGGCGCCATGCCGGAGTTGATGAGAAGAAGGCTCTTGTCGTCCTTCGGAAGAAGCGGGAAGCTCGGCAGCCTTTTGTGACCCTTGCTCTCAAAAAAGCTGAGGAAGCTCTCGCGGATGTCGTTTACGCCCATCCATTCCATTTTATATCATTCCTTTCAAATAAATAACTTTTTTGTCGGGGGGCGCCAAGGGGTTTCGGAAACAAAAAAAGCCTCCATCCCCGCCTTTAAAGGCGAAAGGGACGAAGACTGCTCCGTGGTACCACCCAAATTGCCGCCCAAGGGCGGCCGCTTTTCCCCTCTTTAACGGGAGGGACCCGCCGGAGTTTCCTCCGGTGGCTCCGGGGCGGCTTTCCGAAACCGCTTCGCGCCGCCCTTTCAGCAACCGGGCGGCTCTCTGTGCCGCGCGCTTTTCGTTTGACCCCATCAAAGCCGATGTTAATATTTACTTATAACATACCGATTATATACGATAGCAAAGCGGTTTGTCAAGGGGGCGGCGCACACCGTGTCAAATTGATGCGAAATCGTAGGGGCGGATATTATCCGCCCGCTTGCCTTCCCCAACGGGGAAGGTGGCTTTGCCGCAAGGCAAAGCCGGATGAGGTGCTACGCCTTGCAATCTCTACAGTAGGGCGGGGCCTTGGCCCCGCCGTTTTCAATGGCTAACACC
>JAEDJF010000115.1 GCA_016296485.1 Oscillospiraceae bacterium
AGCCGTTGAGGGTGTGGGCGAGGACGGTTTTGCCGTCCTTGCCGTCCTTGCAGCGAATCTGGGCGCGGCGCGCCTGGAAGTCCTCAAAATTGGAACAACTGGAAATTTCTACATATCTTCCGTAGCTGGGCATCCAGACCTCGATGTCGTAGGTCTTTGCGCTGGAGAAGGTGAGGTCGCCGGAGCTCAAAATAACAACGCGGTAAGGAAGACCGAGTCCCTGGAGAACTTTTTCGGCTTCTCCGGTGAGCTCTTCGAGCTCCTCATAGGATTTGTCCGGGTCAGCGAATTTAACGAGCTCGACCTTGTTGAACTGGTGCTGACGGATAAGACCGCGGGTGTCTCTGCCTGCGGAGCCGGCTTCGCCCCGGAAGCAGGCGGAATATGCGCAGTATTTTATCGGGAGCGCCGCTCTGTCAAGAATTTCGGAGCGGTGGAAGTTTGTGACCGGAACCTCGGCAGTGGGAATGAGGTAAAGGTCCTCGTTCTCGAGCTTATACATATCCTCGGCGAATTTCGGGAGCTGACCGGTGCCGGTCATGGACGCGCGGTTTGCCATAAAGGGCGGGAAAATCTCGGTGTAGCCGTTGGCGGTGTGGGTGTCGAGGAAGTAGTTCATAATTGCGCGCTCAAGCCTTGCGCCCATATCCTTATAGAAATGGAATCTCGCGCCGGTGACCTTTGCGGCTCTTTCCGGGTCAAGAATTCCGAGGTTCGTGCCGATGTCCCAATGGGCCTTCGGCTCAAAGTCAAATTTTCTCGGCTCGCCCCAGCGGCGAATCTCAACGTTCTCGGTGTCGTCTTTTCCGGTGGGAACGTCCTTGTTCGGGATGTTCGGGATTTTGAGCATCAGCTCAAGCTGACGATCCTCAAGCTGGGCAAGGCGGTCGCCGCACTCCTTGGACTCCTCGGCGATTTTCTTCATCTCAGCCATGATTTCGGAAACGTCCTCGCCGTTTTTCTTCATCATGGGGATTTTCTTGCTGGCTCTGTTCTGCTCCGCCTTGAGCTCGTCGGTGTGGGCGTTTATCTTTCTGCGCTCTGCGTCGATTGCGATGACTTCGTCAACGACCTCGTCCATGGGTTTGAATCTTCTCCGGCAGGCGTCCTTGACGACCTGGGGATTTTCTCTTACGAATTTTATATCAAGCATATTTTTCTCTCCTTTGCTTTACTTCTTGATTTTAGCGAGCTGTTCGCAGATGGCGGAAAGCTCCTCTTTACTGTAAAAAGGAAGCTCAATGACGCCGCCCTTGCCGTTTTCGCTTATCTTAACGGGTCTTCCGAGCTCTCCGGTCATAGCTATCTGCATTTCCCGGTAGTAGCTGTCCTTCGGGAACTCCTTTTTGGGTTTCTGGGGCTTGTCCCCCGCTTTCCCGAGCTTCGCGGCGAGCTTTTCCGCTTCCCTTACGGAAAGTCCCTCTGCGGCGATTTTTTTCGCGAGGGCGGTTCTTTCCGCCTCCGGCGCCGAAAGAATCGCCTTGGCGTGCCCGGCGGAAAGGCTTCCGCTCGATACCATCGGGAGAATGTCCTCCGGAAGAGTGAGAATCCTCAAAGTGTTGGCTATAGCCGGGCGGGATTTCCCAACCGCCTCGGAAAGCTGTTCCTGGGTCATTCCGTATTTCTCCATGAGCCTTTTGTAGCCCTCGGCGGTCTCAACGGCGTTGAGGTCCTCCCTCTGGAGGTTTTCAATGAGCGCAAGCTGGTCGGTTTCGGAATCGCTGAGTTCGCGAATAAGCGCCGGAACCTCTGAAAGCCCCGCCATTCTTGCGGCGCGCCACCGTCTTTCGCCGGCGACTATCTGGTATCTTCCCCCCGCCATGGGTCTTACGAGCAGGGGCTGCAGGACGCCGTGGGCGGCTATGGAGTCCGCAAGCTCTCCGAGAGCCGTTTCGTCGAACTCTTTCCTTGGCTGAGATAAGTTGGGCTCAATTTCAGAAAGCCTTACCGTACTTACTCCGCCGGCGGTTTCGTTTCCGGTATCCGCGAAAAGAGCGTCGAGCCCCTTTCCAAGTCCTCTGGATTTTGCCACACTATCCCTCCGTTCTGTTGTTTTTTATAATTTCGTCCGCCAGCGCCAGATAGGACTGGGAGCCTTTGGACGCGAAATCGTAATAGATGACCGGCTCGCCGAAGCTGGGCGCTTCGGAAAGGCGGACGTTTCTCGGAATCACGGTCTTAAATACTTTCTGCGGGAAGTATTTTTTGACCTCCTCCACCACCTGCACCGTAAGGTTCAGCCTCGCGTCGTACATGGTGAGAAGCACTCCCTCAATGTCAATATAGCTGTTATAAAGTCTTTTTACGGTTCGAACCGTCGCCATAAGCTGAGAAAGTCCCTCAAGGGCATAAAATTCGCACTGTATCGGAACGAGTATGCTGGTGCAGGCGGCTAGCCCGTTTATGGTCAAAAGCCCGAGGGACGGCGGGCAGTCGATGCAGATGTAGTCGTATTTGCTCTGCACCTTCGCCAGCGCCTGTTTGAGAAGCATCGCCCGGTTTTCCATATCCACCAGCTCAATCTCCGCCGCCGCAAGGTCGATGCTCGACGGGAGAATATCGAGGTTTTTGTACTTCGTGCGGATTATGGCGTTTTCCGGGTCCTCCCCCTCTATTATAACATTATAAATAGAGCTTTTTATTTCCCTTTTGTTGATGCCGAGCCCGGAGGTGGCGTTGCCCTGGGGGTCCGAATCCACAAGGAGGACCCTTCCCCTCGTTCTGTATGCCAGCGCAGCCGAAAGGTTCACCGCCGTGGTGGTCTTTCCGACTCCGCCTTTTTGGTTTGCGAATGCTATTATTTTGCCCATTATTTCCTCCGGTATCATTTGATTCTATCTAATTATAAACGCTTGTCCCTCTTTTTTCAATGAGATTTACGCAATTTGAATATAAAAATTTCCCCGCGGACTCTTTCGCGGGGAAATTCAAAGATGTTTCACGTGGAACAATCGGGAACGGTATATTTTTTCGTATTCCTCTTTGGTCATGGAGTAGCAAAAGGAGTCGTAAACTCTCCCGTCGAAAATTTTCGAGCCGCTCCGGAGAACTCCCTCAAATTTGAAGCCGCATTTCTCGATGACTCTTTTTGAGCGCATATTGTAGTCGAAATGGTAAATGGTCAAAAGTCCGAGCCCCAGCTCCTCAAAGGAAAATTTAATTGCGGCTTTCGCCGCCTCGGTCATAAGCCCCCTGCCCCAGTAATTCTTCCCGAGGACGTAGCCCATTTCGAGTATCCCATCGCCCTGCCGCCGGAAGTCCTTCATAAGACCCAACGAGCCGATGACCTTTCCGCTCTCCTTTTCAACTAAAGCGAAGGTCAGCTCGTCCTCCGTGTCCATAAACATTTTGAGCACCGAGCGGCTCTCGTCAATATTGTCGTGGGGCTTCCAGCCCGCGTGGGGTCCCACGTCCGGGTCCTTGGCGTAATCGTAAATATCGCCCTCGTCCCCGTCCCTAAAGGGGCGCATTATTAACCTCTCGCTTTCAAAGCCCCTGAGGTATTTTTCTATGTACTCTTTTTCCAAGGCGCTCGCCTCCCTTTCCGCAAATTTTACCACCGCACCCGCTCCTTGTCAATGTTTCACGTGGAACAACACAAAAAGGCCGCCTTGCGGCAGCCTCTTTGCGTTTTTCAGGGGAATGTGTCTTTGGCGAAGCGTTTCGCTTCTTTATATAACTGACGACGCGCATGCGGAACACGTCGGAGCAGTCTTTGGGAGTTTTTCGGCTCCGCTCCGAAAAGCGGAGCTTTTCGGAATCGTCACCGAGTAAATGATGTTCTCGCCGCTTTCCGTGACGGTGCTCACGGCGCCTATACCGGAGTTTTTCATCACGTCAACGGCGTGCTCAAAGGTATTTATAAAGAGCTTCACGTCTTTTACTATGTAGCGCGGTCTCGGCTTCGGAACTTTTTTCTCGGCGCAAAGGGCGGTAATATATCTTTCCGTCTCCGCGACGCTCAGCTCCTTTTCGGCAATATGGGCGGCGGCTCTCCTCTGAAGCTCCCCGGACTCAAGGCGAAGAAGCTCCCTTGCGTGTCTTTCTGTAAG
>JAEDJF010000116.1 GCA_016296485.1 Oscillospiraceae bacterium
GCCAGCGCGGTCATCTGGAACATACCGAGAAGCATTACAAGGCAAAGAAGAACGCTTACAATTTTGCTCATTTTAGTTTTCATCAGAATTTCCTCCTCTTAAAGGCTATTTTTTTCGCGCGTTCGGGCAAAAGCCCCGGGTGCGCCTGCCCGGTAAATGTTTTTTTCGGCGGCCTTTCCGCCGGTATTGCCGCTTTTCATACCGTTTATAATAAAAATCGACAATACTTCATTACAGTTCCTATTTTACTCGTTTTTTTCGGTTCCACATCACCCAAAAGGGTGATACCGGAAAAATTTTAGAAAAAAATTCGGGCGCTTCTAAAGGCGCGCCCGAATTTTTAATTCAGTCTATATTTACCACTATTCCTCTTACCCTTGCTTCAATGGCAAGCTCCGTCCGGTTGCTGCAGCCGGTCTTGTCGAGCATATGCATAATATGCGTTTTCACGGTGTTTTGAGTTATATCAAGCTTTTGGGCAATTTTAGCGTTTGACATTCCCGTGGTCATAAGCCGAAGAACCGCCAGTTCCCTGTCGGTAAACTCGTCGCTTCCGGCGAAACCAAGCCTCGTTTTCGGAGGCGAATCGGGATAAACGGATTCGCCAGCCACAGTTCGGTCGAGCACCTCAATTATCGTTTCCTTTGAGCTCTCCTTGTACCAAAAGCTGTCAATTCCGATTTTTTTCGCGCGCTTCAGCCATGAAGCCTCCACCATTGAGGTCACTGCCACTATCTTGATATCCGGGCGCGCCTTTTTTATTCTTTCCGCCGCTTCAAGCCCGTTGGAACCATCGTTCATAAGTATGTCCATAATTATAAGGTCCACCTCCACCTGCTTTACGAAGGCTTCAGCATAGGAAGCAGATACCACCGAGCCGGCAAGCTCGTACTTTTCACCGGTGCCAAGATACATTTCAAAGAGCTGTCTTGCCATAAGCTGGTCATCTACGACCAGAACTCTTGTTTTTGCCACCCGTCAGTCACTTCCTTTACAAATTCCAAATTCAGCAAAAAGCGCGGAAAGCTTTCCACAGCCATCGTTCCGCCGGCACGTTCAACGGTGTTGCGAAGGGTTTTGAGCCCGCCCGTTTCCTGTATTTCGCAGGAAGGTGGTTCCCCGTTGTTAGTTATCTCGACCGTCGCTTTTTCCCCGTCCTCCCGGATTGAAACGAAAAGGCGGTCGCCGCCGGCGTGCCGCGCGGTGTTGGTAAGGCACTCGCGTATAGCCGCCGTCACGGCTTCCTTCACCTTTATATTATCCGGCAATTTGCCGGAAAGTTCAATAGCTATGTTGAGGCTTTCGGCGGATTTTTCAAGGAGCTCCCAGTCCCCGTCCGGGGCGGTTTCCTTATTCATTATCGAAATAACGTATTTCCAAAGGAAGATAAGGCTCTTACGGTCGCGCTGTTCCGGCTCTTTCGCAAGGTAGGAGCGGAAAGCAAGGAGCGAACGTCCTACGCCGTCGTGCACCTTTACTTTTGCTTCAAGGAGCTCTTTCTCAGCCGTGAAATGCACCATTTCCCGGCTGAAAAGGCGGAGCCTTTCGTTTACGGCATTGAGTATTCCGTTTCTCTGCTCCAGCTCGCGGCTGAGGCGATACTGTTCGGTCACGTCGAAGGATGTAAGCTCGTTGGCGCGGCTTTTGCCCATTTTAAGCTCGCGCAAATGCAGCTCCCAGACTTTTTCGTCCCCCGTGGCAACCACCACAAAGGGTTCGGTCCGAAGAATTTTGGAGCCGTCATTTACGGCGCAGCTCTTCAGCTTATCCATGAAGCTATTGGCGTTAAGTATTTCCGTTCCGAAAAGCTCGCCGCTTATCCGGTTCATCTGCGTGTTTATCAGAAGAGGCTGACCGTCGTCGGCAAAGAAGCAAACGCCGTCCGGAAGGGAGTCAAGGCTTTCTTTTATTGCCCCGGGAGTCAGCATATTCTTTTTCTTTTGCCGGAGCTTAACAGCCAAAACTGCTTCTCCTCCTGCGATTGCGGCAATCAGAAGCGCCGCCGCCACGGCGGGTACGTTATAAAACTCGCTCTCTACTTTCAGCCAGCCGCCGAGATAAGCGCTTACGCAGCTCAAGCCGTAAAACAGCGCAACCGACGCGGCGGCAAAGACCGACGCAAAAACAATGTACCGCTTCTTTGGGTAATTCATCCACACTTCCACCGCGAGGAACAAAGAGAAAAGCATTACAAGCATTGCGCAAAGCGCAAAGCTAAAGAGCCCCTCCGACGAGACGTCAATAAGCCGGGTCATTCCTCTTCACCTCCCGCCGGAAAGATAAGGGTCACGTATTCGGTTTCGCCCTCTGTTTCAACCTCAAGGGCGCCGCCCCGGGCGGCAATTTTTTCGCACATACAGTCCTTCGCAAGGACGGATTGCGGCGCGTTCAGCTCCATTCGGAGGGTAAGGCTCCCGTCAGACACTATGGTGTTTACAAGTATTGCGTCGGTTCGGGGCAGCGCCGCCTCGACGGCGGCTTCAAAAATTTCATAGGCAAGAAGTATTTTTTCGCCGGCGAAGCCGCCCTCGCCAAGATAAAAGCCGTGGGCTTTTATCCCGTAAAGGCGAAGGTATTCCAGCGACTCGACCAGCGAGAAGCGAAGCTCGTCGCTGTATATCCTTTTGCTCTCGTGGAACGAGAGCAAAAGGTTGGAATGGCGCTTGACGTAAGTATTGAGCACGCAGGCATATTTCATTTTATTCTCGAAATCCTCCTCATTTTCCGGGAGGTTTTCAAGAAGCTCCTGCAGTTCCTCGAGCTGGCTTTTTACGTTTTTGGCAAGGTCGTCATAGAGCTTATTCTGTTCCTCAATTTGAAGGCGTTTTACCCTCATTCGGTTTTCCGCCTCGAGCATAGTGTTTTCCTCGTCGAGCACGTCGCCAAGGTCCTCGAGCTCGCAGTTGAGCATATTTATTTGGGAAATGTCGCGCATCCAGTAGCAAAAGCCGCCGTTTATGGCGCGGCTTTTGAAAATCGTATTCCCGTCTTCAATTATCAAAGGTTCGCTCTGGGCTTTAATAACCTGGGCAAGGTCGGTCGGAATACTCGTTTTTGATTTATAGCGCACGGCGCCGCTTTCGTCCATTATTCCGGCGCCGATTGACGAGGCGTTAAAAAGCGCGCTGTAGTTGTCGTTGGCGGGCAAAAGATGGACGTCCATAAGGGATTCCATAAAGGCGGCGAACAGGAAACAGCCCATTTCCGGGACGGTAAGAAATCCCGTAACCGCCTTTTCATCAACTATCACGCACAGTATATATACGGCGCCGATAAAGAGCGGAATCGCCGGGACCCAGATTTTCTTTCTTCTTTCCGGAACGGCGCAGCGGACAAAGACGACCACAAGTATTGCCGCGAAAAGAAGCGCCATCCACAGCATAGCGGCGTAATAAAGCGGACCGTAGGAATAATCAGCATCGTCCCAATTTGCCGCTCCGCCCGGGAAGCGGAACGCAAGCTGGTGGAAATCGTTCGTAAGAACGCCGAGAATAATCGCGGCGGTCGGAATATAAAGAAGGTTCCAGCGCGGGTCAATGGACTTAGTTTGGGGAAGCCCGATATGAAGGACCGAAAGGAACATCAGAAGCGGGATAACCAGCATCGGAACGTAGTAAAGGTACCAGAACCAGCGCCTAAACGGGCTTATATCGAAAACGAACTCGTATTTCAGCGTCCGGACCGACATCCAGAAAATTATCAGCAGAGCAACC
>JAEDJF010000019.1 GCA_016296485.1 Oscillospiraceae bacterium
ATTCGCCGTAAGAGTCATAGACCGCCTTGAGCCTGTGGGGATAGTCGGTCATGATTCCGTCCGCGCCGATTTCGATGAGGTGGCGCATCTCGACCTCGTCGTTTATGGTCCAGTAGTGGACGGCGAGGTTGTGGCGGTGGGCGGCGTTTACGAAGCTCTTCGTCGCAAGGTCAAAGCCCTTTTCTTCAAGAGGAAGCTGGAAAACGCACATTCCGTCGTCAAAGAAAAGGTCGAGCTTGAGAAGCTGAAGGACAAAGAATTTCGTTGCGCCGTCGTTCGCCGGGGAGTACATAAATTCCTCCGGAACTTCCCCCGCCCTTTTCATGCGCTGGTACTCGTCGTAAAGCTCCTCGTGGAAGCTCGCGAGGACAACCCGGTCAAAGGCGTCGTATTTTTCAAGAAGCCGGATAGCTTCCGCAAGAGCTTTGAAGCCCAGTTCGCCGGACTGTTTTATCTCAACGTTGATGCGGTTTTCCGGGAAGGCGGCGAGAAGCTCCTCAAGGGTCGTCGCAAGGAAAACCTGCTCGTCCCGGGGCGCTACGCCCTCGGGGTAGGAAACGTCCGTGGGGTATTTTTCGTTGCCGTTTTCGTCCTTAAAATGCTCCCTATCGCCGCTAAGAACGCCGCTTTCGGTGGGGTTGGTGTAGCCGAAATCAACTTTTTGCGCCATAAGTTCGCTGTAATTCCAGTCGGCGATGCTCCCGGTGACGTTCGTCTTGCGGTCAAGGGTGGTGTCGTGGGAAAGAATGAGCACACCGTCCTTCGTGATGCTCACGTCCGTTTCCATCATGACGTTTTTGTCGACGCTGTAAGCGTTATAGAAGGCTTCAAGGGTGTTGTCCGGGAACTCCTTGTTTCCGCCGCCGTGGGCAATAAGGAGCGGAAGCTCCCCCGTGGAGCGCATGGGGTTTTCCAAGGAAAAGTTCTTCCCCCTCGGGAAAAGGGCAATCACCCCGTAAACGAGCAGAACGCCCGCTAAAATGAGCCCGAGAATTTTGAACGCTTTTTTGGCTTTCGTTTTCATCATTACTCTCCTTACTTAAGAGGCTTTACAATACTTGTATTTTATCAGAATGGCGCGGTATTTGCAATACGCAGCGCCTTGGTTTAACAAACCCGAAACCGCCGGAATATTATACCAATAAGACAGAATAAGGAGGAATCGTTTTGGACAGCAGAGAAAAATACGTGGTTTCGTCTTTGGAGCTGCATCTGTTTTTTGCGCGGATTATGAAAGAGCACTCTCTGTTTTTAAAAGCGGGTTTCACCCCCGCCGGGGCGGAATTTGCCGAAAGGGCGGAATTTTTTAAGCTGGAGTTTGAAAAAATACTTCGCCGGGCGATAATTCTCGGGAACGGCGCGGTTAGGAAATGCGTTTTAAGCTCCGGGGAGCTGGTGACGGAGTTCACCGACCGGGCGGAGCGCCAGACCCAGTGTCTCACCGGAATCAAAATCGACCGGGAGCTTACCCGAATGGAATCGACGCTTCGCTGCGGGTCGGTAAATGCCGACTCCGCAATTTGCGAGAGGGTCGGTGCGCTAAACCGGGACGCTCTCCGCCTTGTAAACGGGCTCATTGAGTTTAAAGAAAAAATCCTCAGCCGGGTGCTCAACTGCCGGCTTTTCACGGTGAACTATCCGCTCCTTATTGAGCATATTATCCGGGAGGCAAAGCTCTATCGGGACTTTATCCTCTGCGCGGAGCGGGGCGACCTTGACGGAAAATCAATGCGGGAGACGGAAACCTTCTGGAACCGGATAATGATGGAGCACGCCCTCTTTATCCGGGGGCTTCTCGACCCGGCGGAGGAGGAGCTTATAAAGACCTCCGACACTCTCGCAAAGGATTTCGAGGCGCTTCTCGGGCGCGCCCGGGAAAGGAACGGCGAAGCGATACGGGACGACTCGCTGGCGGCGGCAAAGAGAATCAAGGAATTCAAAACCGCCGGGGTTGACGGTATCGAAAGCTGCAAGATAAAATCGCTGATACTTCCGCTCCTCGCGGACCACGTGCTCAGGGAGGCGAACCACTATATAAGGCTGCTCGGGGAGCAGTAAAAAACAAAAGCCGGTAGGGTAAGAAAACGCCCTTCCGGCTTTCGCTTTTTTAAAGGATAATCAACCGTATTTAGATATGGACGAGAGTCTGTCGCGGTCAAGCACAAAGATGCGGCCGCGCCGACAATCTATAAGCCCGCGGCTTTTAAAATCGGAACAGATTCGCGCTATCTGCACTCTTGAGGCGTTTACAGCAGAGGCAAGCTCATCCTGGGTAAGGCGTACGGCGCCGCCTTCCTCCGGGCTGAGATGGTCGGTATAAAGGCAAAGAAAAGATGCAAGACGGGACGAAACATCGTCAATGCTTTTTATCTCTGCATCGAAGCACATTAGCCGAAGAACAGTTCCGTAATACAACAACAAGTTGTTTAAAAAATCGGGTTCGGCTTTTCCCATTTCGGAAAGTTCTTTTCGAGTGACGGCAAGAACTTTGACAGAGGTGACGCTCTCAGTTGTCACCACAGCGGGTTCGTCGCTGCAAATCCCGTCCATAACGAAAAGGGTATTGCGTTTATGGTATCCGAGTATTCTTATATATCCACTTGGATTTGTGGTGTAAACTTTTACAATTCCGTCCAAGAGAAAATACATACATTGAATATCGTTTCCGCCAAGGCTTAAAATGGTCCCGCGCGGAAATTCGAGTACTTTTTTACAGCAGCAGAGGAAAAGCTCGCGATACGCGGCTAAATTATCCTCAAGGACATAACTGATAGAAGGGTCTATAAGAGTGGTCACTGTAATTCCTCCGTTCTTTAATTAACAGATAAATAATTATAAAACGCTGTAAAAAGATTTGTGTATCGTATGATACATAAAAATATCAACAATAATTTTTTATTTTTTGTCTCAAATATATCATATGATACAATGTTTTGCAACATAAATTGATAAAATATTAACAGACGCGGAAAGAATTTGCCGCTTCTATTGAAAAATCAATTTTGAAAATCAGGAGGTAAATGAAATTATGGAAAAGATGTATCCAAATCTTTTTTCCCCGGCAAAAATCAACGGTCTTGAACTTAAAAACAGAATTTGCAAAGCGCCTCAATCCTCCGGTATGAACAACAAGGACGGCACGGTTTCCGAACGTGCGATTCGCTACTACCGTGACCAGGCGGCGGGCGGTGCAGCCATGATAATCGTCGAGTACGCATACGTTGACGATATAGCTTCTAAATCAGCTCATTGCCATCTTGGCATTTCAAGTGACGAACATATTCCCGGTCTTGCCTGGCTTGCAGAAAATATAAGAGAGATGGGCGCGGTTCCCGCGATCCAAATTGAGCACTGCGGACGCCAGAAATTCCTCGGCACCCAGCCCATTAAAGCACCCTCCGCAATTCCGTGGCCTACCCTTTATCAGAACCACGGCGACCAGGCGATTCCTCAGGAGCTGACCATTCCTGAAATCAAAGAGATCGTAAAATGCTTCGGCGACGCAGCTCTCCGCGCCAAAACCGCAGGCTTTGAACTCGTAGAGATCCACGGAGCCCACGGCTACCTTCTCACCAACTTCTTCTCCCCCACAACCAACCACAGAACCGATATGTACGGTGGCAGCCTTGAAAACCGCTCCCGCATCTATTTCGAGATTCTTGAGGACATCCGCAAGAAAGTCGGTCCTGACTTCCCTGTAACAATCCGTTTGAGCGGTACCGACTATGAACCTGACGGTTTCCCGATTGAAGATACGATTTGGCTCGCAAAAGAACTCGAAAAACGGGGGCTCGATGCAATTGACGTTTCCGGCGGAGACCATCACACCATGATTCACCAGGTAAGCCCTATGTCAATAAACGTCTGTCACAATGTATGGGCGGCGGAAGCAATAAGGAAAGAGGTTTCTATTCCGGTTATGGCTTCCGGTTCGATAACTCTTCCCGAATATGCAGAGGACATTATTTCCGAAGGCAAGGGCGACTTTGTTGTTCTAGGCCGTCCCCTTTGGGCTGACCCCGAATGGCCCAAGAAGGCAGAAGAGGGTCGTCCCGAGGATATCTGCCCCTGCATCCGCTGCAACGAGGGCTGCCTCCAGAGAACCTTCTTCAACTACAAGGCTGTCACTTGTGCCGTAAACCCGCTTATCAGCCGTGAGGGCGAACTTAAAATTACTCCCGCTGACGTGAAGAAGAAAGTCGCAGTTGTGGGCGGCGGCGCCGCAGGTATGGAGGCGGCAAGAGTTGCCAAGCTTCGTGGTCACGATGTGACTATCTTTGAGGCGCAAAACAGAATGGGCGGTCTTCTCAACGAGGCTTCCGCTCCTGAGTTCAAAGCTGACATCCGTCCGTTCCAAAAATATCTTGAAACTCAGGTTGAAAAACTTGCTATCCCGGTAGTACATAAGAAAGCGGAGCCAGCAGACCTTGCTGAATTTGACGCCGTTATCTGCGCCACCGGCAGCCTTCCTGTAAAACCCCGCGTATCCGGAGCTGACAATGCAAACGCAATGAACGCCCTTGAAGCAATCAACAACATGGATAAAGTCGGCAAGAAAGTTGTCGTAGTCGGCGGCGGCCTTGTGGGCACCGAAACCGCTCTTGACCTTGCCGAACAGGGTCACGACGTCACCGTAGTTGAGATGCTTCCGCAGATTATGAACGACGTTGCAGCAACCGACTTCATCTCCTACAGCGAGCGTATTGCTAAGATCGGCATGAAAGTTGTCACCGATACCCGTCTTGAGGAAGTTACCGATAAAGGCATTGTCGTCTCCAACAAGAAAAAGGGCGAATATGAGATCGAGGCTGACACCGTTATCCTCGCTCTTGGCTTCAAGAGCTGCCAGTGTCTCTACAATGCGCTCAAAGATGATGGCAAAGAGGTTTATCTTGTGGGCGACGCAGTACATCCCGGAAAGATCTTCGATGCTATACATACCGGTTACAGAGCAGGTCTTAAAGTTTAATTATATCTTCCAACTTCTTTCTATAAAGCGTTAAAAAACGAAGCGCCGGTTCCTGAAAATGGAGCCGGCACTTCGTTTTTTGTGAAATTTTTTCTTGTTTTTATTCCGTTCTTAAAGCCACAACGGGGTCCTTCTTTGCAGCGCTTCGGGAGGGGATAATTCCGGAAATAAGCGTGAGCAGCACGCTTATGAGCACGAGCACCAGGGCGACTTCAACCGGGAGCTGCGCCCGAAGGTTGTTTATACCGGTAAGGCTCGTAAGGATTGCGTTTATGGGAATGCAGAGGAGATAGGTGATAATAACGCCGACGGCGCCGGAGCAAAAACCGATAATTGCCGTTTCGGCGTTGAACATTCCCGAAACGTTGGCTTTCGACGCGCCCAAAGCCCTGAGAATACCGATTTCTTTCGTTCTCTCCTGGACGGAAATGAGGGTGATGACGCCTATCATAATGGAGGAAACGATAAGGGAAACGGCGACGAAAGCGATGAGCACGTAGGTGATGGCGTTGATAATCGAGGTGATGGAGGACATCATTATTCCGAGGTAGTCGGTGTAGCTTATTTTCTGAAGCTCGTCGACGGTATCGTTATAGGCGGCGATGGCGTCCTCGATGACGTCCTTGTTTTCAAAGGAGGAGGCGTAAAGGCTGATGCTCGACGGGTCATCTAGGTCAACGCAGCCCAGCTCCCGAAGGTTGCTCTCGTAACTCGTTTCGGAAAACTCCAGCACCGCGTCGTAATATTCGGCGCACTGCTCGGTGGTGTAGCCGGGAAGCTCCATCTCGAGAGCGCCGGCGAGCTGCGCCGTGCTCATGGCGGACATCTGGGCGGAGACCTCCGCCGCGTACTGCGCTTTGAACTGCTCCGCAACGAGCTCCCGGAACATTCCGAAAAGGTCCTCATCGGACATATCGGCGGTGTATTCCGCGATTTCCTCGGCGCTCATTCCCGTCTGCTGGGTGATGGCGTCGGTCATCATCGTTTCAATGTCCTCCCGGGTCATGGGACCGACGGTCTGTTCAACGGCGGCGGAAACCTGTTCCTCGGAGGGGATACTCTTGATTTTAACGTATGCGCCCGCCTTTTCCGCTTCGGAAAGCTCGGCGACGTAATTTCTGAAATCCGCCTCTTTTTCCTCGGCGGAAAGGTTCTTGCCGTTGTCCTTAAAGGGAAGCCCGGTGAAAATATCCGTGGTGGGGTCTTCCTGCTGGGCGGAAATAGCGGCGGATTTTTTGGATTCCTCAATGACGTATTTCGTGAGTTCATTCGTGTAGCCGATGGAGCCCATGAGCATGGTGGAAACGGCGTCGGCGTTCGGCTTCACGATTCCCGAAACTTTAAGGGAAACGCCGTTGTCGTAAAGATATTTGAGTCCGGCGCTGGTGTCCCGAAGGTCGGTATAAAGCCCGGTATTTTCGTCATAGGCGTAGCAGCTGGAGTTCAGGATAACCCTAAACTCCATATCGCAGATTTCCTCATAGCTCCAGCTCTCGTCCTCATATTCGACCTTCGTTCCGTCTATCGCTGCCTCCATCACGGCGTCTATGTCCTCCTTGGATTTGAGACCGAGGGCATAGAGGGTCATATCGTCGATTTCGTTGTTTTCGTCAAGGACGAGGACAATTTCGTCGTACTCGGTGGGCCAGGAGCCGTAAACGAGGTCGTACTGGTTTTCAATCATGGGGCTGACGAGCCTTCCGTTATCACCGGGAAGCATCTCCTGCCAGAGAGTTTGGGCGCCCGCGGGCGACATGGACGCAAGAGCGCCGAGGTTGCCCGCCGACGACGAACCGTCGCCGGAGCCCAGGAATGAAGCTGTGCTCATTCCGAAATGCTCCGCCAGAAGCTCCTGCAGCAGCTTCTGGGAGTCGGAGCGGATAATTTCGCCGTCCACGTTTTCGGTATAAACGAGCATATCAAGGTCGTAGGAATACTGTACCCCGCTTATCGCCTCTTTGAGCGTCTCGTTTTCGGAGGAGTCCGAAAGCTCGTTTTCAAGGTACGCCTTGAAAGCCTTGAGGTCGTTGTCGTTCGTTTCGGAGCTGTTGAGGGCGTTCACCATATCGTGTATCATAGCCTTCTGGTAAACGGCGTCGTTTTCGTGCTCGCCGCCGGATTCGGCGGCGCCGATAAAGCTCTCCATAAGGGAGCTCAAATCAAGGCTCTGGGATTCAAGGGTTAGCGGGTAGGAGGAGAGGGTGTCCTCCTGCACGGCGTTGATGTAGGCGGTGGTGCCCTGTGAAACGGCGTAGATAAGGGCAATGCCGATGATGCCGATGGAGCCGGCGAAGGAGGTAAGGGCGGTTCTCCCCTTTTTGCTCACAAGGTTTTTGAGGGAGAGACCGAAGGAGGTGAAAAAGGACATAGAGGGCTTTTTCGCCTTTTCGTAGTTTTTGCGCTTTTCGTTTGCCCTTTCGGTCTCGGCTTTTATTTCCTCCGAGGAAAGGGGAGCGGAATCCCCGGTTATGACGCCGTCAAGAACCCGGATTATCCTCGTGGAATACTTTTCCGCCAGCTCCGGGTTGTGGGTGACCATCACGATGAGCCGGTCCTTTGAAATCTCCTTGAGAATATCCATAACCTGTATGCTGGTCTCGGTGTCGAGGGCGCCGGTGGGCTCGTCGGCGAGGATTATATCCGGGTTGTTTACAATGGCTCGGGCGATGGCGACGCGCTGCATCTGTCCGCCGGACATTTCGCTGGGGCGCTTGTTGAGCTGGTTTCCGAGCCCGACCTTTTCAAGAGCTTCCTTTGCGCGCTTTCTGCGCTCGCTCTTTGAAACTCCCGAAAGGGAGAGGGCAAGCTCCACGTTTTGCAAAACCGTCTGGTGCGGAATGAGGTTGTAGCTTTGGAAAACGAAGCCCACGGAGTGGTTGCGGTAGGCGTCCCAATCCCGGTCTTTAAAGTCCTTGGTGGACCTTCCGTTTATAAGGAGGTCGCCGCTGGTGTACTGGTCAAGACCGCCGATGATGTTGAGCATCGTCGTTTTTCCGCAGCCGGAGGGACCGAGAATCGAAACAAATTCGCTCTCCCTGAAGCAAAGGCTGATGCCCTTGAGGGCGTTGACCGTTCCGTCGCCGGCGGGGTACTCCTTTTTTATGTTCCTGAGTTCTAACATTCGAGGGATTTCCTTTCTTGATATACTATAAATAGCGGTTAGCGGTAAAGCCGGGCAAAGCGGAAAGCGGCGCAAAAAGGGGAAACACGCCGCTTCCGAAAGCCCGCATCAAAAGAGATAAAAACAGAGAGCCATTTTTTGGCTTACTCAAATTTTATATTAAAAAAACTCACTGCAGTTAAACAGATTTAGAACTTTTTATGAATAATAAAAGACTTTTGTGACAATTTCGTGTTTTACGCGGCAAAACGGTTTTCGGGCGCTCTTGACTTTCCCCGCCCGAAGCAATAAACTATTATCATAATACGTCGAAAACCGCCGAAAGGGGATTTTCTGAAATGCAGAAAACCGATCCGCGTTACCGCCACTTCATACAGATTTTACGGGAGGAACTTGTTCCCGCCATGGGCTGCACCGAGCCCATCGCCATAGCCTACGGCGCGGCGAAGGCAAGGGAAATTCTCGGGAAACTCCCGGATTCCGTTACAGTCGAAGCCAGCGGGAACATCATAAAAAACGTAAAAAGCGTCGTCGTTCCCAACACCGGCGGGCTTAAAAGCATTGAAGCCGCCGCCGCGGCGGGAATCGTCGCCGGACGCGCCGAAAAAATACTTGAGGTAATAAGCGAGGTTTCAAAAGAGCAGAAAGCCGAAATAAAAAATTACCTCGAAACCCACGAAATAAAAGTGCTCCCGGCTTCGGGGGACACGGTGTTCGATATAATCATCACCCTCAAATCCGGGGAGGACAGCGTCCTCCTCCGGATTGCCGATTACCACACCAACATAGTCCGCATTGAGCACAACGGCGAGGTGCTCCTTTCCCACGGCGAAGTGAGCACGAGCACCAAAAGCGAGGGGCTCACGGACCGAAGCTGTCTCTCCGTCGAGGGCGCGGTGGACTTCGCCACCACCTGCGATTTGGACGACGTGCGGGAGCTGGTGGAGCGCCAGATAGATTATAACTACGCCATAGCGGAGGAGGGACTCAAAAACGCCTGGGGCGCCAATATCGCCGGGGTTCTCCGTGAGAACTACGGCGACGACATAAAGGTGCGCGCCCGCTATATGGCGGCGGCGGGCTCCGACGCCCGGATGAGCGGCTGCGAAATGCCCGTAATAATCGTTTCCGGAAGCGGAAACCAAGGGATAACCGCCTCCGTCCCGGTGGTGGAGTACGCAAAGGAGCTGGGAAAGAGCCGGGACGAGACCGTAAGGGCGGTTCTCCTTTCGGACCTTCTTACGATACATCTTAAAACCGGAATCGGGCGGCTTTCCGCCTATTGCGGCGCTGTGAGCGCCGGCTGCGGCGCGGGCGCCGCCATCGCCTATCTTAACGGCGGCGGTTTTAAAGAGGTGGCGCACACCCTTGTGAACTCCCTTGCGATAATTTCCGGAATGATCTGCGACGGGGCGAAGCCCTCCTGCGCCGCGAAAATCGCTGCGGCGGTGGACGCCGGAATCCTCGGCTGGAATATGTATAAATCCGGTCGTCAGTTCCGGGGCGGCGAAGGAATCGTCACCAAGGGCGTCGAAGCAACCATCGACAACGTGGGTCGCCTCGGGCGCCTCGGAATGAGGGAGACGGACCGGGAAATAATCAAAATAATGACGGGCTGTAAATGAAGCCAATGCGGAAAAAAGACCGCCTTCCATCGGAAGGCGGTCTTTTTGTTTTTTAAACGAATCAGTCTCTGAAGGGTTCGCGTCCGGCATAGGTGGTGTGGAGAAGCTCGTGAGCCTTGTGGGAGTTGGGCTCGCCGAGGAACTCTTTGTAAAGCTGCTGGATCTGGGTGTTGTTGTGGGACTGACGGAGGGTGTTGCGCTGGTCCTCGGAATAGAGGGCGGCGGCACGTTTTTGCATATAGGTGTCAAGAATATCGGGGTCCTCGTTGGGAAGGAACACGGGACGGACGTAAGGCTGGCCGCCGCCGTTGATGCAGCCGCCGGGGCAGCCCATTATCTCGATGAACTGGTATTTGCTCTTGCCTTCTCTTATTTCGTCCATAAGGACTCTCGCATTCTTCATTCCGTGGGCGACGGCGACGTTAATTATCTGACCGCCAATTTCGATGGAGGCCTCTTTGATTCCGTCGAAGCCGCGGACGGAGGTGAAGGCGATGGCGCCGTGCTCTTTGCCGGTAAGAATATAGTAAACGGTACGGAGAGCCGCCTCCATAACGCCGCCGGTGACGCCGAAGATGACGCCTGCGCCGGAAGCTTCGCCCATAATATCCTGGTCAAAGTCCTCGTCCGGGAGTTTGTTGAAAACAATACCGGAGCGCTTGATCATATCGCCGAGCTCGCGGGTGGTGAGAACAGCGTCCACGTCCTTAAGACCGTCCTTGTTGACGAGCTGGGGACGCTCTTTCTCGAATTTCTTGGCGGTGCAGGGCATGATGGAAACGACGAAAATGTCCTTGGGGTCAATACCGTGTTTTTCGGCGTAGTAGGATTTGAGGATTGCGCCCTGCATCTGGTGGGGAGATTTGCAGGAGGAGAGATGCTCAAGCTGGTCGGCATAATAGGTCTCGCAGAAGTTGATCCAGCCGGGAGAGCAGGAGGTAATCATCGGAAGAGCGCCGCCGTTTTTCATTCTGTTGAGAAGCTCGGTGCCCTCCTCCATGATGGTGAGGTCTGCGCCAAAGTCGGTGTCATAGACCTTCTCGAAGCCGAGGCGGCGGAGCGCCGCGACCATTTTTCCGGTGACGGGGGTTCCTATCTTCATTCCGAATTCCTCGCCGAGGGCGGCGCGGACTGCGGGAGCGGTCTGGACTATAACGTGGCGACCGAGAGCCATTGCCTCGTCCACCTTGTCAATTTCGGATTTGAGCATCAGCGCGCCGGTGGGGCAAACGCTTACGCACTGTCCGCAGAGGATACAGGGGGATTTGCTGAAAGGACGGTTTCCGGCAGGACCGACGACGGCGTTGAAGCCGCGGTTCTCGAAGCCGAGAACGCCGAGCCCGTGGGCGTTTTTGCATCTTGCGACGCAGCGTCCGCAGAGGATACATTTGCTGGTGTCGCGGACTATGGACGGGTTGAGCTCGTCAACGGTGACGGGGGTCTTTTCGCCCTGGAACATTCCGGGTCTTGCGCCGGTGAGTTTCGCGACGTGGAGAAGCTCACAGCGGCCGTTTTTGTCACACTGCTGGCAGTCAACGGAGTGGTTGGAGAGAAGAAGCTCCACGGAGGTGCGGCGGGCCGCCGCAGCTTTCGGAGAGGAGATGCTGATTTCCATGCCCTCGGAAACCGGGTGTACGCAGGAAGCCACGAGGCTTCTCATTCCCTTTACCTCAACGAGGCAAACGCGGCAGGAGCCCTGGTTGCATTCGCCGTGATTAAAGTCGCAAAGAGAGGGAATCTCGTAGCCGCAGTTTCTTGCGGCGTCAATAATGGTAAGTCCCTCATCGACCTGATAGGGCTTGCCTTCGATTTTAATATTAATTTTGCTCATTCTTTTGACCTCCCTATCATACTTTTTCTACTGCGCCGAACTTGCAGGACGCCATGCACATTCCGCATTTTATGCACTTATCCTGGTCGATGACGAAAGCGGTCTTGCCGACCTCGCCGGAAATGGCGTTGACGGGGCATTTCCTCGAGCAAAGGCTGCATTTCTTACATTTGTCCTCGTTGATTTTGTACTGCATAAGGTTTTTGCAGACCTTTGCGGGACATTTTTTGTCCTGAATATGGGCGATATATTCGTCATAGAAGTTGGCGATGGTGGAGATAACGGGGTTCGCCGCCGTCTGGCCGAGGGAGCAGAGGGAGTTCGTCTGGCAGGCGTTGCCGATGGTCTCGAGCTCTTCGAAGTCCTTCATGGTGGCGTTTCCGAGGGTTATCTTGGTGAGTATCTCAAGCATACGCTTGGTGCCTATGCGGCAGGGGGTACATTTTCCGCAGGATTCGTCGCGGATAAATTCCATATAGAATTTAGCGACGTCGACCATGCAGTTGTCCTCGTCCATTACGATTGCGCCGCCGGAGCCCATCATGGAGCCGAGGGATACGAGGTTGTCAAAGTCGATTTTTACGTCAAGCTCCGCCTCGGTAAGGCAGCCGCCGGAGGGACCGCCGGTCTGGATAGCTTTGAATTTCTTGCCGTTCGGAATACCGCCGCCGATGTCGTAAACGAGCTCGCGCATGGTGGTTCCCATAGGAATTTCCACAAGACCTACGTTGTTTACTTTTCCGCCGAGGGCGAAAACCTTGGTGCCCTTGGAACCGGCAGTGCCGTATTTGGTGAATTCCTCGACGCCTTCACGCATTATGTAGGGAACGGTGGCAAGGGTTTCGACGTTGTTTACGATGCTGGGTTTATCCCAAAGACCTTTGACCGCCGGGAACGGAGGACGGGGTCTCGGCATTCCGCGCATACCCTGAATGGAGTGGATAAGGGCGGTCTCCTCGCCGCAGACGAAAGCGCCGGCGCCGAGGCGGACGCTCGCACGGAAGGAGAAGCCGCTTCCGAGAATGTTGTCGCCGAGAAGTCCTTCCTCCTCAGCCATTTTGATGGCTTTGCGAAGGCGCATTACGGCAGTGGGGTACTCGGCGCGGACGTAGAAATAACCCTCGGAGGCGCCGATGGCGTAGCCCGCGATGGTCATACCTTCGATTACGGAGAGGGGGTTGTCCTCAAGGACGGAACGGTCCATAAACGCGCCGGGGTCGCCCTCGTCGCCGTTGCAGATGACGTATTTCTCGTCGCTGTCCTGGTTGTAGGCGAACTGCCATTTGCGACCGGTGGGGAAGCCGCCGCCGCCGCGTCCGCGAAGACCGGAGGCGAGGATGTCGTTGATGACCTCCTGGCGGTCCTTCGCAAGGGCGTTGGCAAGTCCCTGGTAAGCGCCGCAGCCGAGGGCTTCGTCAAAGCTTTCGGGATTGATTACGCCGCAGCCGTGAAGGGCGATTCTCTTTTGTTTTTTATAGAAAGGAATATTTTCCTGTTTGGCGATTTTTTCGCCGGTTGTGGGGTCAACGTAAAGGAGTCTTTCGACGATTTCGCCGCCGAGAACGTCCTTTTCGATGATTTCCTCAATGTCTTCGGGCTTTACAAGGCGGTAAAGCACGTCTTCGGGATAGATGCGGATGAAGGGTCCCTGGGAGCAAAGACCGAAGCAGCCGACCTTGCGGACTGCAACCTTGTCGCCGATATTCTTTTCGGCGATGATGCGGTTGCATTCCTCCTCGAGCTTCATTGCGCCGGAGGCGACGCAGCCGCCGCCGCCGCAGATCATAAGATAGGTTTTGCCGTCGGAGCCGTTAAACTTGGAGTCAAGGAGCTCTTTACAGACGGCGGCTCTCGCCTTGAGTTCGTCAACTGTTCTAATCATGCTTCAGCACCTCCGAGAGCTCTGTATTCTTCCACGATTTTCGGGACGTCGCTGACCGCGACGTGGGGGTAAATTTTCCCGTTGATGGTGACGGCGGGAGCAATGGCGCAGGCGCCTATGCAGCGAAGGGCGTCAATTGTAAAAAGACCGTCCTCGGTGGTCTCGCCGGGTTTGATTCCGAGAATTTCGGAGAATTTATCGACAACCTGCTGGGCGCCCTTGACGTAACAGGCGGTTCCGAGGCAGCAGCCGATAACGTATTTTCCGTTGGGCTTGAGGGAGAAGAAGGAGTAGAAGGTGACGACGCCGTAAATTTCCGCAACGGAAATTCCGGTCCTTTCGGAAACTATCTCCTGTACTTCAAGGGGTATGTAGCCGTACTCTTTTTGAATGTCGCTGAGAATCATTATCAGCGGGGTTTTTTCGGAAACGTATCTGTCGCAAATCTCGTTTATCTTTGCGACAGCTGCTTCGCTTAAATGTGCCATGTTTACGTCCTCCTGTTTAGTATTTTAGGCAGAGACAAAAGGCTTTTTGTCGGTTCGTGCTGAAGATAAAAGTTTTTTGTCATGACTCAAATTATATATTTAAAAAAAGCAAAAGTAAATAGCTTTGAGAAAACTTTGTTAAAAAAATAACTGTAATTTGCAAAAGAAAAAAGTTCGCGGCTCAAAAAGAGTCGGGACTTTTTTGTAGCTTTGTGTAAGGCTTTGCATTTCCAATAAAAATTTTGTTGAATTTACCTATGAAAAAATTAATGATTTAACGAAATTTTGGGAATTATTCCCCTTTAACCAGCTTTTCAACGAGTCTTTTGTTGTTGCCGACGGTTTTCTGTATCCGGAACCAATAGCCCTTGTCCTCCGGGAAGGTGTCGCCGTTCCAGTCCGCGCCGGAAATGAACCTGTCGGCGGAGCCCTCATAGACCGTGAATTTTTCAAGGTTTGACGCAAGGCTCTTGATGGAGCAGAATTTGTTCTTTTCGAGGAAAGGGAGAAAAACGAATTTTTTGATGAAATTCACGGAAAATTCCACGCAGGTAAAGGAGTTTTTTATCTTCACCTTTTTCTTAAAGGGGAAAAGCGCTGCGGAAAACATATTGTAAACAAGGTCGTCCGCGTTGCGCTCAAGGGTCTCTATGTATTCCTTTGCCTTTTCCCAGCGCTTTTCCGTCACCGGGAGGGCGCAGACCTTTATTAGAGCGGTCTTTCCGTCGTTCCGGTAACGAAGAATGGATTCCCGGACGAAGCCGCCGTAAAAAGGGGCGTTCTTGTAGTGGCGGGCGTAGGAATAGAGCGTCTTTACCTCCGGGTCAAGGGAGACTGAAACGTGGTTATACGGGTAACGGGTCACCGCCCGGATAAAGGTGCCGGTTTTATAGGGAGTTGAGGTGAAAACAACGTATATATATCTTTTCGGCATTTTTGCCTCCGCATTTTGTCAGTATCGGTTGGGGTTCGCCTCGACGAACTCCCGGAATTTTGATTCAATCCATTTTTTCGACTCCTCGAAGCCCTCCTCGGTGAGCGGGAAATCCCGGCTAACGACGTCGTCGGCGCACTCGAAGCACTTGGTGGTATAGACCGAGGCGGTAAGAGTTCCCTCCTCGACGTTGGGACAGTGCCGCCAGCGGAAATCTTTTCGGCTGTTCGTGTAAATATTGTTGAAACGCAACATATCAAAGGTGGGGCGGTCGAACTCAAGGGGCCGCTGCCACTGTCTCATAACTGCCATTTTTGTTCCTCCGAAAAAACTGTTTATAGAATTATACCATAAATAAATATTTTATCAAATAAAAAATACGGTTTACCTCAAACGGAATATATGATAAAATGTTGAAACTGAAAGGGGGCTTTGCCTTGTCCGAATTTTGGTACACAGATACAACCATGAGAGCGATAGACCCTGCTTACCGCTCCTTTATACATTTCAGCCCGCTGCACTTTTTTCTGATTGCCGTGGCCGCGGCAATCTGCGCCGCCACCGCCTATTTTTACAAAAAGTCCGACGCCGTGCTCAGAAGAAAAATCCTCGTGGTGCTCGCGGTGCTCATGGTCATTAGCGAAATCGGAAAGGACCTTGAGGCGCTGCTCACGGGACAGTGGGAGTGGGCCTATCTTCCCTTCCACCTTTGCGGAATAAACATCTTCGTCTGTTTCTTCTACGCCCTGAAGCCCAGCGATTTCGCGGCGGAATTTTTGTACGCGACCTGCCTTCCCGGGGCTACGATGGCGCTTTTGGTTTCAACCTGGAACGACCTTCCCTTCTGGAACTTTATGCACCTTCACTCCGCGAGCGTACATATAATGCTCGTAACTTTCCCGGTGCTTCTCGTTTGCGGCGGCTTCGTTCCGAATTTCCGCCGCCTGCCGAAGGTGCTCGGAATCCTCGCCCTGCTCTGCGTCCCGATTTATTTCATAAACCCCGTGCTCAAAAGCAACTTTTTCTTCCTCAACGGGACCGAAAACAATCCACTGCTGGAGGCTCTTGCCGGAATCCTCGGGGATAAGCTCTATTTCCTCGGTTTTCCCGTGATTCTCGGAGCGGTCTGGGTGCTCATGTACCTTCCCTGGGAGATACGCAAAAAGCGCCTCGGGGCAAAGGCAAAATAATTTCAAAAGGAAAAGCGCCCCGCCGGGGCGCTTTTTTTAATCAGTTTATAAACCTTGCGAGGAAATCCTTGGTTTCGTCCTTTTTGGGGTTCACGAAAATGTCCTCGGGGGTTCCCTCTTCACAGATTACGCCGTCCTTCATAAAGACAACGTGGCTCGAAACGTCTCTTGCGAAAGCCATTTCGTGAGTGACCACTATCATGGTAAGTCCCTCGTTCGCAAGCTGGCGCATTACGGCGAGAACCTCGCCCACCATCTGGGGGTCAAGGGCGGAGGTGGGCTCGTCGAAAAGGAGAACCTCCGGTTCCATGGCGAGGGCTCTCGCAATGGCGACGCGCTGTTTCTGTCCGCCGGAAAGCTGCTTCGGTCTCGCGTTTACGTAGGGGAGCATTCCGACCTTTTCAAGATAGAACTTCGCCGTTTCCTCCGCTTCGGCTTTGCTTTTTTTGAGCACCTTCACCTGACCGACCACGCAGTTTTGGAGCACGGTCATATTGGAGAAAAGGTTGAAGTTTTGGAAAACCATTCCCACCTTTGCCCGGTAGGAGGTGACGGAGAAGCCGCTCTCCGAAATATCTCTTCCGTGGAAAAGAATGTTTCCGGAGGAAGGGGTCTCAAGCAGGTTTATGCAGCGCAAAAGAGTTGATTTTCCGCTTCCGGAGGAGCCGATTATGGTGGTGACGTCCCCGCTTCTTACGGAGAAGTCAATGTCCGAAAGGACCTCGTGGGTTCCGAAGCTCTTGCCGAGGTGGCAGACGTCGATGATATTTTCGCTCATTTCAGTTACCTCCTCTGGCTGTTTTTCTGTGGCGGCTTTCCTTGGGGTGATAGCTCAGAAGTCCGCTGGTGTAGGCAAGGGTATCGGTGGTGGCGAGGTCGTAGCTGTCGTCGCCGTCCAGCTTGTTTTCAAGAAGGCGAAGCAGGAACGACGCCAGAACGGTCATTGTGAGATATATCGCCATAACGATGCAGGCGGACGGGAAATAGAGGTAAAGGGCGCCGACAACGCTCTTGTGGGTGAAGAAAAGGTCCGCGAAGCTGATGACGGAAAGGACGGAGGTGTCCTTGATGTTGATGATGAAGTTGTTGCCTATCTGGGGAATGATGTTGCGGAACGCCTGGGGAAGAATTACGCTCATCATGGTCTGGAAGTGGGTCATGCCGATGGCTTTGGCGCCCTCGGTCTGACCCGGGTCGATGGAGAGAATACCTCCGCGGACCGTTTCAGCCATATACGCGCCGGTGTTTATGGAAACAATGAAGAGCGCCGCGAACCAGATGTTCATCTGAATATTAAAAAGCATTTTCGCTCCGAAATAGATGAATACGGACTGGACTATCATCGGGGTTCCGCGGAAAACCTCCACGTAAACCTTAAGTATTAAATTCACCAGGAAAAGCAGCGCTCTTTTCCACAGGGGGTCGCTTTTGCTTTTCGGAATGGTCTGGACAATACCGACGCCGAAGCCGATAATGCAGCCCACGACGGTGCCGATGAATGAGACGATAAGGGTGTTCCGGGCGCCGATAATATAGGACATCCCGTAGCCGTTCCAGCATTTCACAATGCCGCTAATAAGTTCAGACATTTAATGCTCCTTTAATAAAAACCGTAAATTATTCGCTGAGAGGCTGTACGGAAATTGCCTCCTGCATCATTCTTTCATAGTCGTCGGTGGTAAGGGTTGAGAGCACGGAGTTGATAGCGTCAAGAAGCTCGGTGTTGCCCTTCTGTACGGAGATGCCGAGGTTTATTTCTTCGTCGGAAACTTCAAACTCGCCGGGAGTGCCGGAGAAGTCGAGAATTACGAAATCGCTGTAAACGGCGACGGCGGCCATTGCGGTGGGCATATCGGTGACAACGAGGTCAACGGTGCCGGCTTCAAGAGCTACGAGCATTGCGGGAGCGGTCTCCTGGGCGGTAAGAATGTTGGCGTCGGGAATCTGAGGAAGGCAGATGTCGTACCAGATGGTGCCGAGCTGGGAGGTGCAGGTTGCGCCCGCAAGGTCCGCAACGGAGGCGGCGGAGGCGTATTTGCTGTCAGCCTTTACAAGGGTGACGATTGAAGCATAGTAGTAGGGGTCGGAAAAATCGACGACCTCAAGGCGCTCGGAGGTGATGGACTGACCGGCGATTACCATATCGACCGTGCCGGAGTCAACGGCGGGAACGAGGGAGTCCCAGTCGAGCTTTACGATTTCAAGGTCTTTGCCCATGCTCTCGGCGATGAGCTTTGCCATCATTACGTCGTAGCCGTAGGCATAGTCGCTGGAGTCGGCGATTTTGACTGCGCCGTTGGAGCTGTCGCCCTGGGTCCAGTTGTAGGGAGCGTAGGCACATTCCATTGCTACGCGGAGGGTGCTGCTGTCGCTTTCGCCGCTGCAGGCGGCAAAGCCGAGGCAAATTACGAGTGCGAGTACGAGTGCGATGATTTTTCTTGTCATTGTTTGATTCCTTCTTTCCAAAATAATTCATGATTTTGTTTCGGTTTCCGCCGCCCTTTAGGGCAACAAAAAAACCATGAATACTTTCGGAGAAGATTCATGGTAACATTCTTTGATAAAATGTTTTCGGCGCGAAAAAACCGCGCTTTTTAAACCAATGATAGCTCTCCACCGAAGTGACAGTCCGCAAGATGTTTTCCTGCGACCCAGCAACCGGAAAATATAGGCTTTTTCCGACGCTTCGGCGAAAGTTCCTTTCCCAATGAGCGGGGAGCCTTCCCCAAAAGCTCGCTGGTACTGATAGCTTTCGCGCCTCTACCATTGTTTATGGCAAAGCCAAAAACAATT
>JAEDJF010000020.1 GCA_016296485.1 Oscillospiraceae bacterium
TCGATGCTCTGGGGAGTGCGGATACCGGCGACGACGTCCTCGCCCTGGGCGTTGATAAGGAACTCGCCGTAGAGCTTGTTTTCGCCGGTGGCGGGGTTGCGGGTGAAGGCAACTCCGGTACCGGAAAGGTTGCCGCTGTTGCCGAAGACCATCATCTGGACGTTGACGGCGGTGCCCCAGGTATAGGGAATGTCGTTCATGCGGCGGTAGTAGTTGGCGCGAGGGTTATCCCAGGAGCGGAAAACCGCCTTTACTGCGCCGATGAGCTGTTCGTTGGGGTCGGTGGGGAAGCTGCAGCCCTTCTGCTCATAGTAGTAATCCTTGAAGCGCTGGACCATTACTTTGAGGTCCTCGGCGTCGAGCTCGGTGTCCTGGGTTACGCCTTTGGCTTCCTTGAGCTCGTCGATGATTTCCTCGAATCTTGCTTTCGGGACCTCCTCAACAACGTCGGCGTACATCTGAATGAAACGGCGGTAGGAGTCGTAAGCGAAGCGCTCGTTGTTGGTGAGCTTCGCGAAGCCAACGACGACTTCGTCGTTAAGTCCGAGGTTGAGTATGGTGTCCATCATTCCGGGCATAGAGGCTCTTGCGCCGGAACGGACGGAAACGAGAAGCGGGTTCTCGACGTCGCCGAATTTCTTTCCGCTTATCTCCTCGAGCTTGCGGAGATATTCGTATATCTCGGCTTCAATCTCTTTGTTGATTTGACGGCCGTCCTCATAATACTGGGTGCAGGCTTCGGTGGTGATGGTGAAGCCCTGGGGCACCGGCATTCCGAGGTTGGTCATTTCGGCAAGGTTAGCGCCTTTTCCGCCGAGGAGCTCGCGCATATGCCCGTTGCCCTCGGAGAAAAGATAAACGAATTTTTTGTTCATAAATCGACCTCCAAACTTTTTTGATAAGGCAGAAACGCTTTTAGCGCTACTGCCGGATATTTCCTCACAGTTTACATTATATCAAAACGACTTGATATTTTCTATATTATATAGAAAATTTCTGCGAAATTGACGAAAAATAATTATTTACCTCTTTTTTTATGTTTTCGCTTGCAAAATCTCCGTAAAATTGGCATAATGTATATGTATAAAATGTTCAAAAAACGGAGGTGCTCGCTATGGAGAATGTTGCGGCGATAGTATATACTGCCGGCGGCGAACTTATGCACGAAAATTGCCCCAACGCTCTTTGCCCTGTACTGTTCCGCCCTATGATAGAATGGGTGAACGCCGCTCTTGACGAAGCCGGCGTTTCCGATAGGTGCTACGTCCGCCGAAGCGGCGAGGAGGAAATTGAAAAATATACCGGTTCCGCGCCTGTTTTTTGCTGCGGCGAAGAAAGCGGACACCCGGTTCTTTCCGCGAAGGACTGGGTCCTTGGACGAAAAGATAAAAACTTCATTGTGCTTTGCGCCGAGGCTCCTTTTGTTGACGCCGCGTCGATAAAAGCGGCCTTCGACCATCACACCGAAACAAACTATGAAATGACTGTTCTTGCCTCCGGCGGAAGAACGGCCTTTATCAAGGAACTTGAGATAAGCTCGTTCTGGGTAAAGGGCGCTTTTTTGCTGGAGCTTTTTGCGTCCTCCGACCCGGAGGACAAGGCGGGAGCCCAGTTCGTTTCAAGCGCTCTGAAAATCCTTTCGGACAGACAGACTGTCGCCGGAACCTTCATAAGCGGCAAACAGGAAATCAATATGAGGGCGAAAAACGCCCTTGAGCTTGTTTCCCTTAACGCCGCGGCGAGAACGGCGGTGTTTAAAAAGCTCTGCGCCGGGGGCGTTAACCTCATCTGCACCGACGGGGTCGTCGTCGAGCCGACGGTCAAGGTCGGAGCGGGAACGACAATTCTTCCCGGAACGATTCTTCGGGGCAGTACCGAAATCGGTGAAAACTGCGTAATCGGTCCGAACAGCTATATAGAGGACAGCAAAATCGGAAACGGAGCGGAGGTCAATTCGACCCAGATTCGCTCTGCAACCCTTGAAAACGGCGTAAAAATCGGACCGTTCAGCCAGGTGAGACCCGGGACGGTAATCCGCGAAAACTGCAAGATAGGCGACTACGTCGAGATAAAAAATTCCGATATAGGCGCGCGCACCGCAATCGCCCATCTTACATATATCGGCGACTCGGACGTGGGCGAAGGGGTCAATTTCGGCTGCGGCTGCTGCGTAGCCAACTATGACGGTCAGCACAAACACCGCACCAAAATCGGAAACCACGCCTTTATCGGCTGTAACACCAATCTTATAGCGCCGGTGGAGGTGGGGGATTTCGGCTACACCGCCGCCGGAAGCACCGTCACGAAGGACGTACCGGAATATGCCCTGGCGGTGGAGCGCGGAACCCAGAAAAATATTGAAAACTGGGTCAAAAAGCACGACGCAATAAAGATAAAATAATTCGTACCATATCCCCGGAAAGCGGGGAATGATATATAAAAACAAGTCAAAAAATAAAGTTTTTAGGAGCGAAGAAAATGAACATTCACGGAAAGGACATCAAAATCTTTACCGGTACCGCGTACCCCAAGGCAGCGGAAGACATTGCCAAAAACCTCGGTCTCCCCGTGGGAAAATGCACCGTCGGACACTTTGCTGACGGCGAGGTGAGCGTATCCCTTGAGGAATCCGTCCGCGGTTCCGACGTATTCATTGTGCAGTCCACCTGTAATCCCGTAAACGATAACCTCATGGAGCTCATCATTATGATAGATGCGTTCCGCCGCGCTTCCGCCGGAAGAATAACTGCCGTTATCCCTTATTTCGGCTACGCGCGCCAGGACAGAAAAGCCAAGGCAAGAGACCCGATCTCCGCGAAGGTCGTAGCAAATATGCTCACCGCCGCCGGAGCGGACAGAGTTCTCACCATGGATCTCCATGCGGCACAGATCCAGGGCTTCTTTGATATTCCCGTTGATCACCTTATGGGCGCTCCTATACTTACTCCTTATTTCCAGCCCCTCGTACATCACCACGAGGACGAGTACGTTGCGGTTTCGCCCGACCACGGTTCCGTGAACCGCGTCCGCAAATTCGCCGAGAAGCTCGATATTCCGTTGGCGATAATCGACAAACGCCGCCCGAAGGCAAACGTCTCCGAAGTAATGAACATCATCGGCGACGTCCGCGGCAAAAAGTGCATCATCATGGACGATATGGTTGACACCGCCGGCACTCTCTGCGGCGCGGCAAAAGCACTTATCGAAGTGGGCGGAGCCCTTTCCGTAACCGCCTGCGCGACCCACGGTCCTCTTTCCGGACCCGCCATGCAGCGCATTAACGACAGCGTGCTCGACGAGCTCGTCCTCCTCGACACTATTCCGATAAGCGACGAAAAGAGAGCTCTCTGCGACAAGATAACCGTTCTTCCCGTGGCTCCGGTCTTTGCCGAGGCTATCGAGAGAATTTACGGCGACCGCCCCGTAAGCCCCCTCTTCATCTGATTTGATAAACCCTGACAGCGCCGCTTTGCGGCGCTGTTTTTTTGTCCTTTCGGCGGAAAGAAAGGGGATTTTATTACCTCTTGGAACCTAAATTATACCTCTTGAGCAAAACCGCTTTACAAACGAGGGAAGAAAATCTATAATTTGAACCGTTGAGAGGAGGCGTGCGGAAGATGAAGCTTCGGATAGAAATTGACCCGGATTCCCAGGAGGAAATCCTTCTTCGGGCTCCGGCGGTTACCGACGAAGTCCGCCGGCTCCAAACGGTAATTGCGGAAGCCCTTTCCCGAAAGCTCGAGCTTGCGCTCCAGCTTGGGGAGCGGGAATGTTATATTCCCTGTGACGAGATACTTTTCTTTGAAACGACGGAGCGAAGGGTCAGCGCCCACACTGCGGAGCATATGTATTTTTCGCCGCTGAAGCTCTGCGAGCTCGAAGAGTTGCTCCCGAGGACCTTCGTAAGAGCGTCGAAATCCTGTCTTGTCAACACGGCGCACATCGTCGCAATAAACCATTCTCTCACCGGCGCGAGCGAAATTTTGTTCAAAGAAACGGGCAAAAAGATTTACGCTTCCCGGATGTATTACAAAATTGTCCACGATACAATTGAAGAAACGAGGCTTAGAAAATGAACAAAAACAATAACATCTCTTTTGAATTTAACGTCGGAAAGAGCGGCTGGGTCTGGGGAATCGTGCTCGTGCTCACCGCCGTGCTCATCGTGCTCGAAGGGCTCGGAATGGGCTTTAGCGCCTACGGCGTATCCCTTTGGAAAGTGGCTCTCGGTGTGCTGCTTCTTGCGTGGCTGATTAAAGAACTTATCCGCCTTCGCATTGCGGGAATATTCTTCCCGGCTGCGTTCATCTTTATGCTTTTTGAGAAAAATATTGCGTCGCTTCTCGGAAGAGAGGACCCCAACATCATTTCCAACTGGTACGTTCTTCTTGCGGCGCTTCTCCTTACTGTCGGCTTCGGCGCAATTTTCCACACCGGCAGAAAAGAAAAATACGACTGCTTTTCAAGCGTAAACTGCAATAAAAACAGTTTCAGCGGGAACGCCGTAACCTATATCGACGCCGCAGAGCTCGGAACGACGAGCATTGAGAATGACTTCGGAAAAACAACCGTATATATTGAAAACAAGGAAGCCTATCTCGGAAACGGAACAATAAGGGTTGACAACTCCTTCGGCGAAATTGAGCTTCATGTTCCCGCCGACTGGTACGTTGCGGCGGATATTGACAGCAGCTTCGGTTCCGTTTTTATCCGGCAAAATCAGAATCCCGAAAACCCCAGAATAAATATCGTCGGCGACAACGATTTCGGTTCCATTAAAATCGTGAACAGCTGAATTACGAAAAAGAGCGCCCCAAAGGGGCGCTCTTTTTACGGTTAAAAAGGGGCGGACAGAGTCCGCCCCCGCTTTTATTTTTCACATTTCGTTCCAGCCTTCGGCGAGCTTTTCCGTTACGGCGCTTCCGGAGGAGAGTTCGACGACGTCCCGCTCGAAAGCCGAAACCTCCTCCAGCCGAAGGCGGACGGAGGTTTTGACGTCGGCGCCGAAGTCGGTGCTCAAAACGAGCACGCCGTGCTCATTGAGGTAGTGCTCGAGCTTTCCGTAAAGGCCGTAGTTCGTCGTAACGGAAAGGTCGGCGCTCTCCGCCATAATTTTAATATCGGCGGCGGCGACGGCGATTTTTGCTCCCTCGGTGTACGCCCTTACAAGACCGCCCACCCCGAGGAGCGTTCCGCCGAAATACCGCGTCACAACACAGCAAACGTCAACGAGCCCGTTGCCGTTAAGGACGTTAAGGACGGGGACGCCGCCCGTCCCCTGGGGTTCGCCGTCGTCGGAGGCGCGCTTTATCTGATTTTCCCGAAGGGAGTAGGCGTAGACGTTATGGGTGGCGTCCCGATATTTCGCGCGCATTTCGTTTATGAATGCGATTGCCTCCTCCTCGGTGGAAACCGGGGCGATGTGCCCTATGAAGCGGGACTTTTTTTCAACGAATTCGTCCGAAGCGAATTCACGGACGGTTTTATATTCAGCCAACAGAGCGCCTCCTTTCTGAAACGGATAGAAAAAAAGCCCGGAAAACCGGGCTTAATTTTTTGATTATTCCATGCCGAAACGTTTTTTGAATCTATCAACACGGCCGCCGGTATCAACGAGTTTCTGACGACCAGTGTAGAAAGGATGGCATTTGGAGCAAATCTCTACGTGGATGTCTTCTTTAGTGGAACCGGTCTCCCAAACAGCACCGCAAGCGCAGGTGATGGTAGTGGGTTTGTAGTTAGGATGAATTCCTTCTTTCATCTATGTCACCTCTTTCTTTCAGAGCTTTCCGCTACAAGTTCTTTTTTACATCAATAATGGTATGATAACACAAACAAATACGGATTGCAATAGATTTTTTTCGGAAAATTTTGCTTCGGGCAAATTTTTTCTTAAATTAAACGCCCAAAAGCTCCCGAACTGCGGTTTTGAGGGCTTCGCCCTCCTTTTCAGCAAGCTCCATGCTGTCCGCCCGGACGGAGTAATAAATTTTGAGCTTCGGCTCTGTGCCGGAGGGGCGGACAATAAAGCCGGAATTACATTCGACGCAGAACTCGAGCATATTGGATTCGGGGAGATAGTCCTTTACGTAGGTTATCTCTTTTCCGCAGAGGGTTTCGGGAGCGTTTTTGCGAAGGGTATCCATAATTTCCGCTATCCGTTTTGCGCCGTCGGCGCCCTCGAAATAGAAATTATCCTGGAAATCGCAGTAGTACCCGAGAAGCTCATAGAGCCCGTCGAGGGCTTCGCCGAGGGTCTTGCCCCGGAGCTTCCACCAGTTCGCCATTTCGCAAATCAGAAGGCAGGCGTTGACTGCGTCCTTGTCCCGAACGTAGGTACCGGAGAGGTAGCCGCAGCTTTCCTCGAAGCCGAAGATGAAGCGGTCAGCTTCCTCGTTCTTTTCGAGCTCGGCGATGACGCCTCCTATGTAGCGAAAGCCCGTGAACACCTTTTCCATCTTTACAATATGGTGGGCGGCGACGAGGTCCGCGAGTTTGGAGGAAACGATGGAGCGGACGGCAACCGGTTCCTTCGGAAGGGTGCCGTTTTCGCTTCTTGCACGGATTATGAAATCAAGGAGCAAAGCGCCGATCTGGTTCCCTGTAAAGAGGCGGTAGCCGTCCTTCTCTTTGCTCGCCGCGCCGACCCGGTCGCAGTCCGGGTCCGTCGCAAGGACAAGGTCCGCGCCGATTTCCTCCGCCTTTTTGAGCGCAAGGGCAAGGGTCTCTTTGTACTCCGGGTTGGGGGAGGGACAGGTGGCGAAGCTGCTGTCGGGCTTCATCTGTTCCGGAATGACCTCGATGTTGCCGAAGCCGCCGAGGGAGAGGGTCGTGACAACGGGGAGAGCTCCGGTGCCGTTGAGGGGGGTATAGACGATGCTCAAATCGTTGAGGGAGTGGGCGTCGCGGTCAACGCTCTCCTTGAGCACCCTCGCGTAGTAACGCCGCCAGAAGCTGTCCGGCAAAACGATTATTTTCTTTTCGTTCACGGCTTCGTCAAAGGAACAGATGAGCGCCCCGCGAAGCACGTCGGTCTTTTCGATATAGGAAGTGACCTCTGCGGCGGCGTCCGGCGAAAGCTGGCAGCCGTCGGGACCGTAGACCTTGTAGCCGTTGTACTGCGCCGGGTTGTGGCTGGCGGTAATTACGATTCCCGCGTCGCAGAATCTTTCCCGCACGGCGTAGGAGAGCATCGGGGTGGGCGCCGGCGCGCCGTAAATCCAGACTTTGATGCCGTTCGCCGCAAGGACGGCGGCGGAATCCCTGGCAAAAAGCTCGGAATTGTGCCTCGTGTCATAGGCGATGGCGACGGAGGGGCTATCCTTTTTCGATTTAAGGTACTCCGCGAGCCCCTGGGTCGCCTGGCGCACGGTGTAGATATTCATTCGGTTGGTGCCAGCCCCGAGGATTCCCCGGAGCCCGGCGGTGCCGAATTCAAGATTTTTATAAAAGCGGTCAAAAATTCCGTCTTCGTCCCCGCTTATTCTTTCAAGCTCGGCGGCAAGCTCCTCGTTTTTGACGGCGCTTTTCCACTCAAGATATTTTTCATTCTCGTTCATAAAACAGCCCTCCGAAATTTTTCAGCGGATAAAATTTGTAACGTCCCTTGCTTCGCAGGGGGGCTCGGCAACGCCCGCCTTTTTGCCCGCTTCGATACATTTAAGATAGTACGCCATGTTGCGCCCGAGTATGCGCATGGACTGCATTCCTTCCTTGTCCTTGATGACCTCGTCAGCGCGGCTTCCGTGGACCATATTCCAGTAGTGGGAGGAAATTATCGGCATTTCGGAAATTCCGGGGTACTTGATAAGCTGGTCATAGGCGTCGGTGGTGCCCGCCCGCCTTGCGGAGACGATTACTCCGGCGGGCTTGTGGCGAAAGACCTTCGCCGGGGCGGAATAAAAGAGCCTATCCATAAAAGAGGTCATTGAGCCGGAGGCGGCGGCGTAGTGAACAGGGGAGCCGAAAATGAAGCCGTCGGCGTCCTTCGCCTTTTCGGCGAAGACGTTTACGACGTCGTCAATGGCGCATTTTCCGTGCTCCTTGCAGTAGCCGCAGGCGAGACAGCCGGAGACGGGGCTCGTCCCGACCCAGAAAATTTCGGTTTCGATTCCCTCGGCGGAGAGGGCAACCTCGACCTCGTGGAGGGCAGTATATGTACAGCCGGTTCTATGGGGGCTTCCGTTTACAAGCAGGACTTTCATAAAGAACACTCCTTTTAAAAGCGCAAATTATTTCAAATTAATTATAGCTTTAAGTCGGCAATAAAGCAACAGAAAAAAACGCAATTTGGGTCTTGCCGCCCGCGCCGGGCAAAACTTTTCCATTTTGCACTTGTAATTGCACTATATTATGTTATATAATAAATTGATTAATTATATGCAAACTGGGGAAGAAGGCGAAATTGTTGTTTTGTACCTGCTTAAGTATGGGACTTCTGGGAATCAACGCATACAGAGTCGCTGTTGAGGTTGACCTTTCGAGTTCCTTTCCGAGTTTTGATATAGTGGGTCTTCCGGACGTCGCGGTAAAAGAATCCCGCGACAGGGTGCGAACCGCCATTGTAAACAGCGGTTTTAGCTTTCCAACCGGGAAAATCGTCGTGAACCTCGCCCCGAGCGACGTAAAAAAGGCGGGTTCGCTTTACGACCTTCCGATTTTAATCGGAATACTCAAAGCCGACGGACAAATCGAGACGGAGTTTACCGAGTATGCCTTTATCGGCGAGCTTTCCCTCGAGGGAACGGTGAAGCCCGTGACCGGGGTGCTCCCGATGGTGCTCGAAGCGAAAAGGCTCGGGATAACGAAAATTTTTGTTCCCGAGGGGAACGCCCCCGAGGGCTCGATAGTCGAGGGGATAGAGGTCTATTCCGCCGGCTCCGTTTCCGAGGTGGTCGGGCATCTTTCGGGGAAAAAGCCGCTTAAGCCCGTAAAAGCGGAGGATTATATCCACAGCGCAAATTCCTTCCCGGAGCCGGATTTTGCCGACGTAAAAGGACAGATTGAGGCGAAGCGCGCCCTTGAAATCGCGGCGGCGGGCTTTCATAATATCCTTCTCATAGGTCCTCCCGGAGCGGGCAAAAGTATGCTCGCGAAGCGCCTTCCGTCAATCCTGCCGGAGATGACTTTTGAAGAGTCGATAGAAACGACGAAAATACATTCTATCTGCGGAACGCTTCCGAACGGGAGCGGGCTTGTTAACAAGCGCCCGTTCCGCGCGCCGCACCACACAGTTTCGCCCGCGGGTCTTACGGGCGGCGGCTCAATTCCGCGCCCGGGCGAAATTTCCCTTGCCCACAACGGGGTGCTCTTCCTCGACGAGCTGCCGGAGTATAACCGCAGCGCCATGGAGGTTTTGCGCCAGCCGCTGGAGGACGGGACCGTCACCATTTCAAGAGCCGCCGGGCAGCTCACCTATCCTTGTTCGATAATGCTGGTGGCGGCGATGAACCCCTGCCCCTGCGGATATTTCGGGCACCCGACGAGAAAATGCACCTGTACCGAAAGCGCCGTGGCGCGCTATCTCGCAAAGGTTTCGGGACCGCTTCTTGACCGAATCGACCTCCACGTGGAGGTGATGCCCGTGGAGTTCGACGACCTTTCAAGCCCGCAAAAATCCGAAAGCTCCGCCGAAATCCGAAAAAGGGTCAACGCCGCGAGAAAGCTCCAGAACGAGAGATACGAGGGAACGGGAATCACCTGCAACGCGATGCTTACCCCGGCGATGCTCGGAAAATACTGCGTGCTCACGGACGGAGCAAAAGTGATGCTCAAAAACGCCTTTGAGCGAATGGGGCTTTCCGCTAGGGCATATGACAGAATTCTTAAAGTTGCGCGAACCATCGCCGACCTTGACGAAAGCGAAAAAATAGACGTGGGGCATATTGCTGAAGCCCTTCAGTACAGAAGCCTTGACAGAAAATATTGGGGGAACTGATTTATGCTTGATGAAGTAATGAAAGCCGCCGGAATAGAAGTTTACGGCGTAGCCGATTATAAAGATACGCTCCCGGGAACCGGTTTCAAACAGAGGGAGCTTTTCGACGGAATCGAGTCCGTCATCGTCTGCCTCATTCCCTGGGACACCGGGAAGAACGAGGGAAGAAACGTCGCCCGCCACGCCGTAGGCAGGGACTACCACGCCGTCGCGTCGGAGCATCTTTCGGTGGCGGCGGAGATTTTGAAGCGCGCCTTCCCGGAGGAGACCTTTAAATTTTTCGTGGACTCCTCTCCTATTGCGGAGGTGCGCGCCGCAGTGCTCGCGGGGCTCGGAGTAAGGGGAAGGAATAACCTTCTCATCAGCAAGCAGTACGGCACCCGCTGCGCCATAGGCGAAATAATCACAACAAGACATTTCGCGAAATCCAAAAAAGCCGTGGGCGGCTGCTTCGATTGTATGCGCTGTGTGGACGTCTGCCCCGGAAAAGCTCTGAGCGAAAAGGGATACGAGAGAGAAAAATGCGTATCTTATATAAATCAGATTAAAAAGGAGCTGACGGAGGAGGACGTGGCGCTCATTAAAAAAGTGGGTCTCGTATGCGGCTGCGACTGCTGTACCGATGTTTGCCCGATGAACCGCCACGCGGACGGCACGGGGCTCATTGAGTTCAAAGAGAGCGCGAAGCCCGTCTTTACCCCCGGAATGGACGTTTCCGACAGGTCGTATAACTGGAAAATCGAAAACGCCGAGCGCAATTATAAAATAATTACGGAGGATTAAAATGGAAATCCTTAAAAAGGAGCAGTACCCGGAGTACGAGGCTTTTTGCCAAAACAGCCCTTTCGGGCAGTTCACCCAGTCCACCCTATGGTACGGGGTCAAGAATAACTGGGGACACGAGGTCGTCGTGTCAAGGGACGAGAACGGCAAAATAGTCGGCGGCGTCTCCGTGCTCATACAGAAAATTCCCCTCATCGGAACGAGCTTTCTCTATGCGCCGAGGGGTCCCGTCTGCGACCTGCACGACAGGGCGGTGCTCAAGGACCTTATGGAGGGCGTAAACGCCCTCGCGAAAAAATATAAGGCGCACAATTTCAAAATGGACCCGGATATTCCCGCCTCCGACGAAGAATTTCTCAAAATCGCCGAGGAAATGGGCTTCAGCCGCAAGTTCGGTCCCACGGGCTTTGAAACCATACAGTGCCGCTTCAACTACCGCCTTTATATAGCCGGCAAAACCGAGGACGAGGTCTTTATGAACCTCACCCAAAAGTGCCGCTACAATGTCCGCGTCGCAATGAAACACGGGGTCGAAATAAAGGTCGTAGGCAAGGAGTACCTTGACGAGTTTATGAGAATAATGAAAACAACAGGCGAGCGGGACGGCTTCAATATCCGCCCGAAGGAGTATTTCGAGCGTATGCTCGACTCCCTCGGCGAGCACGTAAGGCTCTATATGGGCTTTTATAACGGCGAGGCAGTCTGCGGAACCATCACCACGAACTACGCCGGGAAATGCTGTTACGTTTACGGCGCTTCGGACAACGCCTTCCGAAACGTGATGCCGAACTACCTAATCCAGTGGGAAATGATAAAATGGGCTATCGAAACGGGCTGCACCGTCTATGATTTCCAAGGAATCTCCGGAAATCTTGAGGACGAAAGCGACCACCTCTACGGGCTTTACCGCTTCAAGCGGGGCTTTAACGGAACGGTCGACGAGCTCCCGGGCGAGTTTGACATAATCTATAAGCCCTTCGCCGCGAAAATTGTGAAACACGCGACGAAGCTCAACTCGAAGCTCAACAGGATAAAGAAGAAATTAAGAAAATGACGCCGCTTAAAACAGCTCTTGATGAATATATCGAAAAGGACCTTTCAAGGTTCCATATGCCGGGGCACAAGGGAGCGGATTGCTTTCCCGATTACTATAAGTACGACGTGACGGAAGTAGGGGGCACCGACAGCCTCTTTGAGGCAGCGGGCGCCCTTGCCGAAACGGAGCGGCGCTTTTCCGAAATTTACGGGAGCGGCGCGACTCTCCTTTCCGCCGGGGGCTCCACCCTTTGTATCCAGGCGATGCTTGCGACGGCGCTCAACAGGGGAGACAGCTTTATCGCCGCACGAAACTGCCACGCTTCGGCAGTGAACGCCGCGGCGCTCCTCGGGCTCAATCCAATCTGGATAAACCAGAGGGACTTAAAAGGGGCGGAGCGGGCTTTCGAGGAAAACCCAGAGGTGAAAGCCCTTTACCTCACTTCGCCGGACTATTTCGGCGTGATGAGCGATATTCCCGCTTTTGCGGCGCTTTGTAAAAAATACGGCGCAAAGCTCCTTGTTGACAACGCCCACGGCGCGCACCTCCACTTTTTCCCGACGGAGATGCACCCCATAAGCCTTGGGGCGGATATGTGCGCGGACTCGCTCCATAAAACCCTTCCGGTCTTTACCGGGGGCGCGCTTCTCCACCTTAAGGACGTGGCGCTTTACGAAAAGGCGAAGCAAAAAATGCGCCTTTTCGGGAGCACCAGCCCCAGCTATCTTATAATGCTTTCGGCGGATAACTGCATAGAATATCTTGAGACGAAAGCAAGGGCGGATTTCGCGATGCTCAACGGGAAAGTGGCGAACCTTCGCTACAAGGCTTTTGAGCACGGGCTCGCGCCCAAAACCCGGAACGTCGAGCCCGCAAGGCTCACTCTTTCCGTGACGGCGGCGGAAAAATCCGCCGGGGAGTTTGAAAACTCCCTTCGTGAGCACTGGATAGAGCCGGAGTATGTAAACAGCGAGTGGGCGGTGCTCATGGCTTCGCCGTTCAATACGGAGAGGGATTTTGAGCGGGTCTCAAAATTCCTTGACGACACCTTCGGGAACGGCTGCGCCGCTTTCGAGGAACGCCTTTCCAAAATGCCGGAAAGGGCGCTTTCCGTAAGGGAGGCGGTTTTCGCCGAGAGCGAAAGCGTCCCGGTGAAAAACGCCCTCGGAAGGGTCGCCGCAAGCCTTGTTTTGCCCTGTCCGCCCTGTATTGCGCTTTCGGCGCCGGGCGAAATAATAAACGAAGAGATACAGGGGCTTTTCATAAAATACGGAATCGAAAGAATAAACCTTGTGAAATAAGTTAAGTTCCCGCAAAAAGCGGTTAAAAAGTACATAACCCCCAAAAGGAGGAAATACAAGTTATGAAAATGATAATGGCAATCGTTTCCGGCGACGACAGCAGCGCCGTTTCCGCCGCTCTTACCAAAGCGAGATTTTCCGTAACGAAGCTCGCCACCACCGGCGGCTTTCTTATGAGCGGAAACACCACCTTTCTCATCGGCGTCAACGACGACCAGGTGAACGAAGTAATCGAGACGATAGCGAAGCACAGCAAAAAGCGCAAACAGATGATTCCCAGCAACAACAGCTTCGACGTCGGAATGTATTCCGCTTTCCCGGTGGAAGTGACAGTCGGCGGCGCTACCGTTTTCGTAATGAACGTCGAGCGCTTCGAAAAGGTTTAAAATGCCCGGAAGAAAAGAACTTGAAAAGACGCTTTCGGCGGCAATCGGCGAAGGTCTTCTTTCCCACGCTGTTTTGATAGAGGGGGAAAAGGGAACCGGCAAGCGCGAGCTTGCCATCTGGCTCGCGAAGGCGCTGCTTTGCAAAAGCGCCAAGCGCCCCTGCGGAAGCTGCGCCGTTTGCCGGAAGATTGAGGACGGGAACCACCCGGACGTGGAAATTTACGACGGAAGCGGTTTCGCCCGGAGCTTTCATATCGAAAGCATAAGGGAGATAAAAAACTCCCTTTGGCTCGCGCCCAACGAATCGGAGCAAAAGGTCTATATTTTGCTCGAGATACAGAATATGACCGCCGAGGCGCAAAACGCCCTTCTGAAATCTCTTGAGGAGCCGCCGGAGCACGCAAGATTCATAATGACCTGCGACAACCGCCGCTCCCTCCTTGACACAATAATAAGCCGCGCGACGGTCTATACCCTCGAGCCGCCGACGAGGGAGGAGTGCGAAAGGGAGCTTGAAAAGCGCTTTCCCGAAATTTCTTCGGAGGAGGCAAGGCTCGCGGCAATCGCCTTCGGCGGAAATTTCGGCGCAGCCTCCGATGCAATAGGCGGCGGAAAAACGGAAATAATAAATCTTGCGGCGAAAACGCCTGAGCTTTTGAGAAAAGGAAATACCTACGAGCTTGCGGCAAAGCTTGCCGCCCTTGCGGCGGAAAGGACAGCCCTTTTGGAGTATTTCGAGCTTCTCGGCAACATCGCCGGGCGCTGCGGCATTGACAAAGCCGCAGGCAGGACCGCGCCGGTTAGGGTTTCCCCGGCGGAGGCGGTAAGAACAATGGAAATTATAGGACGCGGAAAGGAAGCGCTTTTGCAAAACTGCTCGGTGGAGCTTGTGCAAAGCTGGGTCTGTATGGAGCTTTCCGCGGTCTTTGGAGGAAATTTATGAGCAAACAGATTGAAGTTATCGGCGTTCGTTTCAAAGAGGTCGGAAAGGTTTACTACTTCGACCCGAACGGCGAAAAATACGCCATCGGCGACAGGGCGATTGTTGAAACGAGCCGGGGCATAGAGTGCGGCGAGGTCGCCGCCGACAACCGTTTCGTGGACGAAGAAAAGGTTGTGATGCCGCTTAAAAGCGCCCTTCGCCACGCGACGGAGGACGATATTGCAAGGGTTGAGGAAAACGCCCGCCTTGAAAAACAGGCTTTCGCCAAATGCGAGGAGAAAATAGCCGCCCACGGGCTCGATATGAAGCTGGTGGACGTGGAATATACCTTTGACAACAGCAAAATAATCTTTTATTTCACCGCCGACGGAAGGGTCGATTTCCGTGAGCTTGTAAAGGACCTTGCGGCTGTTTTCAGGACAAGAATCGAGCTTCGCCAGATCGGCGTAAGGGACGAGGCAAAGATGATGGGCGGTCTCGGAATCTGCGGAAGACCTTTCTGCTGTTCCCAGTTCCTTGGCGAATTTGCCCCCGTTTCCGTAAAGATGGCGAAGGAACAGGGTCTCTCTCTCAACCCGACGAAAATTTCCGGCACCTGCGGAAGGCTGATGTGCTGCCTCAAATATGAGCAGGAGGGCTACGAGGAGCTTATCCGCACTACGCCCCGGGTCGGCGCCGCAGTAAAAACTCCCGAGGGCGCGGGCACTGTTATTGATATTAACCTTATGACCGGAATGCTCAGCATAAAGATGAACGACGCCCCGGACGGCGCACCCAAGAGCTTCCATAAATCCCAGGTTAAAACTATTCGGAGAGAAAAAGATACCCAGCCCGAGGAAACCGCAGAAGAAAACGAATAACTCTATTGATTTTTTAAAGATATGATGATAAAATTAGTTTATCCAAAATTAAAGGAGGCTTTTTTATCATGGCTTATAAAATTTCTGATGCTTGCATCGAGTGCGGTTCCTGTGCTGACGAGTGCCCCGTAGGCGCAATTTCTCACGGCGACGGCAAATACGTCATCGACCCCGCAAAATGCATTGAGTGCGGAAGCTGCGCGAGCGTTTGCCCCGTAGGCGCACCCGATATGGAATAATTGAAACGACTTTAAGCGGGCGGGGGGTTCCCTTCCCGCTTAATTTTTTATATGCCGCCCGGCAAATCAAGGTCACAGAGGTTCTATGGATATTATTTATAACGACTTTTACGGAATTGAAATGGCGACGACAAAAGAATACGGCTTCGGCGGCGACGCGCTTTTGCTTGCGGAGTTCGCAAAACCGAAATACAGCGACCGGGTCCTGGACCTTTGTACCGGCTGCGGAGTTGTGCCGATTATGATGATGGCGGCGGGCTTTAAAGGAAGCGCCACCGCCGTCGATATTCAGCCCGGAGCAATCGAGCTCTGTGAGCTGACGGCGAAGAAAAACTCCATTGAGGAGAGGTTTTTCCCGGTATGCGCCGACCTTAACAAGCTGGACTTCCCGGCGGAGAGCTTTAGCCTCATAACCGTGAACCCGCCCTATTTCGTTTCAGGAGCGGGAAAGGAAAACGGCACCGAGGCGAGGGACCTCGCCCGAAGGGAAAGCGGCTGCACTCTGGCGCAGGTTGCCGCCGTTTCCGCCCGGCTTTTAAAATACGGCGGGCGGCTCTGTATGTGCCACCGCCCGGAGCGCCTTGCGGACGTCATTTTCGAGATGAGAAAAAATAAAATCGAGCCGAAGCGCCTTACCTTTGTAAATAACGCCACGGAGAGCCGGGAACCCTGGCTAATTCTTGTTGAGGGCAAAAAGGGCGGGCACTCCGGTCTTAAAATAAACTATATTCAAAACGGGAGATAATTATGGGAAAGCTTTACGTAGTCGGAACGCCTATCGGCAACCTCGGGGATTTTTCGCCGAGGGCGGCGGAAACTCTTGAAAAGGTGGATTTTATCGCCGCCGAGGACACGAGAGTGACCGTCAAGCTGCTCAACCATTTCGGAATAAAAAAGCCCATGGTCATCTATCAGAAGTTTAACGAAAAGGAGCAGGGCGAAGCAATCGTCTCCCGCCTTCTCGGCGGCGAATCCTGCGCGATAGTGACCGACGCGGGAATGCCCTGCATCAGCGACCCGGGTGAGACCCTTGTAAAAATGTGCGTCGGGGCGGGGGTTCCGGTGGAAGCGGTGCCCGGTCCGTCGGCGGTAATCTCGGCGCTTGCCGTTTCTGGTCTTTCCGTTTCCCGCTTCACTTTCGAGGGCTTTTTGAGCGTCAAGCGCACCTCGAGAATGGAGCATTTAAACGAGCTTCGCCATGAGCGCCGCACGATGGTGTTCTATGAAGCGCCCCATAAGCTTTTGAGCACGCTCAAGGATATGAGCACCGTCTTCGGCGAGCGTAATATCGTCGTTATAAAAGAGCTCACGAAAATACACGAAAGCTCCTGGCGCGGGACCCTTCCCGAGGCGGTGGATTACTATTCCGAAAACCCGCCCAAGGGCGAGTACGTGCTCGTGCTTGAGGGCGAAAGCGCCGAAGCCTCGGCGGAAAAGGACCCGCTTGTGGAAGCCATAACTCTTGCGAAGGAGCTTATGGAGCAGGGCAAACCCGCCTCCATCGCGGCGAAGGAAGCCGCAAAGCTCACCGGAAGAACCAAGGGCGAGATTTATAAAATGCTCATTGCGGAAGAATAAAAAAGGCGCCTAAGGGCGTCTTTTTTGATGCCGCAGACTGTACAAGCGTGAATACTAAGATTTGTGCAATATACAGAATTTTGGAAATATGATTTAAAGCATATAAATTCTAATGTATAATGTTTATAAAAAAGAGAAAAGCGGAATTAAAGGGGGCTGACGCAAAATGACGAAAAAGAAAAAGTATTTTGTCGCCGGGGCAGCGGCACTTTTGCTGATTGCAGCAGCAATTTTGATAAGTACAGTCGGTTTGTTTGGCATAAGCTATGAAAAGGTCGAGACTGGCTCCAAAGTCCTTGAAAATGATGTCTTTATCGCATATTATCCCGACTTTCCGGAACCTGTCCGCCGCTCGTTTTTTTATTTTAATGACGAAGATATTTTAATCAGCGCGGAAAGTAAAGAAATAAAGGGAAAATTTTTGCCGGATTTCAGCTCTGCTGATGAGACTTATAACGGAACACGAGTTTATTACAGCAACTCAGAAAAATGGTCAAGACCGGCTGTCTACGGAGATATAGTCTTGAAAACTTCAAAGTATGGAATATATAATTCCAACAGAAATGAGTGGGTGCTCGTTTTTACGAAAACCGAAAAGGCTGTAGAAAACGCGTATTTAAAAATACTGGAGTCTTACAGTAAGGATGATTTAAAGTGATAGCGTTCGGAAAGCGCAAAGTTTTGCATAAAGTAAAAAGGGGCTCCGAAGCGGAGCCCTTTTTCATATGCTGAGTTTTCTGCACGGCGAAGAGAAAAATATTTTAGAACAAATGTTCGATTTTTTAAGAATAACTGTTGATTTTAATGAATTTATATATTATACTATATATAGATTTACGAAATCACAGCCGAGGAGGACTTTTTGATATGGCAGATAAACGCGAAGCCCTTGAAACCGCAATCAAACAGCTTGAAAAACAGTACGGCAAAGGCACCGTTATGAAACTCGGACAAGCTCCGGCGCTTAACGTCGAAGCAATTTCCACCGGCTCCATAACCTTGGACTGCGCCCTCGGAATCGGCGGCGTGCCGAGAGGACGTATCGTCGAGATATTCGGACCCGAAAGCTCCGGTAAAACGACCGTTGCCCTTCATATCATTGCCTCTGCCCAGAAGGCGGGGGGAGAAGCCGCCTTCATCGACGTTGAGCACGCTCTTGACCCGGTTTACGCCAAGGCTCTCGGCGTCGATATTGACAGCCTTCTCGTTTCCCAGCCGGACACCGGCGAACAGGCGCTCGAAATTACCGAAGCCCTTGTGCGCTCCGGCGCTATTGACGTAATCGTCGTGGACTCCGTCGCAGCAATGGTGCCGAAGGCGGAGATTGAGGGACTTATGGGCGACACTCACGTGGGTCTCCAGGCAAGACTTATGTCCCAGGCGCTTCGCAAGCTCACCGGCGTCATCAGCAAGACCAACTGCGTGGCGGTTTTCATCAACCAGCTTCGTGAAAAGGTCGGCGTTATGTACGGCAACCCGGAGGTAACTCCCGGCGGCCGCGCCCTTAAATTCTATTCCTCCGTCCGCCTTGACGTCCGCAAACAGGAACAGCTCAAGGCCGGCGGCGAGGTCATCGGCAACCACACCAAAGTAAAAGTTGTAAAAAATAAAGTGGCTCCGCCTTTTAAAGAGGC
>JAEDJF010000117.1 GCA_016296485.1 Oscillospiraceae bacterium
TTACCGTAGGGAACGCCGTCCTCGGCGTTACGTTTCCAACGGCGCGACCCGTTGGAAAGCGGCGGGGCCAAGGCCCCGCCCTACCGTAAAACGTTTCTAAATCTTTGCAAGCGTGCGGATAATCTCCGCCACTACTTGCTCTTTTTCTCCCGAAGCTCCTTAAAAAACTCCGTAAGCACCGCGCCGCACTCCTCCTCGAGCACGCCGGAGACGAGCTCCGGGCGGTGGTTAAAGGGAAGCTCAAAGAGGTTAGTGACGGAGCCGCAGGCGCCGTTTTTAAGATCCTTCGCGCCGTAAACGACCCGGCGCACCCGGGCGTTTATTATCGCCCCGGCGCACATGGGGCAGGGCTCCAGCGTCACGTAAAGGTCGCATTTCCAGAGCCGCCAGCCACCGAGGGTGCGGCAGGCTTCGTCAATGGCGGCGATTTCCGCGTGGCAGAGGGCGTTTTTCCCCGTCTCCCGGCGGTTCATTCCCCGCCCGACGATTTTTCCGTCCCAGACCGCCACAGCCCCCACGGGCACTTCGCCGAGGGCGGCGGCTTCCCTCGCAATGGCAAGGGCTTCGCGCATATATTCCTCGTCGGTCACGGCAATGCCTCCTTTGAAATAAAGTTAAAGGGGCGGCGCTTCGCCGCCCCGAAAGTTAAATGATATAAACGTACTGAAGAGTCAGAAGAACCGCCACAACCATGGCAATCACAAGCGCCGGGGAGGTGATGAAATACTGTACTCTCTTCCCGGGGGAAAGAATGCTCGGGGTCTTGACGAAGCGGAACATATCCCGGTGCCTTGAAAGGAGAATGCAGACGGCGATTATTCCGCAGAGCACCGCCCCGAGGGCATAGACGAGGTTAAGAAGCATGTAGGCGTTTTCGCTGAGCAGGGGCTCCGCGAGGGTGAATATAACCGCCACGCTGTTGTTGACGAAATGTATAAGAACGCCGACCCAGAGGGAGCCGGTCCGCATAACGAAATAGCCGATGCAAAGCCCGAGAATGAAGGCGTAGGGCATCTGGATGAGATTGAGGTGGAAAATTCCGAAAATGAGCGCCGAGGCGACGAGGGCAAAGGTGTCGCCGAAGCGGCGAAGGCTCTGCATCACGACGCCGCGAAAAATCATCTCCTCAATGAAGGCGGGGGCTACGACCATGGCGACAAGGTAGAGTATCAGCGCGAAAAAGCTCTTCGGAACGTCGTATTCGGGCATTGTTATGCCGATTCCGAAAAGCCCCAGCGCCGACTCAAGGTACGCCGTGACGTAGGACGCCGCGACCCCGACGCCGAGCCCGACGAAAACGCCGCCGACGGTCATATCGACGTTGGGTTTTCGGAAGGGGAGTGCAACGCCCAGAGGAATTTTGATGCAGAGCATATAGATCCCGAAGGGCACCGCGAGGGAAACTGTATAAATTATAAGGGTCATCACCCATTCGGCGATTTCGTAGCTCATGGGGGTGTAGCGAAGAAGCGCTGAGAGAATGATATACATAAGGGTGCCTGCGGCAAAGGAGATGGCGACGTAGCCGAGGGAGGCAAGACCTATCCCGTTGCCCGAGCCGCGAATCCTTCTTTTTTCTCTTTTCCATTCGGGCTCCGCATAGGGGTTATAAAAGCCGTGCCCGGTGGAATAGACCGGCGGCTCGTTTCCGCGGTAGCCTTCGTCATAGGGTCCCATAAAGACACCTCCAAAAAAGATTTGCTGATAATAAGATAGCACAAAACCCGGGATAATAAAATAGCCGTTTTGTAAACTTTTTGCACGAAGCGGGGGAAAGCCGCAAAAAAAGGGCGGCTCAGAGAGCCGCCCCAAAGGGGTTATCGCCTTATTTTTCTCCGTCAAGGAGCCTTTGAAATTCCATATAGAATTTCGAGAGGTGGAGCCCGTCGGTCAGCGCGTGGTGGCAGAGGATACAGACCGGGATAAGGAGCTTTCCGTTTTCCTCGAAATATTTTCCGAAAAGGAGCCTCGGGTTGCTGTCCGCCGGGACGTCCATGGGCTGAACGGCGGAGGTGAAGCTTATCCACGGGACGGAGGAGATGAAGAAATAGCCCTCCGGGTCGTCCCCGTCGTCAAGGCTCGGATTTTCGAGACAGCTTCGCTTCACGCCCTCGGCGTAGGGGATAAACTCCTCGAAGGGCATATCGAAGCGAAGGTGGCAGTAGCAGTAGGTTTCGTCCGGAAGGGCGAGGGTGTAGCTTGCCTCGCAGAAATCGTACTCGACGATTTTTCCGTCCCGTATCCGCTGGCGGATCTGGGGGACGGAGTTCATCGCCCAGACGGCGCGGTAGATGAGCGTATGGAAAAACGGGAGCCCCTTTTCCTTAACTTCTTTTTTAAAGGCGGTGATGTCGAGGTTTACGGTGAAACCAACGGACGGGTTCGCCATCGCCGAGAAATGCTCAAAATGCGCCCGGCGGGGAAAGGAGTCCATATCAATAAATTTATATTCCATTTCAGTTTGACCTCTGGCTGATGCCCTGAATATTTGAAAGCACCCAATCGTAGTCGCCGCTTTCCACAACGGAGCCGCAGTAATTGCAGACGGCGGACTGGTTGAGGTCAAGAGGTGCGCCGCAGTTCGGGCAGTGTTTGCCGTCCGCTTCGCCGGCGGCTGCGGTCAGCTTGCCGAGGGTGCGGATAAAGGTCCAGCGGTAGGTCATAAAGAGCTCCCGGCTGTTGCTTCCGCGAATGATGTTTCCGGTCTTGTCGTCGGTGACGTAGTCGACGACCCGGGCGGTGAACTCGACGGTGATTATATCGTTTTTCTCGTCGGAGGTGCAGCCCACTATGTTGGAATTGAGGACGGAGATCCGCTCAACGTGGTTCGTCTGGTTGTTTTTTATGTACGCCTGCACCTGGCGGTCGGACTTCGCGTAAAGCTCCGCCGTGAGCTTCGGACGAATGGGCGTAAGGTCCTTCGCCGTCCAGGCGTTCTGCATACGGACGTAGAGGTTCGAAACGTCCTCCAGGAACCGGGTTTCGTTAAAGCCCGGGTCGCGCTCCTTGAGGTCAGCCAGGTTGTTCACAAGGGGCTTGGAAGCCGTGGGCTGGACGTTAACGGGACGTCTCGCAGAGGTATTTTTGCCCTTTACCTTCGACCTTACGCTTTCAACCGTAGCGATGATGACGATGACAATAAATACGGCGATTATCATTCCGGAGTCGCCGCTCCCTGAACCCGAAGAACTGCTATAATAGTAGTCGGAGTCGCTGTCCCAATCGCTCCCCCAATCGGAGTCCCAGTCAGAGCCCCAGTCGGAGCCGCTGTCCCAGCCGCCGCCCCAGTCCGAATCACCGGCGTAATCGCCGAAATCGGCGAAGCCCACCACGGAAAACAGGGAAAAAGTAATTATCACGAGAGCCATGAATATGGCAAATCTTTTTTTCATTCGGAAAAAATCCCCTTTCTTCCTTAATATCTGCTTTGATTTTATCAGATAATGCAAAAGGTTGCAAGAAATTTCTCTTTCCGCCTTCGGGAATTTTAAAGGCGGTTTTTAAAATATATGCGGAAAAACGAAAAAAGGGACCGCCCGGGGGGCGGCCCTTTTCGGTTTTTTCATTAAAGAAGGCTGTCTCTTCTGCAGGGGCTGGTTACTCTCGGTTTTTC
>JAEDJF010000021.1 GCA_016296485.1 Oscillospiraceae bacterium
GAGCAAAACGCAAGCGGCATACTCTCCGATGAACGCTTTTCTAAAATGCTTCAAAACTATGAGAAAGAGCAAAAAGCATTAACGCAGGAAGTTGCCGACAGCAGACAGACCTTAGAGGAAGCCAAGCAGAAAGCAACGGATTTAAGGCTTTTACTCCCGTACTCTACGTGAAATGACGGAAATAAACGAACTCACGCCGACACTTGTAAATTCTCTTATCGAGCGTATCGAAGTCCATAACAACGATAAGTCAAGCGGTCATTGTTATGTAAAGGTCGATATTTACTTTACTGCGGTTGGTATGATAGATTTTCCAACCGAACAGGAAATTCTTGCTATGATGGAAGAAATACGGGCAAACCCACAGGATTTCCGCTTTGTAGCATAAAAAAAGAATACGGTGTAACCCATTTTACTGAGTTACACCGTACCCTACATAAAAACTTCCTTATCTGGCGTTGGCAAAAGGGAAGCTCTTTTTATCTGATTTATTTATTACCAGTTAGCGCTGGGTTTCGGAACCTGGTGCATCTGATCCTGAACGGTGTTGATCATTCTGCCGTTGTTTTCAGGAATATCGGTTACGAGGCTCTCAGTGGTAAGAACCATCGATGCAACGGAAGCTGCGTTCTGGAGTGCGGAGTGAGTTACCTTTACAGGGTCAACTACGCCTGCCTCGATCATATCGCAGAACTCCTCGGTAAAGACGTTGAAGCCATAGCCGATCTTCTTGGAGCGGCGTACCTTGTCGATAACAACGGAGCCGTCAAGACCTGCGTTGATGGCTACCTGGCGCATAGGCTCCTCGAGAGCGCGGAGAACAATCTTAACGCCGGTTCTTTCGTCGCCGTGAGTGCTGGAAAGGATTTTCTCAACGTCGGGAATTACGTTTACAAGAGCAACGCCGCCGCCTGCTACGATACCCTCTTCAACAGCAGCCTTGGTTGCGTTGAGGGCGTCTTCGATACGGAGTTTTTTCTCTTTTGCTTCGGTCTCGGTTGCTGCGCCGCATTTTACTACTGCTACGCCGCCGACGAGTTTAGCAAGACGCTCCTGGAGTTTCTCACGGTCATAATCGCTGTGAGCGGTCTCATAGGAAGCTTTGATGATAGCGATACGGGCGTTGATGTCGTCTTTAGAACCTGCACCGTCAACGATAAGGGTTTTATCTTTGTCAACTCTGACTTTCTTTGCGGAGCCGAGGTGCTCAAGCTTAACGTCCTGAAGCTGGAGACCGATGTCATCGCAAACGAGGGTTGCGCCGGTAAGAGCGGCAATATCAAGAAGCATTTCTTTTCTTCTGTCGCCGAAGCCGGGACCTTTTACGCAGCAGACGTTAAGAGTGCCGCGGAGTCTGTTGACGATGAGGTTGGTAAGAGCGTCGCCTTCAATGTCTTCGGCAACGATGAGGAGTTTCTTGCCGGCTCTCATGCACTGCTCGAGAATCGGAACAAGCTCCTGGAATGCGGAGATTTTTTTGTCAACAAGAAGTATGGAGCAGTCCTCCATAACTGCAATCATCTTGTCGGTGTCGGTTACCATATAGGGAGAGAGGTAGCCGCGGTCAAATTCCATACCTTCAACGACTTCGATGTAGGTTTTTGCGGTTTTGCTGTCCTCAACGGTGATGATACCGTCGGTGGTTACTTTCTCCATTGCCTCGGCAATGAGTTCGCCGATTTCAGAATCGCCGCAGGAAATAGTAGCTACACGGGCAATATCTTTGGAACCGGAAACTTTCTTTGCATTTTTAAGAACAGCGCTGACGGCTGCGTCAACAGCTTTCTGGATTCCGCGTTTAACAAGCATCGGATTTGCGCCGGCGGTGACGTTCTTCATTCCTTCGCGTACGAGAGCCTGTGCAAGAAGGGTTGCGGTGGTGGTACCGTCGCCTGCTGTGTCGTTGGTTTTGGTAGCAACTTCTTTTACGATCTGTGCGCCCATGTTCTCAAAAGGATCGTCAAGAGTGATCTCTTTTGCGATGGTAACACCGTCGTTGCAGATAATAGGAGTTCCGAATTTCTTATCAAGAACTACGTTGCAGCCTTTAGGGCCAAGAGTAATTTTTACGGTGTTAGCGAGTTTGTCAATACCGCTCTGAAGAGCTCTTCTCGCTTCGTCACCGTACAGCATCTGTTTTGCCATATCTTATATACCTCCGATAATTAATACTAAGTTAATCAGTCTTCAACAACCGCAAGGATGTCGGACTGAGAGAGGATAATAATCTCTTCTCCGTCAACTTTAACTGTAGTGCCGGCGTATTTGCCCATGATAACGTGGTCGCCTACTTTAACTTCCATTTTTACTTCTTTGCCGTCAACAACTCCGCCGGGGCCAACAGCAAGAACTTCAGCGATTTCGGGTTTATCCTGAGCGTTAGCGGTGATGAAAAGGCCACCTTTGGTCTTTTCTTCGTAGTCCACCATCTTAATAACAACTCTGTCTCCAAGGGGTTTTACGTTCATTGCAGATCCTCCTACATTTATGTTATTTATTTATTTTGTTTTGTTAGCACTCCTTCTTTTCGAGTGCTAACAATATTCTATACTATATCCTTTAAAAAATCAAGTGGTTTTGCGTATATTTTAAAAATTAGTTTACATTTGCGGACTTTTCGAGGGGAATTTTCTTTGCGATAAGGAATTTTATCGGTATTCCCTGTTCCGAAAACATCTTTTCGTGCTCGGTCGCAAGGCTTCCCTCGAAGCCGGAACTATGTAAATCCTCGGTCACATAGACAAGTTCAAACCCACATTCGGCAAAATAGCGCTTCGATGAGAGGAAAAGGTCATCGTTGTCGGTTTTGAACCAAATTTCGCCGCCGTCCCGGAGAAACTCCCGGTACTGCATAAGCTGATTGTTATGCGTAAGGCGCTTTTTGTGGTCGTGGGTCTTGGGCCAGGGGTTACAGAAATTTATGTATATCCGCTCGCAGACGTCCTCGGACGAGAAAACTTTATTTATGAGCATAATTTCCTGGCTGAAAATAAGCACGTTGTCGATTTCCCTTTCAGCGGCGGCGTACTCTTTTTTAATATTCCGCATCGCAAGACCGAGCATTTCGCTTTTTATATCCACGGCGATATAGTTTATATCCGGGTTTGAGACGGCAAGCTTCGATATGAATCCGCCCTTGCCGCAGCCGAGCTCAATCATAAGCGGAGCATCATTTTTAAAAACGGAGTGCCACTTTCCGCGGTTTTCCGCCGGAGCGTCTATGCAGTTTTCCCATTCGGCAAGCTCGGGTCTTGCCCAGGGTTTTCTTCTTATTCTCATATTATAAATCCTCCGCTTCTATTCCGTAAACTCTCATTCCGTTTTCCCGCGCTCTGTCAATGAGCGTCTGGGCATCGGTGCCGCGAAGCTCCGCGAGCCTTTCGGCGGTTGCCGGAATAAGGGTGCTGTCGCAGCGCTGTCCCCTGTACGGCACTGGAGCCATATATGGGCAGTCCGTTTCAAGGAGTATTCTGTCCTCCGGGACCTCCATCGCCGCAAGAAGGAGCTTATTGGCATTTTTAAAGGTCACAGAGCCCGTAAAGCCGATATACATACCCAGCTTCAAAAACTCCCTTGCCATTTCCGCCGAGCCGGAGTAACAATGGATAATGCCCTTCGGGCGGTATTTTTGGACGAACTCAAGGGTGTCCGCATGGGCTTCCCTATCGTGGATTATAACCGGAAGGTTCAAATCATTAGCCAGCGCGAGCTGCTGTGAAAAGACCTCTATCTGCTTTTCCCGGGGCGAAAAATCGTAGTGATAGTCAAGCCCGATTTCGCCGATGGCGACGACTTTTTTATTTTTCGCGAACTCGCTCACTTTGTCGAGGTAGCCCTCGTTTCCGTCGCTCTCCGCAGAATGCGGGTGTACTCCCACGGCGGAATAAATGAATTTATATTTCGACGAAAGCTCAAGGGTCGCTTCGCAGGATTTCAAATCGCAGGCGGGGTCCACAACCAAAGAAACGCCGTGCTCGGAAAGTCCTCCGAGCACGGTGTCGCGGTCCTCGTCGAACCGCTCGTCGTCATAATGTGCGTGTGTATCAAAAATTCCCGTGTATTCCATCAGTGCAGCCTTGTTCCAACAGGTACGGAGTCGTCTATAAACGTCACGCAAACGGAGCCGTCCTCGCGGTTTCCGGCAAGGAGCATACCGCTGGACTCAACGCCGCAGAGCTTTGCGGGTTTAAGGTTTGCAACGACGATTATCTTCTTTCCGATAAGGTCCTCGGGCTCATAGTACTGGGCGATTCCGGAAACGATCTGGCGTCCGCCCATTCCGTCGTCAAGCTGAATTTTAAGAAGCTTTTTCGCCTTCGGAACTTTTTCACAGGCGACTATCTTCGCGACCCGAAGCTCAACTTTGGTGAAATCGTCGATGGCGATTTCGGGCTCAAGCTCGATTTTCGGTTTTTCTTCCTTCTGCTCCTTGGCGGCTTTTTCCGCCGCTTCAAGCTCCTCGAGCTCTTTCTTTACGTCTATACGCGGGAAGAGAGTTTCGCCGCGATGAACTGTGACGTCAGCTGCAAGCACTCCGAAGCTGCCCGCGCTTTCGTAAACTCTTCCCTCCTCGGAAGCACCGATTTGGTCAAGAATCTTGTCGGCGGTTTCGGGCATAAAGGGAGTCAGCAAAACTGCGCAGACGCGGATTCCTTCAAGGAGGTTATAGAGAACAGTCGCAAGGCGGTCCTTTTTCTCCGGGTCTTTCGCAAGAATCCAGGGAGCGGTTTCATCGATATATTTGTTGGAACGGGAGATAACCTTAAAAATCTCAACGAGGGCATTCTGGAAAGCGTAGGCTTCCATCTCGCGCTCATATTTCTCCCGAAGCCCTTTTATCATTCCCACAAGCTCGTCGTCGAGCGCTTCTGCGGCTCTTCCCTCCGGAAGAGTTCCGCCGAAATATTTTTCCGCCATTGCGACGGTTCTCGATACAAGATTTCCGAGGTCGTTCGCAAGGTCGCTGTTTATTCTGTTAATAAGGGCTTCGTTGGTGAACGAGCCGTCGGAGCCGAAGGGGAATTCCCGAAGAAGGAAATAGCGGAGCGCATCGGTTCCGTAGCGATTGCAAAGAATAACTGGGTCAACTACGTTGCCCACGGATTTAGACATTTTATTGCCGTCGATAAGGAGCCAGCCGTGACCGAAAACGCGCTTCGGAAGCGGAAGGTCAAGGGCCATAAGCATCGCGGGCCAGATTATGGTGTGGAAACGCACGATCTCTTTTCCCACAAAGTGCACGTCGGCGGGCCAATATTTTTCAAAATCGTCGTATTTGTCGTTGCCGTAGCCGAGGGCGGTAATATAGTTGGAAAGAGCGTCAACCCAGACGTAAACCACGTGTTTCGGGTCAAAATCCACCGGTACGCCCCAGTTGAAGCTGGTTCTCGAAACGCAAAGGTCCTCAAGACCGGGCTTTATGAAGTTATTTACCATCTCGTTGAGACGGGAGGTAGGAAGGAGGAAATCCGGGTGTTCCTCATAGTATTTGACGAGCTTGTCGGCATAGGCGGAAAGACGGAAGAAATAGGCTTCCTCCTCCGCGTCGATTACGTCGCGTCCGCAATCGGGGCATTTTCCGTCCACGAGCTGGGTCTCGGTCCAGAAAGACTCGCAGGGGGAGCAGTATTTACCCTTATATGTTCCTTTATATATATCGCCTTTTTCATAAAGCTTTTTAAAGATTTTCTTTACGCTCTCTACGTGGTAATCGTCGGTGGTTCTTATGAAGCGGTCGTTGGAAATGTTCATCATTTTCCAAAGTTCCTTGATTCCCGCGACGATGTTGTCAACGTACTCCTGGGGAGTTACGCCTGCCGCTTCCGCCTTCTGCTGAATTTTCTGTCCGTGCTCGTCGGTTCCGGTGAGGAACATTACGTCATAGCCCCGAAGGCGTTTATAGCGCGCCATCGTATCCGTAGCAACGGTGCAATAGGTGTGACCGATATGGAGTTTATCCGAAGGATAATATATTGGGGTTGTAATATAAAATTTAGGTTTATCCATTACTTTCTGTCTCCTTTACTTTGTATATCCGTCAATACTCTTCAATATATTCAAGCATTTTTTCTTTGAAGTTTTCCGAAGTAACGTCCCCTCTGAATACGGAAACAATGAGCTTCGTAAATTCGTCGGAAAGGCTCTCGTTCTCGGCGGATTTAACGGTGAACTTCGGCGCAAAAACGGAGGTTGCGATTGACTTATATGCCTCTTTATCCGTTTCGGCAAGCTCATATTTTTCCGCAAGCTCGGAAACTTTGAGCACCGGAGTGAGCTCACCGAGGGTTTCCGCAGCTATCTGCACCGCAGTGTCGCTGTACTGGAAAATCATAAACTTTTTGGCAAGGTCGGCGTTTTTCGCTTCAACGGGAATATACATCTCCGAGAAGGTTACGATGCTCACTTTTTCTCCCTCGGCGGAAAGCTTCGGATAGGAAGTGAAGCCGTATTCATACTCCCCTTCCTCCTCCATAAGTTCTTTAATGTCGGAGGGGCTTCCGGAAATGAAAAGCGCTTCGCCGTTTTTAAAGCTCTCTTTTACGTCGTCAGCGGTTTTGGTGCTGCTCCCGGTGACAACAAGGCTTTTTATCTTCTCAATATACCCGACAAAGCTCGCAACAGCTTCGTTTTCCCAAGCTTCGGCGTCACAGCCGAGCATTGAATTAAGAGTTTCCGCCCCAACGGAGGGCGCAAGAGCCGCCGCAAAAATATTTACGAACTCCTCGGGCTCGGCTCCGGCGTAAGTAAACACCGCAACGTCCTTTTTGTCGCAGTCTTCAGCCAGCGCAACGAAATCGTCCCAGGTTTCGGGAAGGCTCCAGCCGTTTTCATTGAGAAGCGTTTTGTTATAGATAAGACCCTCTATCTCAAAAAACAGAGGCGCAAGATAGGTTTCGCCGTTTTCATATGGTTTGCAGAGAGTATTTTGAGTTGCTCCGGAAAGCATAAGAGACGAGGCAACCTGTTCAATATCGGAAAGGGAGGTCATCGCCCTATCTTTTATAAGGGCTTCCGTAACGCCGCTCTCCTCATAGGAAGGGAGATAGACAAAATCCGGAGAATTTCCGCCAAGTATGCGGTCACGAAGCTCATAGGCGGCGTCCTTGCTTACGAACATATCAACCGTAACCCCGGGGTTCGCGGCTTCAAAGGCGGCAGCAACCTTTTCCCAATAGGCGCTGTCCTCTCCCCGGTCATAAACTACGATGCTGAGCTTTTCCTCAATAGCGGTTTCGGAGACTTGGTCGGAGCTGTTGTCAGCCGGCTCTCCGTCCTCGGAGCAGCCGGCAAAAGAAAATACAATCATAAGGACTGCAAGAAATATCGAAAGAGTTTTTTTCATAATATCCTCCCGGTCATAAAAATACATTTTGATTTTACCACAAAACTATGAGGAATAAAAGCATTTTTATTATTTATTTTAATCTTTACTTTTATCTTTCTTTAATTTACAATACTATTAAGCACAAAATAAAGGAAGTGAACGCTTTTTGGAAAACTATCTGCATATATTTCTTATATCAATGGTGCCGTTCGTCGAGCTTCGCGGCGCTATGATATATGCGGCGGTGGCGGAGATGCCCTTTCTTCCGAGCCTTATTTGCTGCGTTCTCGGGAACATTTTTCCCGTTCCTTTCCTTATAAAATTTTCAAAAGGCATTCTTACCTATCTTTCAAAACTCGATAAAATAGGCTGGATATTTCAGAAAATAATTGACCGCGGCAATAAAAAGGCGCTCCAGGTGGGAAGCTGGGAGCTTCTCGGGCTTTTCTTTTTTGTCGCCTTCCCTATTCCCGGTACCGGCGCCTGGACAGCTTCCCTCGTTGCCGCGCTTTTGCAGCTTCGAATCAAAAAATGCCTTGTTGCGATAGGTCTCGGCGTAATCGCCTGCGGGATAATTATGGGACTGCTTTCTTTCGGAATTCCAAATCTTTTTATTTAAAGGAGACTTCAATATGAACGGCAACAATGAAAATTTAAGAAAATCCGATTCCGAACTTCGCCAGCTCGTTTATGAGCAAAACCTCCAGCAAACAAAATGGATAAAGCGCCAAACGATTTTTGTTTCGCTCCTTTTGCTCGTTGTGGCTGTTGCCCTTATTCTTTTGAGCATCCAGGTCAGCAACGTGCTCGGGGAAGCCAACGCCGCAATCGATGAAATCACAAGGCTCACCCACGAACTCAACAATGTCCTTGACGAATCGCACCTCACCGAGCTTTTGCAAAACGCCAACACCCTCATTGAGGAAAGCGGCGAAAGCCTTACCAAAGCTCTCGACGGCGTTGACGAGGCGCTTAAAAAAGTTGAACAGATAGACATTGACGCCCTTAATTCAGCGATTTCCGATTTGCAGAAAGTGATAGATCCTCTGGCAAGGCTGTTCGGCAAAAAATAACGAAGCAAAGATAAAAACGCCGCCCGTAAAAGGGCGGCGCTTTTTTACGTCATTTGAAATAGTACATAAGATTCAAGCAGTCCGGTGCGTCGTCGTCGATATATCCTGTATCGACAAAACCCGCTGTTTCGTAAACATGAAGCGCCGGCGCGTCCTCTTTATTTACGCAAACCTCAACGCATTCATATTTTCTTTCAGCCGCAAGAAGCTCCAAAATAAGGCTCAGGGCTTTTGTCCCGTATCCCTTGTTCTGGAAGCGCCTGTCAATCATAAATTCCTGCAAATCGTAACAAGCAGGCTCTTCGTCAAGGTCCCGAACGAGCGCGGCGCCGACAATATTATCGTCATCGGCAAAAACTATAATCCTGGAATTACAGTTGCGGTAAACGTATCCCCTTGCGAGAATACCGATTGCCGGGGCAACGAAATTTTTCTGCTCCTTGTTTACTGACAGTCTTGCAACCTCGAGCCAATTTTCCTCGGTAACATCTAAAAGGCGTATCATATTTATTCCTCCGTCAAATTATTGGAGGGTCAAATATTGCGGTCCCTCCGTTCGCAATTCATTGTCATAAAAAATCATCGTCCTTTCAGATAGATTATACAAAGCAAAGCTCCGTGCTCAAAGCAAGCGGTGCCCTGTTTATATTCAGTTTATGGTGCTCAAAATGTCTATACGGTTTGTAAGAAGCCCGTCTGCGCCCATTTTGAGCATCGCAAGCATCTCATCCCTGTCGTCAACGGTCCAGGGGTACACCTTCACCCAATGCTCATGGAAATCAGCAATAAGTTCGGGTGTCATAGCTTTATAATAAGGGATAGTTATGGTCACGCCGCGCTTTTCGCAATATTCGCCGTAATCAAAAATCCAGTTGTCAAAGGGGAAGCAAATCTCAATATCCGGCGCCATTTCCTTGAATTTCATAACCGAATAGTGGTTGGCGGAATAGATAATAACGCTGCCGCGCCTTTCGTGCTCATCAATAACTTCGAGAACTTTTTCCTCAAGTCCCGGATACGTGACAAAGCTGTTTTTAAGCTCCACAAAGGTCAGAATATCCCGGTCCTTAATGAGGTCAAAATACTCGTCAAGAGTGGGTATTTCCTGCTTCGGGAAGTCGTAGCCATAGGCGGCATTGAGCTCCTTGAGTTCGGAAAGAGTAAAATCTTTGACCCAGCCCTTTGCGCCGGTGGTGCGGAGAAGCTCCTCGTCGTGGAAAACGACGAGTTTTCCGTCTTTCGTAAGCTGAACGTCAAGTTCAATAGCGTCGGGAGAATACTCAAGGCATTTTTCAAAGGACAGCAGAGTGTTCTCCGGGTAAAGACCAGCAAGTCCCCTATGCGCAATACGCATCATTTTCCGCAGACTTCCTTTCTTATTTCAAGAAAACGCTCCGGACAATTGGTAATGGCAATTTCGAGCTGGAGCCTCAGCGCCTTGCGCATATCCTCCTCGTCGTTTATGGTCCAGGCATTTATCTCGATGCCGTTATTGCGAAGGTCCTGTACGTTCTCGTGGTTGAGCATATTGAAAAACGGGTGGAAGCACTCAACTCCCCTGTTTCTCGTATATGCGCCCGGGTGGATAAGCCAGCTCTCCTCAAGGAAGCCGCATTTTACGTCGGGCGCAAGCTCTTTGAACCGGCAGACGGTGTAGTGGTTAAAAGAGCTGATGACTATTTTGTCCCGAAGCCCGAACTCATCCATAAGGTTAAGAATTTTTCTTTCTATGCCGGGGTACTCAAATACGCCGCTTTTTATTTCTATATTGCACTCCATTCCCGTTTCTACAAGAAGCTCGAAAACTTCCCGGAGAGTGGGCGGCGCTTCAAACTCAAACTCGCCATTTTTCACATTCCCCGCGTCAAGAGCTTTAAATTCCGCAAGGGTGAGGTCTTTAATAAGGGCGTTCGTGCCGGTGGTGCGGACGGTGTTTTCGTCGTGCATTACCACAAGTTCTCCGTCTTTTGTGAGATGCACGTCAATTTCGATACCCTCGGCTCCGACTTCCGCCGCCTTTCTGAAAGCAAGCATCGTATTTTCCGGGTATTTTTCAGAATAACCGCGGTGAGCATATATTTTTGTCATAGCAGCAGCCTCCAAAACATTCGTTTATAAAACGTACCGGAAGGCATTGCCTTCCGGTACTGCTTTACATACATTATATTGCTTTACAGCTTAATAATCAAGTTCTTTTCTACGCCGACGTAAACCTCGTCTCCGATATTGAACGCGAGCTCACGCTCAAACACAACGTCGGAGTTGAGCCAAACGTCGCCGCAGTCCACATGGAAACGAATGATATTTCCGTGGGAAATATAGTTCGTAACGGTTCCTTTGAGAAGATAATAATCCTCTTCTTCAAGGGGCTCGCGGCTCATCTTTACAATTTCCGGACGGATTGCGACGTCGGCGCAGTCAAGCTCCGCTCCGCAGGCTTTTCCGAACTTCTCCGCTCTCAAGAGGTTATAGTTGCCGATGAAGGTTGCGGTGAATTTCGTCGCGGGAGAAGTGTAAAGCTCTACAGGAGTACCGGACTGCTCAATCTGTCCGGCGTTGAAAAGATGGATAATATCGGACATAACCATTGCTTCGTCCTGGTCGTGGGTTACGAAAATGGTGGTTATGTTGAGCTTTTGCTGAATACGTCTGATCTCAATCTGGAGGTTGCGGCGAAGAAGAGCGTCGATAGCGGAAAGCGGCTCGTCAAGAAGGAGCACCTTCGGCTCGGTTACCATTGCTCTAGCAAGAGCAACACGCTGCTGCTGACCGCCGGAAAGCTGCATCGGGAACTGGTCGATTTTATCCGAAAGACCGACGATGTCGAGCATTTCTTTAACTTTCTCGTCAATTTCGTTTTTCGGAACGTTTTTCATCTTGAGTCCGAAAGCGACGTTATCTTTAACGCTCATATTCGGGAAAAGAGAATACTGCTGGAAAACCATTCCGATGCCGCGGCGGCGGGGGCTTACGTCGGTAATATCCTCACCGTCAAGATATATACGACCGCTGGTCACCTGCTCAAGACCGGAAAGGCAGCGCAGCAAGGTGGATTTTCCGCAGCCGGAGGGTCCGAGCAAGGTTACAAGTTCGCCTTTTTCAATTTCAAGGTTGATGTCTTTAAGGACGTGGTTGTTTCCGAAAGATTTATTTACATTTTCAAAACGAATATAAGACATATCTGTTATCTCCCCTCTTTTTGAATCTTCTCAAGTTTGCTTTTGCTCTGAAGATAAAGAACAAGAGCGGTTATTGCAAAGGTCAAAAGCATTATAACAACTATAACTGCGGAAGATTCATCTGTTGAACGCTTCATTGCCTGATACAGATATATCTGCATATTTATAGTTCCGCCGCTGGAAAGGTTTCTTATAATTACGTAATCTCCGAAGAGGATGCCTACTGCCAAAAGCGAAGAAACGGTTATTCCGGTTATAATATTCGGGACAATCACTCTGAAGAAAGCGTAAAGACGGCTTGCTCCGAGCATTTCCGCCGCTTCAATCAGCATATTCATATTTACGGCGTGCATACTGTTTCTTATTCCCTGATAGATGTGAGGAAGAATAATGATACAGTAGGCGCCTATGAGCATTACCATTCTATTGCCAAAGAAGCCTCCCGCTTTTCCGTAAACGCTCAAAATTGAAACGGAAAGGATAACGCCCTGAATGGTGTAAGGAATCATACAGAGAAGCTGAACGTATTTTTCGAGCTTCGGGAAATAAACCGTAACCACAAACAGCGCCAAAAGCACTACGATTATCGTAATGATTATCGGGATTATGCAAAGAAGAACCGTTTGATAAAGGGCTGATATGAATCTCGGGTTGCTGAAAATAGTTATGTAGCTGTTAAATGAAAAGCCTTTCGGCACAATTTCGGTCCAGTTTCTGAAAAGCGAATATACGAGCGTCGCGGCGAGCGGGAGCAAAAGCCATACGATAACGCAAATCATAAATACATTGGATAAAGCTTTTGATTTCTTGTTCATCCCATTCACCTCGTTTTCCATGTTGTGGTCTTTTTGACAATATAGTTGTCAATAAGAATCACAGCGCACATTATTACCATCATAACCACAGAAAGCGCAGCGCCGAACTTCGGTTTGGACGCAATGTCTCCCGTGAAGGAAGCAGAAATATCAAGCGGGAGAAGCTTGAAGTTATTCATAAGAAGGGCGTACGCGGTAGCGTAAGCGCAAAGCGCATTCGCAAAGAGAACGCTTATTGTTCCAAAGATACTCGGAAGAAGTACGGGAATACCGACCTTGAACCAGAAAGTGCTTTCTCTTCCGCCGAGAAGCATATTCGCTTCCTGCCATTCTCTCCGGACGCCGTTGAAAGCAGGAATTAAAAGAAGAGTTGAAAGCGGTATCTGGAAATATATATACATCAGAATAAGACCCTTACTGCTGTAAAGATCAAAATTTTGAATAAATTCGATTCCATAGAGATTTGCTATTTGGGTAATTACGCCGAAGTTGCCCAAAAGAATCATATAAGCAAAAGCAAGAGGTACTCCGGCAAAGTTAGAAGTCATATTAAGAACGGTCATAAATATGCTTCTGCATTTTCCTCTTGAAGTATGGGCGGATTTAGCCCCGAGAAAAGCCACGATCATTCCCACAAGCGTAGAAATAAAAGTTATTTTGAGACTGTTCGTTATTGATTTTTGATAACCTACGGTAGTAAATATTTTTTTGTAGTTCTCTAACGTAAAGAGAATGCTCGAATCCGCATCGGAACCGAAGCTGTCAATTATAAGCATAAACAGCGGAACAAGTTCGTACAGCAGGACAAGAATCACAAAAGGAAGAAAGGCAAATAAATAGAGATATTTATTTGTTGTTTTCTTTTTTTCAGCGGCAACTATGTTCTTCATTAGGTTAACTCCTCATTCAAGAATGGGGCGCACTGACGGGCGCCCCATTCTTTATACCTTGAGTAAATTAATTATCATCCAAGAAGCGGGATGATGTTATCGTTCCACCATGCGGAGATCTCTTTGCAAACTTCGGCATAATGTGCAGCGTCGGAAATACCTACTGCGTTAGCATACTCGGAAGGAGCAAATTTCTGATCTGCTTCGGGGATTACAACGTCGGTTCTGGTGGGGATAGCACCGGATTTTGCAAGGTTGATCTGACCTTCATCAGAGAAGATGTACTCTCTTGCAAGAGCAGCAGCGAAAGGAGTATCGGTGTTGCTGTTGATTACGGAAGCATAGCCAACAAGGATGGAACCGTCGCTGGGGATGCAGGTGGTAAGGTCGTAACCTTTGCTCTCAGTGATGCTGTCTCTGTAAGAAACTGCGTTATAGGACCAAATTACGCCGAAGGGAACTTCACCGGATTCAAAGTTCTGGTGAGTAATATCAATTTTGTTGATACGACCGGCTTTTGCCATCTCAAGCCAGAATTCATATGCGGGCTCGAGGTTGTCAATGTCGCCGCCGAAAGCGTAAGCAGTAGCGATAACGTTGCCCTGTCCGGTTGCGCCGCCGACTACGTCACCGATGGAGATGGTGTAATCGCCTTCGCGGACTTCCTGCCAGGAAGTGGGCATCTCGCCGCCGCAGAGAGTTTTATTGTAAAGGAAAGAAGTGCATCCGGTATATGCAACCATCCAAAGACCGTCGGAATCCTTTGCCCAGTCGGGAACGGAATCCCAGTAAGAGGTCTTATAAGACTGGACAAGACCGTCTTTAACAGCCTGCTCGGTGAATGCAATACCAACGTCGCCGATTGCTCTGGTGGGGTCGCTTGCGAACATATTAAGTTCCTCAGCGGAGCTCATATCAGAGTCGTTATGGGTGATGCCGTACTCAGCAGTGTACTCTTCCCAGGTCTCTCCCCAGTTTGCCCAGCTGTCAGGCATACCGACGGATTCAAGGTGACCTTCTTCTTTTGCTTTCTCAATGATTTCATCAAGGGTGTAATCGTTGAGGTTTACTGCGTTCTCGTTTCCGGAAGAAGAGCATCCGGCAAGCAGGAGACCGAGGCAAGCAATAACTGCAATCAATTTGAACAATGTGGTTTTACGCATGTTGTTCCTTCTCTCTGAATTAAATTATGCAATAATTTTTAACAATTGCATCACCTGTATTATAACTTTCGCATACAAATTTGTAAATAGATTTTCCTAAATACTGACGTTATGACGATTTTACCCCACCAAGTTTTGTGCAACTTGCCGTACTTATTTTTGTCATATTTTCCGGCTTGAATATATGTTTGGTTTTTGATAAAATACAACTGTCTAAATATACTGCATTATGGAGGTAAAAATGAAAGCATACGAAAGACTTCTCAAATATGTTCAATATCCCACCGGTTCCGACGAAAACAGCGATACCTGCCCCAGCACCTCCGAACAGACCGTTCTCGGAATGGCGCTTTGCGACGAAATGAAAGAAATCGGAGTAAAAAACGTATATATTGACGACAACGGATACGTTTACGGCGAAATTCCCGCGTCCGAGGGCTGCGAAGGCGCGCCCGTTGTCGGCTTTATCGCCCATATGGACGTTGTCCGCGAGGTACCTTTTACCAATATTAAACCGAGAATCGTCGAATACGGCGGCGGCGACGTAGTGCTCAACGAGGAGCTCGGCGTCGTTCTCTCCTGCCATGACTTCCCGGAAATGGCTGACTGCATCGGAAAACACATAATCGTCACAGACGGCACCACTCTTCTCGGCGCTGACGACAAAAACGGCATCGCAGAAATACTTACCGCAGCCGAGGAGCTTATCGCTCACCCGGAAATCAAGCACGGCACCATTAAAATCGGCTTTACTCCGGACGAGGAGATAGGACGGGGCGCCGACAGATTTGACCTTGAGCGTTTCGGCGCCGATTTTGCCTATACCCTCGACGGAGACGCTTTCGGTGGCGTGGAATACGAGACCTTTAACGCAGCCCACGCCAGAATCAAATTCAACGGCGTCAGCGTCCACCCCGGCAGCGCAAAGGACAAAATGATAAATGCCTCTCTCGTCGCTATGGAGTTTAACTCCCTCCTTCCCGAAGTGGAAAGACCCGAGCACACCGAGGGCTATGACGGCTTCTACCACCTCATCGGAATGAAGGGCGTCTGCGACTTTGCGGAGCTTGATTACATCATCCGCGACCACGATGAAGTAAAGCTAAAATACCGCGTCGATTACATTCACCGCGCCGTTGAAGAAATCAACCGCCGCTACGGCGCAAAGGTAGCCGAAGCGGAAACCGGTTTTGATTATAAGAACATGCGCGTGATTATAGAAAATCACTTCCACCTCATTGAAAACGCCGAAAAAGCCATCCGCATGGCGGGCGGCGAGCCCGTTTCCAAGCCCGTCCGCGGCGGAACCGACGGCTGCGTCCTCTCCTTTATGGGTCTTCCCTGCCCCAACCTCGGAACCGGCGGCTACAACTTCCACGGCAAATACGAGTTTGCCTGCATCGAGCAGATGGACAGCGCCGTTGAAATGATAAAGCACCTTGCCGAAATCTACGGAACCGAACGCAAATAATCAGTATTGAAAAAATGAGCATGGCGTCAAAAAGCCGTGCTCATTTTAATTTTCCGCAAAAAAAGAGCCCCGAACGGGGCTCTTTTTATTAAAGGTTATAAATATCGCTGTATTTTTTCTCGAGGTAGTCGGTATAATAGGTCGGGTCAAATGGCGCGCCGCAGACTTTTTCGAAGAGCTCCTTGGGATCATACATACTTGCGTACTGATAAATCCGCTCGGAGAGCCAATCGGAAATGGGTTTGAGCGTACCGGAGGCACAGACGGCTTCCACGTCGACGTCCTCGCGCATTTTCGCGAGCATCTGGGCGCCGTAGGCGCTACCGATGGCGTAGGACGGGAAGTATCCGATGCTGCCGCCGGACCAGTGGGAATCCTGGAGACAGCCTTCCCTGTCGTTCGGAACGTCAACGCCGAGATACTCTTTATAAAGTTTGTTCCATTCGGCGGGAATATCGTCAACAGTGAGCTCCCCGGCGAACATCTTCTTTTCGATTTCGTAGCGGACCATAACGTGAAGGGCGTAGGTGAGTTCGTCGGCCTCGGTTCTAATCAAGGAGGGCTGCGCTTTATTTATCATCTCGTAGAACCGGCGGGGAGTTATATCGGCGAACTGCTCCGGGAACATCTCCTTAAATTTGGGGAGAATCGCTCCTGTAAAAGCTTCGCTTCTTCCGATTATGTTCTCAAAAAATCTCGACTGGCTCTCGTGGATACCCATTGAAACGCCGCCGGCTACGACGGTATATTTGTGCTCGTCAGCTCCGCCGAGCTCATAGAGAGCGTGACCGCCCTCGTGAATGACGGAATACATAGACGAGGCGACGTTGTTCTCAAAGTAGTGCGTGGTGATGCGAACGTCGTCCTTCGTGAACTCAAGGGTAAAGGGGTGCTCGGTCTCGCCGCAGACACAGTGATGAGGGTCGATTCCCATATAGTTCATCAGATATTTCGTAAGCTCTTTTTGCTTCTCAATCGGGAAGTCGCCATAGAGCGGAGAATCGTCAACCTGGGGCACTTCTCCGATTTTTTTGATGAGAGGAACTATGTGCTCCCGAAGGGTGGCGAAGAATTTGTCGCACTGATCCATAGTGAGACCGCGCTCGAACATATTGAGCTGGGTGTTATAGGGCTCTTCGTCCGGTTTATAATATTTCGCGAAGCGGATATTGTAATCGAAAATATCCTTGAGCACGGGCTTAAAGGACTCGTAATCGTTCTCCTCTTTTGCTCTGTGCCAGACGTAGTCCGCCTTGCTGAGAATTTTCTGATAGGCGACGTACTCGTCCTGCGGGATATTTTTCATATAGTCGTTGTCTCTTAAAAGGAGTTCGACCTCTCTTGCCTGGTGGGGAGTGAGCTCGTCTTTGTGCTCTTTGAGATAATCAAGAAGCTCGATTGTTTCTTTAGAAGTTGCAAGCTCATAGGTATACTCGGAAAGGATCCCGAGGGCTTCGCCCCTTCCCTCCTCGGTATCTCTCGGGGCGACGGTAGCGCCGTCGAGATAAATCGAAGAAGAAGCGTAATTAAAAGCGTAAAGCTTTTTCTGGAGCTCTGCAAGCTGCTCGGTTTTTAATTTAAGTTCTTCGGTCATTGCTTTTCTCCTTTGCTGTTTTATAAAATCAGTATATTTATTTTCGCCCGTCAAGTCAAGCGGTCAAACCCGTCTTAAATCCACAGGGACCAGTCGCCGTAATGAAAAGTTCCGCTTCCGTGGCGAAGCTTTCCCTCATTTTTAAGTTCCCGGAGTGCATTTCGCATTCGGATAATTATTTCCGGCTCAATATCAAGGGAGTGATGTCCCGGGAAAACCCTTTTCGCCGGAAGAAGAGATATTTTTTCAAGAGAGTCGAGGTATGCACCCGGGTCCGTTGACGGATAGTAAGCAAGAAGCGTGGCTTTATATACCAAATCGCCGGTAAAAAGGTAGCCGCGCTCCTTTTCCCAAAAGCACATATGCCCGGGCGAATGTCCCGGAGTATGTATGACTTCCATCGTTCTTCCGCCGATGTCTATTGTGTCCCCGTCTTTTAAAATTCTCGTCGGTGTTCCTTGAAAAAGCTCATAGCTGTTTATATCGTAGCCCTCCGGCGGGTCGCAGCGGTCAAGAACCATCTCTTTGACCGCGTTCAGCGGCAGCGGAAATTTTCCGCTTAGCCAATCAAGCTCGTCTCCGTGGGCGTAAAAATCACTGAAATATTTGTGCCCGCCGATATGGTCCCAATGAATATGCGTTGCGACGGCGGTAATCGGCTTATCGGTGAGCTTTGTCACTTCATCGTAAATATTGCAGATTCCGAGACCCGTATCTATCAAGAGGCTGCGCTCCGCGCCGTTCAGAAGATAGCAATGCGTCTCCTCCCAGTGGCGGTATTCGCTGATTATATATGTGCTGCCGTCGATTTTATCAACGGTAAACCAGTCGCTCATTTTTTCGCCTCCATTCAATTTGTATATAAATTATGTAGCAAAAAAAGCAAGTCTTTCGACTTGCTTTTTTGTGGTGGGAGCGGGTGGGTTCGAACCACCGTAGTCACTGACAACAGATTTACAGTC
>JAEDJF010000118.1 GCA_016296485.1 Oscillospiraceae bacterium
CTGCCCGTATTCGGCGGGCAAAGCCCCGTCGGCGCAAAGAAGCGCAAAGCGCTTAAGACCGAGCGCCGGGGGCGGCGTCAAAGCCATATAGGCGCAAAAAAGCGGCGGGCGTTTGCCCGCCGCTTTCCGTTTTCTTTATTCAAGATTTTTTTCGAGCTTTTCGAGCTCCGCCGAAAGCTCCTTCGGGAGCTTTTCGCCGAATTTCTTGTAAAACTCCCGGATGCCTGCGGCTTCCTCGCGCCAGAGGTCCTTATCGACGCTGAGAAGTCCCGCAAGGGTCTCCTTCGTGATTCCCTCGAGCCCTTCGAGCTCAATGTCCTCCGGGCGGGGCTCGTAGCCGATGGCGGTCTCCTGCGCCTCGGCTGTTCCGTCGCAGCGCCCGAGAATCCACATAAGCACCCTCATATTGTCGCCGAAGCCGGGCCAGATGAACTTGCCCTCGTCGTCGGTGCGGAACCAGTTGACGTTGAAAATCTTCGGCGCCTTGTCGCCGAGCTTTTCTCCCATGTCGAGCCAGTGCCGGAAATAGTCGCCCATATCGTAGCCGCAGAAGGGCAGCATTGCCATCGGGTCCCGGCGCACAACGCCGACGGCTCCGGCGGCGGCAGCCGTCGTTTCGGAAGCCATGGTGGAGCCGACGAAAACGCCGTGCTTCCAGTCACGGGACTGGTAAACAAGTGGCGCGGTCTTTGCCCGGCGTCCGCCGAAAATCATAGCGGAAATGGGAACGCCCTCCGGGTCGTCAAATTTCGGGCTGACGCAGGGGCAGTTTTTCGCCGGGGCGGTGAAGCGGCTGTTGGGGTGCGCCGCCTTTTCGGTGGCGGTGCTTCCGCTCCAGGGGTTGCCCTTCCAGTCAATGGCGTTTTCGGGCGGGTTCTTGTCGAGCCCCTCCCACCAGACGGTGTTGTCGTCAAGATTATGCGCAACGTTTGTGAAAATCGTGTTTTTCATAGTCGCCGCCAGGGCGTTGGGGTTCGATTTGGCGTTGGTTCCCGGGGCTACGCCGAAAAAGCCGTTCTCAGGGTTGACCGCCCAAAGGCGTCCGTCCTTCCCTATTCGGAGCCAGGCGATGTCGTCGCCCACGCACCAGACCTTGTAGCCCTTCTTTTTATAGAACTCCGGCGGAATAAGCATCGCAAGGTTCGTCTTGCCGCAGGCGGAGGGGAAGGCGGCGGTTACGTATTTCACCTCGCCCTTCGGGTTCTCAATTCCGAGAATGAGCATATGCTCAGCCATCCAGCCCTCCTGTTTTCCCTGCCAGGAGGCGATTCTAAGGGCGAAGCACTTCTTGCCCTGGAGCACGTTGCCGCCGTAGTTGGAGTTTATTGACCAGATGGTGTTGTCCTCCGGAAACTGGACGATATAGCGGTTCTCCTCGTCAACGTCGAGGGAGCAGTGAAGCCCTTTCACGAAGTCGGCGCTGTCGCCAAGCTGGTCAAGGGCAACCTGACCCATTCGGGTCATAATATCCATATTGAGCACGACGTAGATGCTGTCCGTGAGCTCGACGCCGACTTTCGCAAAGGGCGAGCCCACCTGTCCCATAATATACGGCACGACGTACATTTTGCGTCCCTTCATTCCGCCGTCCACAAGGGGGCGAAGGCGCGCGTACATCTCGTCCTTCTCGACCCAGTTGTTGGTGGGACCCACCATCTCTTTTTTGGTGGTGCAGATAAAGGTTCTTGCTTCGACCCTCGCAACGTCGTTGGGGTTCGTCCTATGTAAAAGACAGCCGGGGAGCTTTTCCTCGTTGAGCCGCTCCATAAGCCCGGTTCGCACCGCTTCCTCCTTGAGGGCTTCAATCTGTTTTTCGCCCTCGGTGACCCAGACGACCTCGTCCGGCTTCACAAGGGCTTTCATTTCCTCTATCCAATTTAAAACGTAAGGGTTATTTGTCATTGCGGCAGCTCCTTTCAGAAATTTACAAAATTCACAGCTTCAATTATACGCCGCTTTTCGGGCTTTTTCAATAGTAAACCGCAATTTTTTGCAATTTTTAATTTTAAATTATGCAAAATTAAAAATCTTCATCAATGGGCATAGTCGGGCGGGCGTTGAGGGAAAGGTCGGCGAAATGCCCCTCTTTGGCTTCGTAATAAGCCTGGGACCCGACCATTGCGGCGTTGTCGCCGCAAAGCTCCAGCGGCGGCACGAAGAGCCGCAAATGGCGGCGCTTGCACTCCCTTTCAAGGAGCGCCCGAAGCCCGGAATTGGCGGAAACGCCGCCGGCGGCGACGACGGTTTTATAGCCGCCCTCCTCCGCCGCGAGCATCAGCCTATCCACCAGCGCGTGGCAGATGACGTTCTGGTAAGAGGCGCAAAGGTCGGGGATATTGACCTCCTCCCCCCGCTGCTTCGCATTATGAAGTATATTCACGACGGCGGTTTTAAGACCCGAAAAGCTCATATCAAGGGGGCACCCCTCGACCTTCGGCTTCGGGAGCTTATACGCCTTGGGGTCGCCCTTTGCGGCCTCCTTATCAAGAAATACGCCGCCGGGGTATGGAAGCCCCATGGCTCTTGCCGCCTTGTCGAAGGCTTCGCCGGCGGCGTCGTCCCGGGTTTTGCCGAGGATTTTAAATTTCGTGTAGTCAGAAACCTCCACAATGTGGCTGTGCCCGCCGGAGACAACGAGGCAGAGGAACGGCGGCTCCAGCTCCGGGTGGGCAAGGTAGTTTGCCGCAATGTGGCTCCGCAAATGGTGTACCGGCACAAGGGGTTTCCCTGTGGCGAGGGAGAGACCCTTGGCGAAATTCACCCCCACCAGAAGCGCCCCTATGAGCCCCGGGGCGGCGGTGACACCGAAGGCGTCCACCTCCGAAAGCTCCATTCCTGCGTCCCCGAGAGCCTTTTCCGCGACGCCCACTATGTTCTCCGTGTGGCGGCGGGAGGCTATCTCCGGCACAACGCCGCCATAGAGGCCGTGCTCAGCCACCTGGGTGTTTATCACGGAGGAGATTATTTTTCTGCCGTCCTCTATGACCGCCGCAGCTGTCTCGTCGCAGGAGGACTCTATTGCCAAAATTCTCATTTTTCAATCATCGCCTTATGCTAAACAATAGTGTTACAGTTTAATTATATCTTATTTAATTATTTTTTTCAATAGTGCCTTTTTCCGCTATATCATCGGCTTTTTTGAACGTCGAAATTAAAGAAACCTGGAATTTACACCAATTTTACACCAATCGAAGCAAAAGGGCGCTGCTTTAATTTATTACAATGAAGGCTAAATGATTTTAGTTGCTTCTACTTTTTAAAAATCAGTTTTAGTAAAATGCAGCAAGGCCGACCGCGGAAGGATATGCGGTCGGCCTTGCTGTTTTTATGAAAAATTGAGGACGAAATCAAAAATCAATGCTTTCTTACAGTCACAAGCGCTGCTGCGCAAAGTCCCGCAAGCGCTACTGCGTTGAGCGGAAGCTCGGCACCGGTGTTGGGGTTATATTCACTGTCGCTGGCAGTATTTCCTCCAATCACAATGGTGGTGTCACTGTGTCCGGCATCGAA
>JAEDJF010000022.1 GCA_016296485.1 Oscillospiraceae bacterium
GGTACTGATAGCTTTCGCGCCTCTACCATTGTTTATGGCAAAGCCAAAAACAATTCAAGTATTCTTTTTTGCATAGCCCTTGCGGGCTATGGAAGCTATTATAGCAACCGAAATCGGGATTGTCAACAGTTTGGGACAATATTTTTTGGTAAAAACGCAAAATAGCAATTGGGCAAAAGTATTCAAAATAATTTCCAAAAGCTGTTGAAATATTCAGAAGGAAGATATATATTTATATTTTGTGCGAAAATATATATGAATATGGAGTAATTTTATGAAAGAACTGCTTTCGATCGCCGTGGCGATAATCGCGGGACTTATGATGACGAGGCTTATAAAGCCCCTCCATCTCCCGGACGTAACGGCGTATCTTGTAACGGGCGTAGTTATAGGTCCGTATCTTCTCGGCGCGCTGGGCGTGCCCGGGCTCGGCTTCAATTCCGGCGCGGACGTTTCCGCCCTCGAGCCCGTTTCCAATATGGCTCTCGGTTTTATCGCCTTTGCAATCGGCAACGAGTTCCGCCTCGGCGAGCTCAAAAAGACCGGAAAGGCCGCAACAGTCATCGGTATTTTGCAGGCGCTGGCGGCGGCAGTCGTCACGGACGTCGCCCTTATTCTCGTTCATTTCGCCATGCCTGACAAGCTCTCCGTTCCGGCGGCAATAACCCTCGGCGCCATAGCCACCGCGACGGCGCCCGCCGCGACCCTTATGGTCGTCCGCCAGTATAAGGCGAAGGGCGAGCTCACGGACCTCCTTCTCCCGATAGTCGCCCTTGACGACGCGGTGGGTCTCGTGGTCTTTGCGGTCAGCTTCGGCGTAGCCAAAGCAATCCATAGCGGCGCTGTGGATATGATATCCGTGCTCGTGGATCCGCTTCTTGAAATTGTTCTCTCGCTGGTGCTCGGAGCGGTGCTCGGCGCCGTGCTCACCTTCCTTGAGAAACAGTTCCTCTCCAACTCGAACCGTCTCTCCCTGACCATAGGCTTCGTGCTTCTGACCGTCGCCCTCTCCTCCATTGAGTTCAAGGTGGGACCCGTGACCGTTTCCTTCAGCTCCCTTCTCGTCTGTATGATGCTCGGAACTGTCTTTTGCAACCTCTGTCCCCTCTCCTTCGACCTTATGGAGCGCGCCGACCGCTGGACGGCGCCCCTTTTCGTGTTTTTCTTCGTAATAAGCGGCGCGGGGCTTGAGCTCTCCGTATTCGGAGATATTGCCGTCGTCGCCATCGGCGTTATCTACGTCGTAATCCGCGCCGTGGGCAAATATTTCGGAGCCTACGGCGGCTGCCGGATAATGAAGCTCGACGAAAAGGTCACGAAGAACCTTGGCGTCGCCCTTTTCCCCCAGGCGGGCGTCGCCCTCGGAATGTGCGTCACCGCCTCGACCCTTGGGAACGGCGACGGCGAGATGGTAAGAAATATCGTTCTCTTTGCGATTCTTATATATGAGCTTGTGGGTCCGATGCTCACGAAGCGCGCCCTTATCCGCGCCGGCGACATCGAGGCAAAATCCGAAGCTGTCAAGAACCGCCGCAAAAATATGCTCTCCGGCGACAGCAAGACCTGGACCGCCAACGGCTGATAAAAAAAGCACCCATTACGGGTGCTTTTTATTTCGTCAGTATATAAATTGTAGGTGAACTCCCGCCCTCCGCTTTTGAGCACCAGGAGCCCGTCGCCGATGAAAAACGCCCTCTCCACCGGGAGGGCGTTTTTAACTGCACCCCGGTTCTCGGGAAATTCCCGGAAAAGGCTCCCGTCCCGGCGGTAAAGACCGCAGCCGGAAAGAAAGATTCCGCTTTCGTTAGCTATGAGCGCCGCGCCCTCGCCGGGAAGAAAAATAAACTCGTTTGAAAAGCTGCATTTGCCTGCCTTTTTCACGGCGTGGGGCTTCAGAAAAATTTCCCGTACTTCGCCGCTTTCCGTGTCGAAAAAGCGAAGGGAAAACCCGTTTTGGACGGCTATCGTCCGCCCGCCGTCAAGGCGGGCAAAGCTACCCTCAACCGGGGAAATGAGCTTCGGCTCTTCCCGAAAGGGGCCGCCGAAAAATACCGTGAGAAAAGCGAGAATTATATAGATAAGATTTTTCATAAAGCGCCTCCCTTTGAGCACCCGGCGGGGATCAGCGTGAGCATGAGAATAATGCAAACAAATTTTTTCATTTTCTCATTCCTTTCTTTTAACGGGTAGTTCTTTAATAAACTTCTCAACAACTTATATAACGAGAAAAACAGAAAAGTGCAACGCTTTAGTACGATAAGCGCCTCCCTTTGAGCATAATATAGTTATAGTATAGTACAAATATTTACTAAATGTAAGAGTAAATATATTTACTATGCTATAATGCGTAAAACTGTAAAAGGGAAGGACCGCTTTATTATGGAAACGAGCTATTTGAAACGGATGCGTGACCTGCGGGAGGACGGGGACCTTCTCCAGCGGGAGGTTGCGGAAGTCCTCGGCACCTCTCAGACGATGTACGCAAGGTACGAAAGGGGAGCCAACGAGCTGCCCGTTCATCATCTTATAACTCTTTGCAGGTTTTATGGCGTTTCCGCGGACTATTTCCTCGGTTTGAGCGACAAAAAATAAAAGGACTCCGGTGCTTTGCGTCGGAGTTTTTTTATAACTTTAGTAAAAGCGCTTTCGCCCCGTTATCCCGGCCCGCCGAAGGAGAAAATTCCTTAAATAAAAAACTAAAAAATTCAAAAATAAAATATTGACCGAACGGTCGATTTGTGCTATGCTACTATGAAAGCAGACCGAGCGGTCAATTTTTTACAGAGGTGATACCGTGAAGCGGGAAGAAAAAAATCAGCAGACGAAGCGCAGGATAATGGACAGCGCCCTTGCGGAGTTTTCAAAACAGGGATACGGCGCAAGTTCTGTCAATACTATCTGTGCGGCACAGGACCTTTCAAAGGGAATCATCTATCACTACTTCAAAACCAAGGACGACCTCTATTTGGCCTGTGTGGAGGAATGCTTTGAGCTTCTGACCCAATATCTCAAATCCTGCCTTTCCGAGGAGGAAATCTCCACCGAGGAACAGCTCGAAAAGTATTTCGCGCTGCGAATGAACTTTTTCCGGGAAAAACCGGTGTATCAGCCCATTTTCTGCGAGGCGGTGGTTTCGCCGCCCGCCCATCTGAAAGCTGAAATAAACGCCCGGAAACAGGCGTTCAACGCTCTTAACGCGGAAATTTTAGAAAAACTGATACAGCCGCTCCCTCTCCGCCCCAAGGTGACAAAGGCGGAGGTGGTGGACGTTTTCCGGCAGTTCCAGGACTTCATCAACGCCAAGTACCGGATTGCAGGTATCAGCGAACAGGAATTTGAACTGCGGGACGAAAGCTGCCGTAAAGCGCTCAATATTTTGCTTTACGGAATTATTGAAAGAAAGGGAGACTGAAATATGGACTATATGTCATGGTGAGTATTGTATAATAAAATGGAAATTTACAAACTGAGTTTTCAGGATACCTTCCTTGGTACGCTGACGGTGGACACCGTCACAGGAAAATATGCGTTTGAACCGGATTTCGCAGGCGTGGACGCCGTGAAGGAAAAAACGGTTCTGATGGTAGAAGTTGAGAAGGGCACGAAAGGTTTCGTACCTCCAATCCCGTTCTTTCAAGACCGCATTCGGAATATGAAGCGCGCCCATCTGGAGAAAATCCGGTATCACACGGATTATTTTGTCCTTCGGAAAGTAAAAACCGAATGACGTTTGCCTCGGGGCAAACCGTTCCTCTGACAATAAGAGCCGGAGCGCAGAAAAGCCTTGTGCCGCAAAGGGTTTTACAAAAAAAGAAAAAGCACGACAGTTTCAGATACATTGGTATCAAAACTATCGTGCTTTTTTGGTGGAGGCGAGGGGAGTCGAACCCCTGTCCGAAAACCCATCCATACAAACTTCTCCGGGTGCAGGCTTTCTTTTAAGTTTCCCTTGCCCCGCCGCCGAAAGCCAGGCTGCGGGGCTCGGTATTTTCCTTATACAACGCCGGTACGGAAAAAGCTCCCGGCGCCGTTCACCGCTAATCCACGCCCGAATCCGAAGCCGCGGTACTCATCGGTCGGACGGCAGCCTTAATTAGGCCGCGTAAGCTAATTTATTATTGTTAGCGTTTATTTTTCTTGCCCATTTTATAGAGGGCTGGGCGCCTCTACCCGCTATTCGTACTTCCGAATCCCCGTCGAAACCTTTACGCCCCCGTATATGGGAAGTTTCCTTTAGGGGAGAAGCATCATCTTCTCTGTTCCTTAAGGCTCCTTTCAATATCTCTTTTTGCGTCGCGCCGCGCCATATCCTCGCGCTTGTCGTAAAGCTTTTTGCCTCGGCAGACGCCGACGGAAACCTTTACCCGGGAGCCGTTAAAATAGAGCTCCAGCGGAATAAGGGCGACGCCCTGCTGCTGGACGAGTCCGAAAAGCTTAAGAATTTCTCTTTTGTGCATCAGAAGGCGGCGGCTGCGGTTCGGGTCCCGGTTAAATATATTGCCCTTTTCATAGGGACTTATATGCATTCCGTTGACGTAAATTTCGCCGTTTTTGATTTCGCACCAACTGTCTTTAAGGTTGACCGAGCCGGCGCGGATGCTTTTGACCTCCGTTCCGAAAAGTTCGATTCCGGCTTCATAGGTCTCGTCAATGAAATAGTCGTGACCCGCCTTTTTGTTCTTCGCAACGGACTTTACGTTTTTTTTCTCCAAACCCGCTTCGCCTCCTTTCAGTCAAATTTTTGAGCATGCTCACATGGCGCTGCGCCCTTCGAGCGCTCTGTAAAGGGTCACTTCGTCGGCGTACTCAAGGTTTCCGCCCACGGGGATTCCGTAGGCGAGCCTTGTGACAGTGACGCCGAGGGGCTTCAAGAGCCTTGAAATATACATCGCGGTGGCTTCGCCCTCGACCGTCGGGTTCGTCGCCATTATCACCTCGCGGACCTTTCCGTCCTCAAGCCTTGCGAGGAGCTCCTTGATAAAAAGGGACTCCGGACCGACCCCGTCCATGGGCGAAATGAGTCCGCCGAGAACGTGGTAAAGCCCGTTGTACTCCTTGGTGCGCTCAATGGCGATGACGTCCCGGGGGTCCTCAACGACGCAGATAGTCGTTTGGTCCCGCGACTCGTCGCAGCAGATGGCGCAGCGGGGAGAGTCGGTGATATTTTTGCAAATCTCGCAGTAGCCGATTTTTTCCCGCGCCTCAAGAATGGCGGCGGCGAAGTCCTTCGCCTCCTCCTCCGGCATGCGGAGAATGTGGAAGGCAAGGCGCTGGGCGCTCTTCTTACCGATTCCGGGAAGGCGGGCAAAATGCTCGGTCAGTTTTGTAAGGGGAAGCACGCTGTAATTCATGTCCTACCTCAAAGAAGTGAATTAAAACATTCCGGGGATGCTGATGTTTCCGGTGACCTTGGACATCTCCTCGGCGTTGGTCTTTTCAATGGAAGAAACCGCCTCGTTTACTCCGGCGACGATGAGGTCCTGGAGCATTTCGATGTCGTCCGGGTCGACGACCTCGGGCTTAATCTCGATTCCGAGCATCTCTTTTTTGCCGTTCATATGAATGGTGAGCATTCCGCCGCCGACGGTGAAGTCGTACTCCTTGGCGTCAAGCTCCTCCTGGAGCTCGGTCATTCTCTCCTGCATTTTCTGGGCCTGTTTGAGCATGCCCTGCATATTGGAAGGGCCGCCGCCGTATCCCTGGGGAAGTCTTGCTTTCATATTGATTGTCCTCCGTTAATTGTATATCTTTTATATTTGTTATATTATATAAGCTCTATCCCGGCGTCCCTTGCCCGCTTTTCAAGCTCGGCAAGGGGGTCGGTTTCGGGCTTCGTTTCCGGTTTTTTATAGGGACCGATTCCGAAGCGCTGACCGCAGACCTCGGTGATGGCGTTCTTTATGTCCTCGCGCATATCGCTGTTTTTCTGCATAAAGGTGATAAATGTTTCGTTGGGCGCGTCGATGAGCACCCGCCCTCCGGAAAGGTAAGCCTTCGAACCGGTGAGAAGCGCGAAGAGCATGGGCTTTTTGCGCTGGAGCACGTCGAGGACGCTCTCCCATTCGTCAAAGGGCTTTTCCCCGGTGCTCGTTTCCGCCGGGGCGTCAGCCGAAGGCTGCGCCGGAGCAGTAAATACCGGCTTTTGTTCCGGCTGCGCCGGAACCTCCGCCACGGTTTGAGCACCGTCGGCGGCGGGGGCAACGCCCCTTGCCTTGAGAAGCTTTATCTCCTGCTCAAGCCGCTCAATCCTCGCGATGAGCGCCTCCGGCGACTGGGAAAGGGCGGGGGTGCAGATCTTAACGAGCGCCAGCTCGAACTCAAGGCGCTTCGCGGCGCTTTTGGACATCTTCACGAGCGCGTCCTGGAGAACGGAAATATCGTAGAATATCTCCGGCTGGGAAAGAGCTTTCGCCTGTTTCTCAAGGCGGAGCATCTCCCCCGGGAGCGCCTTTACAACGGCGGAAGCGTCCTTCATACAGGAGATGAGCATGAGGTTTCTAAAGTGGTTTATGAGTTCATCGCAGATTCGGGAAATATCCGCCGAGCCGGCGTAGAGCTTGTCAACGCAGGAGAGAATTCCGGGCATATCCCTTTCGGCAATCCTGTCCGTAAGCTCGAAAAGGTATTCCCGCCCGGCGAGACCCGCGCAGCGGCTCACGGTGTCCGGGGTTACAGCGCCGTCGGCGCTGCGGCAGATGTCAAGAAGCGAAAGGGCGTCGCGCATTCCGCCGTCCGCCAGCTTTCCGATAAGGAGGGCGGCTTCGTCCTCTATCTCAATCTGCTCCCTGCGGCAGACGTATTTGACGCGCTCCGCGATTACTTCCGGCGGCATACGCCGGAAATCGAAGCGCATGCATCTTGAAAGAATTGTCGCCGGGAGCTTGTGGACCTCGGTGGTGGCGAGGATAAAAATGACGTGCTCCGGGGGCTCCTCCATTATTTTAAGGAGGGCGTTGGCTGCCTCTTTGGTGAGCATATGCGCCTCGTCGATTATATAGACGCGGTACTTTGCGACGGCGGGGGTGAAGTTCGCCTCGGACCGAAGGTCCCTTATATCGTCGATATTCCGGTTGCTGGCGGCATCCATCTCGGTAACGTCGAGAAGGGAGCCGTCGTCGATGCCGGTACAGACGGGACATTCGCCGCAGGGCTCGCCGTCCTTTTCGTTCGGGCAGTTCACCGCCTTGGCGAGAATTTTTGCGCAGGTGGTCTTGCCGATGCCCCGGCTTCCGGTGAAAATATAGGCGTGACCGAAGGTCCCCTCGGCAACCTCTTTTGAAAGGACGGAGGTTATGTGCTCCTGTCCCGCCACGTCGCGGAAAAAGCGCGGACGGTATTTTCGGTAAAGAGCCTGATACATAAACTTTCTCCTTTCAAAATTTGTTTTTTGGGCATAAAAATGCGGATACGCGCTTTGTCATACGGCATACAGATTTGTCTGCGGCACCCAAAAATACCGCTTAATGCTGCTCGGTTCCCCGCCTGACATGGTTCACAGTTTTTTGTCGCACAGGACCCGTATACCGCATGGCAAAGCGCATATCCGCGCCGTCACAAGTTTAGCTGAAAATTAGAACGGAGTCTCTTCGCTTTCCTCGGCGGGAGCTTCCTCGACGGGAGCGTCGGTAGCAAATTCCTCTTCCGGGAACTCATCAAAAAGCTCGTCGTCATAATCATCGCAGCAGCAGTCGCAGCCGCCCTTGAGATAGAAATACATAGCAGCAGCGCCGGCGCCGATAAGGGTAAGAGCACCGACAACGATTCCGAGAATGGTTCCGAATTTCATAGTATTACCGCCTTTCAAAATGTTTTGGGTTTTATTTTTAACTTTTTGGGTTTTGCTTTTGATTCTTTCTTTTCTTGCCTCAAAGTCGTCGTAGGCACGGACGATTGTTCTCATGGTTTCAACGGTTTTCGCAATTTTCATTATATTGTCCGTCCCCTTTAATAATAATTGAGTACGATATATAATAACACATAATTTTAGTTTCGGCAATAGCCGAAAAAGCGATTTAACAATTTAATTACAAAATTTAATATCAAAAGGGGTCCTGCTTTCCGGTTTTCGCTATCCCGTCACAGATTTCCTTAAAAATCGGCGCGGCGAAGTCCCCGCCGGAATCCATTCCCTCCGCCAGCACCGCCACGGCGTATTTCGGGTTTTCCGCCGGGTAGAACCCGACGAACCAGGCGTGGACGATTTCGCTCCCGTCCTCCCGGAACTGCCCCGTCTGGGCGGAGGCGGTCTTGCCCCCGGCGCCGCCGGTTTCGGGCTTTGCGGCTTCGCCGCTGCCGTTTTCAACGACGCCTATCATCATTTCCCGAAGGAGCGCCGCCGTTTTTTCGCTCATAGCCCGGTTGCTTTCGTAACGCGGCGTTTCGGAAAAATTCCCCTCTTCATCGTAAACGCCGAGGACGAGGCTCGGCGTTACGGCGCAGCCGCCGTTAGCTATGGCGGCGGCGAGCGCCGCCATCTGTACCGGGGTCGCCATCAACTTCCCCTGACCGAAGGCGAAGCTCGCGAGGGAGGTTTTATATGAAACCTCCTCCTCGGTGGGGAGCTTCCCCGCCGAGGGCCCGAAGCCCGGACCGAACTCGGCGGCGGAGCCGAAGCCGAGGTTTTTCGCCATCTCAAGTATCCGGGCGCCGCCTATATCAATGGCAAGGTCGATGAAATACGGGTTGCAGGAAACCCGAAGCGCCGCAGGCATATCTATCTCGCCGTGACCGTACTCCCAGTGGCATTTAAAAATTCGCTCCTCGACTTCGATGCTGCTCTTGCAGTCGTAGGTTCGCCCGGTGCTCACCCCGGCTTCAAGAGCCGCCGCCGCGGTTACGAGCTTAAAGGTGGAGCCGACGGTATAGGACGAAAACGCCCGGTTTATAAAAGGGGCGTTTTCGTTTTTGAAGGAGGCGGAAAGGTTCAGAGGGTCAAAAACGGGGACGGAGGCGGCGGCGAGTATCTCGCCGCTTTCGACGTCCATAACGACGGCGGCGCCCTTTTCCGTTCCGGCGGCAAGAGCCTTTTCGGAAATTCTCTGTATTTCGCTGTCAAGGGTGAGCACGACGCCCCGGACGCTTTTATTATCCGGGACGGTGACGGAGATGTTCTCCCCGGTCAGAAGCCGTCCGGTGCCGTCCGCGTAATAGGTTGCCGTGACCTTTTGAGCACAGGCTTTGAGCACCTCGTCATAGGCGTGCTCAATCCCGGAAGCGCCGTTTCCGTCATTCATATAGCCGATTATATGGACCGCAAGCTGGTCTTTCGAGTAGCGCACCGGCACCTCAAAATTATAGATTCCCTCGCCCTCGATTATCTTTCCGCCCGTGTCCACAACGCATGGGACGGAGCTTTTGGCAGCCTCGACGAGCCCCTCGTCCCCGGCGAATTCTTTCAGGACGTTAAGGTCCGCAAGGTCGGGAAAAATGAGCGCTTTTCGCTCAGTCTCGCGGTTTACGAGGGGAGAAAGGTTTCGGTCGTAAATTCCGGCGCGTCCCTCGGAAAGGGTGACGGTGCGGCTGCTTTGAACGGTGGCGGCGTCCTTTACGGTGTCCCCTTTTCCGAGGGACATAACTTTAAGCCCCAGCAGCCCCAGGGCAAAGACAAAAGCGCAAAAAAAGCTTACTATTCGGGAAGTAATGCGCCCTCACCTCGCTTTATAATTGTTGTTATACGAAGTTTTCCCGCCGGAAAATAAAAATAAACTATTTTTTTGAAAAAAGTTCTTGACTTTGCGCGAAGGTCTTGGTATAATAACTCTTGCATTCGAAATGCGGCAGTGCTGGAATAGGCAGACAGGCACGTTTGAGGGGCGTGTGTCTTTGACGTATGGGTTCAAGTCCCATTTGCCGCACCAAGAAAACGGAAATCTTCGTAAGAGGATTTCCGTTTTTTTATACCCGGAAAAAGCGGAGCTTTTTCGGACGGCGTGCCTTTTTCTCAGATATTATTGCCCGGGTCCATTTCCCACATCCTTCACAAAAATCCGGCTCGTCGGAAAGAATATATTTGTCCTCCGGGTCGTTTGTTTTGTTGAGTTTGTTCCAACATTCAAGACAAAATTCAGCCATTTAAATCACCTGCTTCAAAGTATATCAAATATGCATTGCAAATGCAATGCATATTTTAATAGAAATTTGGCGCACACTTATGGCAATACAAATGTATTGCGAGGGCGGGCTTATGGCTAAATTTAAAATTCCCACAACGCCGATGACGACGAACAAGACGATACGCTTCCCGAACGACGTGGTTGAAAAGGTCGAGGAAGCGATACGCGGAAAGGAATGTACCTTTTCGGCTTTCGTGATTGCCGCTGTTCGAATGGCGCTGGAGGAACTTGAAAAAGAAGACGAATAAAAAAGGACGGTTTTAAAAACCGTCCTTTTTTATTTCTCGGCGGAAAAACGCCCCGGAATATCGCTCATTTTTTTGCAGATAATAACCTCAGCATTTGTATTATATTGAGGTGATATATTGGCACATAAAATAGGAAAACAGACGATAATTATCGACGGCTGCGTCGGCGTTCTCGCCTCTGCGGCGGTGGGCTCAAAAAAGGAGGGCGAGGGTCCTCTCGGAAAGGACTTCGACGTCATAAACGAGGATTCCCACTTCGGCGAAAAAACCTGGGAAAAAGCTGAAAGCAAGATGCAGGAAATTGCCGGAAGAACCGCCCTTGAAAAATGCGGGCTTGTGATGACGGATATGGACTTCATTTTCGCCGGGGATCTTCTCAACCAGTGCATAGCCTCCGGCTACGGAGCCAGGGGCGCAAAGGTGCCTTTTATCGGGCTCTACGGCGCCTGCTCCACCTATGCGGAGGCGACGGGGCTTTCAGCCGTCTTCGCGGATTCCGCCGCGAAATACTGCCTTGCGGTGGCTTCCTCCCACTTTTGCTCCGCGGAGCGGCAGTACCGCTTCCCGCTTGAATACGGCGGTCAGCGCCCCCCTTCCTCCCAATGGACGGCGACTGCGGCGGGAGCCGCCGTTGTCGCAAAGGAGGGCAACGCCCCGTTTATCAAGGCGGTCTGCTTCGGAACTGTTGAGGACCTCGGAATAAACGACCAGAACAATATGGGGGCGGCAATGGCTCCCGCCGCAGCAGCGACCCTTTCCCAGTTTTTTAAGGACACCTATACCGATCCGTCGGACTACGACCTGGTGCTAACCGGGGACCTGGGCTACGTCGGGTCGAAGCTCCTGAAAGATTTGATGGAAAAGGAGGGCTTCGCCCTCGGCGGCAACTATAACGACTGCGGGCTGATGATTTACGACCGACTCGGTCAGCAGGTGGAGTCAGGAGCCTCCGGCTGCGGCTGTTCAGCCGCCGTCGCCTCGGGTCACATTCTTCCGCGCATCAAAAACGGCGAGCTCAAAAACGTGATTCTCGTCTCGACCGGGGCGCTTATGAGCCCCACGAGCATCCAGCAGGGCGAAACGATTCCGGGAGTGGCGCACCTTATCTGTTACTCCTCCGAAAAAGGGGGCATTTTCTGATGCTGATGGAATATATCAAAGCTTTCGTCGTGGGCGGATTAATCTGCGTAATCGGTCAGATTTTTATTGACAGAACGAAGCTCACCCCGGCGAGGATTCTTGTGGGCTTCGTCGTCTCCGGCGTCATTCTTTCCGCCCTCGGGCTCTATGAGCCCCTCGTCGACTTTGCCGGAGCCGGGGCGACGGTTCCCCTTTCGGGCTTCGGGCACCTTCTTGCAAAGGGCGTCCGAAACGCCGTTGCGGATAACGGTCTCCTCGGCGCGCTGACCGGCGGGCTCACCGCCGCCGCCGGCGGAATAACAGCGTCGATTTTCTTCGGGCTTCTGGCGGCGCTTTTCTTTAAGCCGAAGGACAAATAAGAGCGGGATATAAAAAAACGCCTCCGCTTTTAGCGGAGGCGAAATTTTTCAGAAATATCAATTACTGAGCGTTTGCAGCGTTGAGCTTCTTCGCAAGAGCGGATTTGCGTCTTGCGGCAGTATTTTTATGAAGTACGCCTTTTGCTGCGGCCTGGTCGATGCGTTTCATTGCGAGGTTAATAGCGGCCTCTTTGTTCTCAGCACCGGTGGAGCAGGCGAGCTCGGCTTTCTTGATGTTGGTTTTGAGGTTGGTCTTTATCGCTTTGTTGCGAGCGGTTTTGGTTGCGATAACTTTAACTCTTTTCTTTGCAGATTTAATGTTCGGCATTTAACTACACCTCCTTCGCTTATCGGATACATTCACAAATATTCATATTACACGAAATGTTCCGTTCTGTCAAGAGCTTTTCGGACACTATATTATTATTTTTATATAAATATATGCCGAATATGCCGGAATTTGCATTAACACGGTCTGCAAAGTGCCGGTACATAGATATTATAACAAAGGAGTGACCGGCTTGTCAATGAAAAGTGACCTCGCAAAAGAAATATTTAGCGGTTTGGAGGAAAAATTTCCGGAAACGGAGAGCTTTCACCGCCGGGGAAACATTGATATTGCCCAGATTGATATAAAATCCGACGAGCTTTCCGCCCTTCTTGAAAAGCCGAAGGGGCGGTATATAACCATGGAGGCGGAAAGCATCACCGACCCCTCGGTCGGAAGCGACGAAGAAATTTCCGCCCTTGCGGAGGAAATCGCCTCCCTCCTTCCGCCGAGAGGGACGGTTCTCGTCGCGGGAATTGGGAACGTGGAGCTGACGGCGGACTCCCTCGGCGCGAGGGCGGCGGATATGGTGATGGCGGGGACTTTTCTTGAAAGGCGGCTCTGCTGCCTTTCAACGGGTGTCTGCGGAAAGACCGGGTTCGAGGCTTTTGATATGATAGCTTCCGCCGCCGCAATGACAAGGCCTGGGGCGGTGATTCTTATCGACGCTTTGGCAGCGGAGGATATTTCCCACATCGGGCGCACCGTTCAGATAACGGACACCGGGATTCGCCCGGGCTCGGGAATCGGGAGCGGAAAGCGGGAGCTTTCCGAAAAGACCCTCGGCGTTCCCGTAATCGCCATCGGTGTCCCGACGGTGATACGCTTTCCGTTCACCGGGGAAAAGGGAAAGGAAGTTTTCGTTTCCCCCAACGACATAGACATCACCGTCAAGCGGGCGGCGAGGCTCATCGCCCTCGCCGTAAACCTTGCGGTTTTCCCGGGGCTCGGGCTTGAAACGATAAAGGAGCTGGTGTTTTAAAAAGGGAGCCCTGGGGCTCCCTTTTTATCTGTTATAATATGCGTTCATTATCCCAAGGACTTCCTCCGCGGGACCCTTGACGATGACCCGGGCGTTTTTGCCGCTGTGCTCAAAACTGAAAGCGAGACCGGAAAATTCGCCGGAATTTATGGCGGAACAGAAAAAGCCGGAGATGTCCATGGCGTCCGCTCCCTCCGCCATAAGGTCGAGAACGGCGCAGAGCTCGTCGTTTTTCTTCTTTTCGTCAAGTATAAAATCGTAAACGAGGGCGTTTCGCTTGGCTTTAATGCTCGGGGTCACGGCGCTGTTTGCAAAGAGCGCGCCCACCGCTTCGCCGGTGAAGCGCCAGATGCCGTTTTCCTTTTCTCCGGAAAGAAAGCCCAGCTTCATATATTCCCTGACGGTTCGGGTGGAAAGACCCGTCATCGTAGCAATGTCGTTAATTGTGTAGGTGCTCATTTGCTCATATCCTTTCTGTCAAAAATAAAGCCGCGCGCCTTATGATTTTATTATATCCGCCCCGGCGGGGCTTTTCAATTTGAAGTTAGGGAAGTTTTTCACAGCCGGAATTTTTCTTTCTGCGCGCGCATAAATATTGAGGACGAAAATCTTTATCGGGGACGGATTTATGGACAAGGGAAAATGGCAGAGCATTGAGCTTCGGAAAGTTAAAAAAGAGATAAAACGCCGGCTCGCCGGGGCAGCAAAAGCGCTCCTCGGCGTTTTCGGCTGCTGTCTTTTCATAGGGGGACTTCTTTTCCTTGCGGAAAACGGCTCGCCGATTTTTTATTACGCCGTGGCGCTTTCCTCCCCCGGGAGCACCATCGAGTACTTCGGAAATATGGCGGAGGAAGGCTTCGCCGCCGAGGACGCTTTTTCGGGCGCTTCGGAGGAGCCGGAACAGGGCTCCCCTGACGAAAACGCTCCGTCTGATGAGCCGGAGGAAGAGACCCAAAAGCCCGAAAAAATCGTCCCGGAGGTCCCGGAGGAACGCCGGGGCAAGGTCACCGAGACCCATTACAGCGCTTCTCCGGGCGGGATATACGTTCCCTACGGGAACGCAATAATAAAAAACTGCACCGGTTACAGCAGCGAAAAAATCCTATCGGTGCTCAAAGATGAGCACGGGCTTTCTTTGAGCACGGACCTTGGCGATACGCCCCAGGTGCTTATATATCATACCCACGCCACCGAGGGCTACGAGCCGGCGGACCGGGGCTATTTCGACGTTGAGGGCACCTGGCGCAGCACCGATCCGTCGGAAAATATGATAGCCGTGGGCGACGCCCTTTGCGCCGTGCTCACGGAAAACGGAATAGGCGTCGTCCACGACGGCACCCTGCACGATGACCCCAGCTACAACGGCTCCTATAAGCGGAGCGCCGTTACAATAAAAAAGCACCTCGAGGAAAACCCGGAGATAACGGTCTGCCTCGATATACACAGGGACGCCATCGAGCCGTCGAAAACCGAAATCGTAAAGCCCACCGCCGTCATAAACGGCAAAAAGGCGGCGCAGATTATGATAATCGCCGGCTGCGACGACGGAACGATGAATATGCCGGATTTTTTCGAGAACCTCAAATTTGCCGCCGCCCTGGCGGATAAGCTCGAAACGCTCTATCCCGGGCTTTGCCGCCCGGTGCTTTTCGACTACCGAAAGTACAATATGGATCTTTCGCCGGGGCTTCTCCTCATTGAAATCGGCGCCACGGGCAACACCCTTGAAGAGGCGCAGTATTCCGCCGAGCTCCTCGGAAACGCCCTTGTGGAGCTTCTGGCGGAATAAAACGCCCAAAAGTGCCAAAACTTTTTTGGGAGGGATTTTAAAAATGTCGGATTTTAAACGCGCCTTCGGCGCAACTTTTTCCGTGGTCACGATAATAATTGTGGGAATTTCGGCGCTGAGCCTTGTGTCGTCGGTGAGCGAAGCCAGCGGCTTTTCCTCCGGGGAATTTCTCTTTGCGGAATTTGACCGGGGCGTTCTTGAAACGGAGTTTTTGGGCGAAAAGTTTTACGCCGATTTTCGCCCGCTTCTTTACGCCGCGAAGCTGCTGGAGCCGGCGGCGGTGCTCCTTCCGCCCCCGGTCCAGCTCCTTTTGAGGCTCGGAGAATATTATTAAAAAAGCACCCGAAAAGGTGCTTTTTTTCTTTGGTGAATTACTCGGTGACGGTACCGTTTTTGTTAAGACGGTCGTTCCAGCCGCCGACGAATTTATCGATAAGACCGGTGCGGTCGGTTTCGCTCCAGCTTTCCATTCCCCAGTAGTCCTTGAGACCCGCGCCGAAAACGTCCTCGAGCCAGCCGCCCGGGAGAGCGTTGGTCATAGCGGGAATCCAGTTGCCCTCCGCGTAGTATCTTGCTACTGCGGCGGTAAGGGAGTCGGTTATATTATAGTTGGGCGTTACTGCGGGAAGGTCGGTTCCGGGGTTCTCGCCGCTTGCGCCGGGGGCGTTGTTCTCGGCGTTTCCGCTGACGTCGCCTGCGGTGGTGGAGTTCTCTCCTGCGGCGGAGCTGCGGCTCTTGCCGGTTCCGCTGACGGCGCCGTTTTCGTTGCCGCTTACGTTGCCGTTACCGTTTGCGGTACCGTTAGTACCGTTGCCGTTTTCGTTGCCGTTTCCAGTTTCGCCGGAAACGGTTCCGTTTTCGTTAGCGTTGCCGTTCTCGCCGTTGTTATTGCCGTTTACGTTGCCGTTAGCATTGGCGTTTCCGTTTTCGCCTGCGGCGTTGTTGTTGCCGTAGGAATAGTTAAAAGGCAGCCCGCCGATAGCGGAGGTATAGGCGTTCATTCCCTCGGTATCGGAATAGATCCAGTTGATGAAATCTCTTGCCGCCCCTGCCATTGCCTCGTCGGCGTTCGGGTTGAGCGCGATATAATAGCGGCAGCCGATGGCGATGGAGCGCCAGAGCTTTTCGGCGCTCATTCCGGCGGCGGTGACGTCAGCGTCGGAAAGGGGAAGCTTCATAGGGATAATATCGAGGTTCGAGCCAAAGCCTGCGGAGGAAGTTTCGAAATCCGCCGCGTCTCCGGTGCTTCCGGGATAGAAGAGGGCATAGCCACCGGTAAAGGCGTCAACGGAGGCGGAATAGTCGTAGTCGCCGCCGATGAACTCGTCGCCACGGGCAATGGTGCCCTCGGTGCCGGCGATGTGGCTGGTGTGAAGGTCGAGCACGTCAATATAGGCGGAGAAAATGTCGTTAAGTCCTCCGACTTCCTCCTCGCCGGCGTTCATAATTTCATAGTGGCTGCCGAATTTTGCGGCGAGCATATAGTTGAGAAGATACTCCGAAGCTCTGGTGCTTTCGTAGTTGAGGGAGAAAACCCCGGTAAGGCTCTGGGCTTTGCCGGTTTTGTTCTCCGCGAAGGTGTATTCGCTGCCGTTGATGGTGACGGTGGCGGCGGTGGGCGCTGCGATATAGGTGTTCACAGCGTCAACGAAGCCCTCAAACTCGGTGTAGGAGCAGGCGGCAAGGTCGCGCACAATCGCCTCGGCGGAAGCTCCGCCGAAAAGGTCGGAAAGCATGGTGCGGTCAACAATATAGCCGTAGCCCTCGAGCATAAGGGGAATACCGTAGCTTCCGAGCCCGTTATTGTTGAGGTGGAGCCCGGAGGGAATGTCCGCCGCGGCGTTAATTCCGGCGGAAAGGTCCCCGAGAAGCCCCTTGCCGAACCAGCCGGAGAGGTCCTCGCGACTGTCAACGACGTAGATTGCGGCCTTTTCGTTATAGACCTCGTTCATAAAATCGTTGGCGGAAAGCTTTACGGTGACCGGGTTGCCGGTCGCCTGGGAATAGGCGTTCGCAAGGGAGGTGAGGAAGGGCGTAAGCTGTTCGGCATTATGATAGATAACAAGTTCGTTTTCGTTTACAACGTCGGGTTGGCTGCTGTTAAGATCGTTGTTCTTATTGCGGCAGCCCGAGAATGCAAAAAGCATTGATATGGCAATGCAGATTGCGAGAAAGCGCTTTATTCTCATTTGCGTTTTTTCAGTCCTTTCATGATTTTGTGCTTATTTTTTGCAGAAATTTTCGAAATATCAGCGCTTTTCAAAAAGTGCTTGACAGCAAATTATAATAATGATAAAATTCATAGTACGCCGAGCGTTTTGAAAAATTTTTCAAAGTTTCGCAGCCGACACGCGGATGTGGCGGAATTGGCAGACGCGCTAGATTCAGGTTCTAGTGTCAGCAATGACCTGTGGGTTCAAGTCCCATCATCCGCACCATAACTGGACCGATAATTGATACAATGTATCAGTTGTCGGTCCAGTTTCTTTATGCCTGAAAAGCCTTGAAATCATGCACTTTTCAGGCAGTCGCTGGTGCGTCGTCTCCCTCGGACGAGTGACAAAGCGGCTGTTTTCTGCTGGAAAGGTCCTATATCTGCCTCCTGGCACAAAAGTTATCGTTTCAAAACTGGCTATCGTTTCATCAAGAAAAGCGCCTGTGTGGAGCCGTCAAGAGCTCCATCACAGGCGCTTGCCTTATTCCGGTTCACAGCATTTCGGTGATCTCCATACCGTTTTTAAAGTGGAACCCCAGATTCCCATCCTCGTAAACCGTCACCCGGTCGACCAGATTCAGCCAAAGCCGGTCGCTATAGTGCACCGGCAACGAGGCGTCAATGGTCATCAGCTCGGTCATGAAGCACTCCATGACGTCAGCCTGAAAGCGCTTCGTGACCTTTTGCCGCTGAAGCTGCTCGGCCTTTTCCTCTGCTGTGTGATACCGCTGAGCCAGCGCGTCGTACTTCCGGTTATACTCATCCTGCGGTATGGCCGTGGTGGCGTTTTCCGCGATCAGCTTCTTGGTCAGCGCCTCCACAATCTCCATCTCGTCAGTCAGGGCCGCGCATTCTGTGTCAATGGCGTCTGTGTTCAGGTATTCGTCGCGGAGCATCACGCAGGTTTCCAGCAGGACCTCCCGCTCCTCTGTGAGCCGGGCCACGGCCTGCAGGAACAGGCGCTTGATGTCCTCCTCGGTGAGGTGCGGAGTACCGCAGCGCCGTTCGCCTTTGAATTTTCCGTTGCATTGCCAGATCACACGGCGGTACT
>JAEDJF010000023.1 GCA_016296485.1 Oscillospiraceae bacterium
TTCGCTTCGTCAAGGTTATAGGTGATTTCGGAGGGAATGGTGGGCTCGCCTATGGACTGGCAGAGCTCCTTGAAAAGCTCACGGTCCTCCGCGCGCTCGATGCTCTCGCTGCTGGTGCCGAGGAGCTTTACGCCGCACTCTTTGAGCACGCCCTTTTTCTCGAGCTGCATTGCGAGGTTGAGACCCGTCTGTCCGCCGATGCCGGGAACGATTGCGTCGGGTCTTTCGTAGCGAAGAATTTTCGCGATATATTCAAGGGTAAGGGGCTCCATATATACCTTGTCCGCAATGAGGGTGTCGGTCATAATGGTCGCCGGGTTGGAGTTGCAAAGCACGACCTTGTAGCCCTCCTCTTTAAGGGCAAGGCAAGCCTGGGTTCCGGCGTAGTCAAATTCAGCCGCCTGGCCGATGACTATCGGACCGGAACCGATGATAAGAATTTTTTTGATGTCCGTTCTTTTTGGCATTTGTTTTCGCTCTCCTTCGTTTTTTGAGAATATATGAAATTATTTATAAACGATTTGTCCGTCCTTGACGGTGAGGACGCATTTTCCGTAGAGCTCCCAGCCCTCGAAGGGGGTCGAGCGCCCTTTTGAAAGGAATTTTTCCGGGTCAACGGTCTCCTTTGCGTTTAAATCCCAAACGGTGAAGTCGTTACCGAGGGGAATATTGAAGCGTTTCCTCGGGTTCAGCGCCAGCAGCTCCACCAGCTTTTCAAGGGTTATTACCCCCTCTTTGACAAGGCGGGTATATAACACCGGGAACGCCGTTTCGAGCCCGACTATTCCGAAGGGGCTCTTTTCAAGTCCCCGGGATTTTTCCTCGGCGGAGTGGGGCGCGTGGTCCGTCGCAATCATATCAATGGTGCCGTCCTTGATGCCCTCGATTAGCGCCGCCCGGTCCTCTTTTCCCCGAAGCGGCGGGTTCATCTTGAACCGACCCTCTTCCAAAAGGTCGCTTTCGTCGAGGACGAGGTAGTGTGGCGCCGTTTCGCAGGTGACGTTAACGCCCTCGGCTTTCGCCTTTCTTATGAGCTCGACGCTCTCCTTCGTGGAAATGTGGCAGACGTGGTAGGCGCAGCCCGTCTCCTTCGCAAGTCTGAGGTCGCGCTCAATCTGTCCCCATTCGCTCTCGGAGCAGATGCCCCGGTGACCGTGGGCTTTCGCGTATTCGCCGTCGTGTATGTAGCCGCCTTTGAGGAGTGAGTTCACCTCGCAGTGCGCCACTATCATTTTTCCGAGCGCCTTCGCCCGGAGCATCGCTTCGCGCATCATATCGTCGCTCTGGACTCCGCGTCCGTCGTCGGAAAAGGCTATCACTTCGCCAGCCATAGCCTCCATATCGGAGAGCTTTTCGCCCTTTTGCCCGACGGTTATGGCGCCGTAGGGGAAAACGCCGATATTGGCGTCCCGGCGGATTATCTCGGTCTGCGCCGCAAGGTGCTCGGCGCTGTCCGGAACGGGGTCAAGGTTCGGCATGGTGCAGACGGCGGTGTAGCCGCCGTGGGCGGCGGCGGCGCAGCCCGTTTTCACGCTCTCCTTATAAAAAAATCCCGGCTCGCGAAAATGAACGTGTACGTCGCAAAAACCGGGGAAAACAGCATATTCGGAAAAATCACGGACAGAAAAATCAGCTTCGGAGGGAAGCTCGAAAGAAAAGGGCTCGTCCCCGAAACCGGAGGTTATTTTGATGAGGTTGCTGATGTTTTCTGCCATTTTTCAAAATTCCTTTCAAAAAAATAAAAATCCTGCCGAACTTTCGACAGGATTGACTTGCACAAAAAGCGCCGCAGCAAAGCCCGCCGCACCGCAATAAATATTTATCCAATCTTGCCGATCTCTCTGTATCGCCTTTAAAGATTTATTTTACTTAACAAATAATATCATACGCTTTTTATTTTGTCAATGAAAAAAAGCCCGGGAAAAACTAAAAAAATATAAAAGGGCGGAAAATTCCGCCCTTTTCGCTACGCTGTTTCAACTTCTTTTTTTGCCGCTTTTTTGAACCTTACGAGCCCGGTGCGGTCAAGGGCGACCATAATCGCCGGAATGAACACGAGCTGAAGGATGATTCCGGGAATTGCGTTGAGAAACGCCCCGGCGATGAACATTTGGAAGGTGAAGGCGCTCCCGGAAAGACCGAGCAAAACAACCTGGGCGGCGCCCCAGACGAGCCGCCCCGCCACCATTGCCGCGAGCATCGAACGGTAGAGGGAGACGATGCACTGCCACTTGGAGCGGTTATAGAGAAAGCCGGCGACAAAGCCGTAGGTCGCAAGCTCGAAAGCCATCGCGATAGCCGCCGGGTACATCACGGGCATCGAGAAAATCATCGAGCGGAGAAGCGGAGTTACAAACCCCACCGCGAGACCGTAGGGCCAGCCGCAGATGAGCCCGCAAAGGAAAACCGGAAGATGCATCGGGAGCATCATTTTTCCGATTTGGGGAATTTGACCGGTGAAGAACGGGAGCACGAGCCCAACGGCGATGAACATCGCCGAAAGGACGAGTTTTTTTAAAGCGTCGTGTTTCAAAATTGACCCTCCTAAGCTTTTATGAATGTTTTAATTTTACCATATCTGTCAAGAGGGAGCACCGCTTTTGTGAAAATAAAAAATGAGCACGGAGTTTCCGTGCTCAAAATTTTTAAAGATGAAGTTTCTTGAAAACCGCCGGGCAGACGGCAACCGCCGTCAGCGGGACGCAGAAATAGCGGATAAACGCAATAAGGTTTCCCGCCGGGAGAAGGAGTTTCATGGAGCCGTAAACGGCTATGACGATTACGAGCCCGAGACAGAAGCGGAGAGCCTTTGCCTTAAAGCTGCCCTCAACGTCGAAATTTATGAATTTCGTCTCGATATATGCGCCGACGGCAAGCCCGATTCCGAAGCCGAAGCTCTTCCAGAAATCCGCGATGTTCCCGGTCATAAAGCAGAAGGGCGCGAAAAGAAGGGAGCTTATTAAGAAAAGAAGGAATTTGTGGTTCGCGAAGCGGCGGTAAAAAAGCCAGAGAATCAATGGAAGGCAGATTCCGATGACGTAGGAGACGCCCACGTCCATGGGCCAGTGTACCCCGAGATAGAGCCGGGAAATTCCGACGAGCAGGGGAAGAATTATGGCGATAGCCCAAAAGCGCTTGCGGTTCACAGCCCTCGCGATGGCGGTAAAGGTGTTGGCGGCTGCCTGGGTGTGTCCGCTGGGGAAGGAGTAGCCGGTGGCGGTCTGCGCCCGAAGGGTTCGGACGCCCTCCCAGCCGATGGGGCGCTCAACTTTAAAAATACCTTTGATTGAGTTGACGGCAAGGTTGCCCATGGCGGCGCACCAGCAGAGCCAGTAGCCCATCTCCTTGTTTATGCACCAGAAGATGAGGGCGACAATGGGGATGAGGAAAAGCTCCTCGCCGAACATTGTAATTATCTGAAAAATTACGTCAAGAGCGGGGCTCGCGACGGACTGGATACTTTTTATGATTTCAACCTGAAATTCCATTTTCTCACCTCACTTTCAAATATAACATAAAAATTCGGAACTTAAAAGATGAAATTTGAAATCCCGGGAAATATTTTTTGGAATTTCAAAGAACGCAAAAAAAGCGCGCCCGCGGGGGGCGCGCTTTTTGTTCAGCGGGAAAAGATTCCGTTTAAAATATGCCCGACGGGACCGCCGCCGACCTTTTTATAGGGCTCGCCCTTAAGGAAAAGCTGCTCGACCTTTAAGCGGCAGAGCTCCGGGGTCGGAACGTCGAAGGGATTTTCGGAGAGAATCGCCATATCGGCGATTTTTCCGGCTTCAAGGCTGCCGCGCTCCTTTTCGTCAAAGGACTGGTAATAGCCGTTATAGGTGCACATGCGAAGCGCCTCGGCAACGGAAAGGGACTGTTCGTTCTCGCTGTGGTTGCAGGCTTTGTAGATCCACTGTATGGGGTCCGGGTCGGTACAGGGGCCGTCGGAGCCGGAGCTCATAATAATACCCATATCCTTTATCTTCCGAAGCGGGTTGAGCTTGGCGCTTCGTTCCCCGAGAATGCTCTCAAGGTACTCGTCCGGCTCCTGGGGCCAGTTTATGAACGCGCTTTGCATAGCAAGCATAATGTGATAATCCCGGCAGATTTTGAGCCCCTCCTCCGTCGGGAGGCAGGCGTGAATAATGGTGTGGCGGTGGTCCTCCCAGGGAAAGTCGTCAAGGGCGGCTTTAAGGGCTTCGGTAGCCTGTTTAAAAGCGGCGTCGCCGATGGCGTGCATCTCAATCTGGAGCCCTGCGCGGTTGGCTTTTTTGCAAAATTCCGTAACTCTCTCGTCGGAGTAGTACAGAATGCCCCGGTCGTCCGTGCCGGAATAGGGCGCGAGCATCGCTGCGTCCCTTGAGCCGAAACAGCCGTCGAGGGCTGTTTCAAAACAGCCGCCGATTCTCGGGAGCTTGCGCTTAAGCGCCTTTCTTACGTCAAGGGACTGGATAAAGACCCGAAACTGCATTCCGTTTTTGAGCCCCGCGCCGAACCAGCGCTCCATATCCACGTCCAGATCCATCGGGAAGCCGACGCCGCTCACCGTATGTATCATTCCGATTCCCTTTTCCGCCATATAGTCGGCGGCTCTTTGCATATTTTCCACGAGTTTGAGAATCGGAATTGAGTTAGTCACATAGTCGGAAACGGCGAAAAACGCCTCCTGGTTCATTTCGCCCGAGTCCTCGTGGTAGCCCCGAAGGTGCTCGACTTTCTTTCTGACCCTTTCAAGGAGCTTTGTGTTGATGACGCAGGCGTGACCGTCGTATTTTACCATAAAGAAGGGCTTGTCGGGGCAGACCTCGTCCAGTTCGCTCCTTGAAATGAGCCTTCCGTCGGCGACGGAATAGGGAGAAGCGCCGAAAGCCAGAATCATCTTGTCCTTTGAGCGGGGGACGAAATCCTTAATCATCTTGAGGATTTCGCCGTTGCTGCGGGCGTTCATCACGTTGAGCCCGGAGTGGAAGGTGGCGTAGCTCGCGAAATGGATATGGGTGTCCGCAAAGGAGGGGATAAGCGCCCGGCTTCCAAGCTCGACGGTTTCAAAATCCTTGTATTCCTCCGGGAGCTCGTCCCCGACGAAAAGGATTTTTCCGCCGTCCTCCGCAAGATAATTTGCGACGGTATTTTTTTCGTCGCAGGTGATAACGGTACCCTTATAAACTTTCATAAATTAATCACCGCCGTATCGTTTTATAATCGGCGCCCTGCGCCGCCTTTAACTTCAATATACCACAAATTCCCGGCGGTGAAAAGCCGAAAAGCCGGGAAATTTTGTTTTCGGTGAGCGCAAAAAAAGGGAGCGCCGGGGCGCTCCCATGTTTTTTCGGTTTTAAGCGGCTATGCCGTAAAGGGTGTAGGGCTCGGCGGATTTTTGCCTTACCTCGGCGGCGCCGGCGGATTTGTTGGTAACAACGGGGTTTCCGTAATACTCAACCTCGCCCGCCCCGGCGATTTCAACTCCGAGGGTGTCCGTGACGGAGATGTCCGCCTCTCCGGCTCCGGAAATTTCGATGACAGCGTCCTTACAAAGGAGCTCCTTGCCGTCCAGCTCTCCGGCTCCCGCGATGCTCAAAGAGAAGCTTTCGGAGACGCCGGAAATATCGACCTCCGCCGCGCCCTTTACGTCGATGGCGACGGACTTTGCGTTAAGCCCGAAAACCTTTGCGTCAACGGCGCCGGAAACGTCGAGGGAAAGCTCGTTTATGTTCGCGGCGTCAACGGAAAGGGGAATTCCGCCCTCGACTTTGACGGCGTTAAAATTGGCGTAAACCTTGAGCACGAACTTCTTCGCGGTGAATGCCCTCTGTTTGTCGACGGAAATTTTTATTTCGCCGTCGCTGAATTTGACGGCGAAGCCGTAATCGTCAAGCTCCCGGCTGTAGGTCGCTTCGACCCGGGGATTTTCGGAGTAGAGTATCTTTATTTCGATACCGTCGTCCTCTCCGGCGAAGGAAATATTGTCAAAAACAATGGTTTTAAACTCGGTGCTTTCCGGCTGGGTGAGGGCTATGGTCTTGTAGTCCTCGCTGAGGGTTATGGGCATCACGTTGCCTTTAATCTTGTTTATTCCCTCAACGACAAAAGAACAGCCGGAGAGCAAAATTCCGCATAAAATCGCGGTTATTGTGAGCGTTACGACTCTTTTCATCAATCTTCTCCTTTAAAATTTATATAATTTTTAGTATAATATTTTAAATTGTTTTTAGGCTTCAATCTCGCCGAGAAAGCTCTCTCCGGCGGTTTTGTCAAGGTCGAGCCCGAACATTTCGAGGATGGTCTTGCTCTGGTCAGCGTAGGTTTTCCGGGTCCCGAGGTTTACCCCCGGGCGGACGGCTTTGCCGTAGGCAAGGAAGGGAATGTACTCCCTCGAATGGTCGGTGGAGGGGGTGGAGGGGTCGCAGCCGTGGTCGGCGGTTATCATAAGAACGTCCTCCGGCTCCATCTTTTCCATAAAGCCCCCGAGCCAATGGTCAAACTCCGAAAGGGCCCGGGCGTAGCCCGGGGCGTCGTTTCGGTGGCCGTAGACCATATCGAAGTCCACGAGGTTCACGAAGCAAAGCCCGGTGAAATCCTTTCCCTGAAGCTCCGAGGTGCGCTCCATTCCGACGTTGTTGGGACCGGTGCGGTAGGTTTCCGAAACGCCCTTGCCCGCGAAAATGTCGTAAATTTTGCCGACGCCGATGGTTGAAAGCCCGCTTTTCATCATAAGGTCAAGGGCGGTGTCCCTCGGCGGGACGAGGGAAAAATCGTGCCGTCCGGCGGTGCGGTAAAAGTCCGGGTACTCGCCTTTAAAGGGTCTTGCGATGACCCGCCCGACGGCGTGCTCGCCTTTAAGAATCGTCCGGGCTTTTTCGCAAAGCTCGTAGAGCTTCTCAAGAGGAATCACGTCCTCGTGGGCGGCAATCTGGAAAACGCTGTCCGCAGAGGTATAGACTATGGGCTTTCCGGTGGCAATGTGCTCCCTGCCGTAGTCCATAATGAGCTTCGTGCCGCTGTAAGGCTTGTTGCAGAGAACCTCGAGCCCCGTTGCTTCGGTGAAGGCGTCGATTACCTCCTTCGGGAAGCCGTTCGGATAGGTCGGAAACGGAGTTTCCGACACGAGCCCCGCCAGCTCCCAGTGCCCGGTGGTGGTGTCCTTGCCCATGCTTTGTTCGCCCATGCGCCCAAAGGCGCCCAGGGGCGCCGCCGCTTTTTCGATACAGGAAACGCCCTCGATATTTCCAAGCCCGAGGCTTATCATATTGGGAACATTAAGCTCCCCGGTGGCGGCGCAGGCAGCGAGGGTGTTGCTCCCCTCGTCGCCGAAAAGCCCCGCGTCAGGAAGCTCGCCGACTCCGAAGGAGTCGAGCACTATCCAAAAAACTCTCTTTATCTTTTTCAAAGGGCGTTCTCTCCTTTCTCGATTTCGTCTTTCTCCTTTTTGCCTTTAATGACTTTATATGCGTCGGTCTCCTGCGGCATGTTCTTGCGTTTGAGGAGATGCTCAAAAATTTCTTTCGCGAATTTATAGATTACCGCAAAGACCGGAACGCCGATGAACATTCCGATGATTCCGAACATATCCCCGCCGATGATGATTGCCGCCATTACCCAGAGGGCGGGAAGCCCGGTGCTGTCGCCGAGAATCTTCGGACCGATGACGTTGCCGTCAAGCTGCTGGAGCGCGAACACGAAAATTGCGAACCAGAACGCCTGCCAGAAATCCACCATAAGGAGAATGAGCACGCAGGGGACGGCGCCGATGAACGGACCGAAGAACGGGATAATGTTCGTAACGCCGACGATGAAGCTGATTAAAAGGGAATATTCAAAGCCGAAGATGCTCGTGCCGATGAAGCAAAGGATTCCCATAATCAGCGAGTCGAGAAGCTTTCCGTTGATGAAGCCGCTGAAAATGCGGTGGCTCTCCCGGGCGACCCGGACGGCGCCGCCGGTGAATTTCTTGCCGAAAACCGCGTAAAGCGCCTTTTTAAGCTGGGCAATTAGGGTCTCCTTGCTGAACATAAAATAGACGGAAATGATTATCGCAAGGACGAAGTCCATCACGAAGCTGCCGATTTTGACGGAGATGTTGGCGATGTTCGCTATCTGGGGAAGAAGCTGGGAGCTGTACCTCTTGACGAGCTCCATTATTCCGTCGGCGGTTATTTTGAAGTTGAGAAGCGGGTCGATAGCCTCGGTCTCGAGCTCGTATTTTTCCGCGATTTCGAGGACGAAGGTCTTGAGCTCCTCGTAATATCCGGGAATGTTCCCGACAAGGGTGTTGATGCTTTCGCTGACGTCCGGAATTATTATCGCGAAGAAAAGGGCGAACACCGCCACCGCCGAAATCCAGGCGGCGACGATTGCGAGGACCCTTTTAAGGGCGGGAAGGGGGCGCTTTTTTTCGATGAAGGAAAAGCGCTTTTCAAAGAACATCATCGGTCCGTTGAGGATATATGCGATGATGAACGCGATGCTGAACGGGCGCAAAAGCGCCAGAGCGTAGTCGAAAGCGCCGGAAAGCTCCCGCCGGCTCGCGAGCAGGAAATAGATAAGCAAAATTCCGGCGCCGCTCACGATATAGGTGAGCGCCCGTTTTGTCATATTTTTCGTCCATTCGAGCTTCATTTTTTCCCTTTGCTCCTTCCGTCCGCTTTTTTTCTAATATATCATATAATAGCTCAAAAATCCATTAAATATTTTTTAAAATTTCGCGCCCCGAAAGACAATATATAACAAAAGGGCGCCCCTTCGGGGGACGGCCCTTTTTGTCAGTAGCTTGCCAGCGGCGCTTCGTCGTCGTCCTCCATTTTTTCAATGGTGCGGATTACTACGTCGTAGCTGTAATTTTCGTTCACGGCGACGGTACAGCGCTCGCCCACGCGCTTTCCGAGAACGGCCTTGCCGAAGGGGGACTCTTTGCTGACGAAGCCCTTTGAAACGTCGTAGCGCACGTCGGTCACGATTCGGTAGGTTTCCTCCGCGTCGTCCTCGGGAATATAGACCGTTACGCGGTCGTAAAGCCCGACGACGCCCTCCTCGGAGCGGTCCTCGATGATGACGGCGGTTTTTATCATCGCCTGGAGGTAGCGGATGCGGCTGTCGTTGCGGTTTTTGGCGCGCTTCGCTTCCTTGTATTCAAAGTTTTCCGAAAGATCGCCGTAGCCCCGGGCGACCTTTACGTCCTCAATAAGCTGGGGACGAAGCTCAAGGATGCGGTGGTCAAGCTCCGCTTTCATTTTTTCAATATCCTTTTTCGTAAGTTCGTCGTGCATGGCGCTTCCTCCAAAAAAATTATTTGCCGATTGATATTATAACTCAAAAAAAGGATTTACGCCACCGAAAATCAGGCGCCGGGGTAAAAATTTTCCGGCATTTTTGAAATAATATGTCGCCGATAAGCCATAATAATTTACAAAATGGGCTTTTTTTTATGAAAAAAAGAATGTATAATATAAAAAATAAGACGATGAAATTTTGCTTTTGAATGGAGGTTTCCGAATTTGAGACCCGTAAAAATATTTGCAGACAGCACCTGTGACCTTTCCCCCGAGCTCGTCAAGAAATACGGCATTACAATAATTCCGCTCTACGTCAGCCTTGGGGACAAAGCCTATCTGGACGGATTGGAAATCCGCCCCGCCGACATTTTCAAGTATTACGACGAAACGAAAAAGCTTCCGAAAACCTCGGCAGTGCCGGTGGATTCCTATGAAAAAGCCTTTAAGTCCGCGGTTGACGCCGGCTTTGACGTAGTTCATTTCACCATAAGCTCCGACTTTTCCGCCTGCTACCAGAACGCCTGTCTCGCCGCAGAAGAGGTGGGAAACGTCTGGCCCGTGGACTCCCGGAACCTTTCCACCGGTATCGGTCTTCTCGTGCTCATGGCGGCGGAGCTCGCCGCCAAAGGCGAATCGGCGGAAAAAATCGCCGAGCAAGTGAAAGAGACCGCCGGACGGGTTGACGCGAGCTTCGTTATAGACAATCTCGAATTTCTCCATAAAGGCGGAAGATGCAGCGGCGTCGCCGCCCTCGGCGCCAACGTCCTTAAACTTAAACCCTGTATCGAAGTGACGGGCGGCAAAATGGTCGTCGGCAAAAAGTACCGTGGCAGCTTTGAAAAGGTCGTCAAGGAGTACGTCAGAGAGAGACTCGAGGGCAACGACGACGTTGAGCTCGACCGGATTTTCGTAACCTCCACCGGAGTTGACCCGAAGTTCCAGAAAGAGGTGGCAAAAGAGGTAAAATCCTGCCTTCCTTTCAAAGAAATTCTCATCACCGAGGCGGGCTGCACCGTCACCGGGCACTGCGGAGCCGGAACCCTCGGCGTGCTTTATATCCGGAAACACAACAAATAAGAGGTTCAAATGAAAAGTCTTAAAAAGCTTTACAGGATAGGGAAAGGTCCCTCCAGCTCCCACACCATGGGACCCGAGAGGGCGGCGAACATTTTTAAAGAGAAACACCCGGACGCCGACGGCTTTAAGGTCACCCTCTACGGCTCCCTTGCGAAAACCGGAAAGGGACATATGACTGACGCGGTTCTTCGCCAGAGCTTTTCGCCAATTCCCTCTGAAATTATTTTTGACACGGAGTTTGACGAGGGGCTTGCCCACCCGAACGCCATGGATATGCAGGCGTTCAAGGGCGGCGAGGAACTCGAAAAGGTGCGGGTTTACAGCATCGGCGGGGCGGCTATACGCTTCGAGGGCTCCGAGCACGCCCCCGCGCCGGAGGTCTATAAAGAGAACAGCTTCGCGGAAATCGCCGCCTACTGCCGGGAGCACGATATGAGAATCTGGCAGTACGTGGAGAGAATGGAAGGACCGCAAATCTGGCTCTATCTTGACGAAGTCTGGCAGACTATGAAGCGCTCCATAAGGGAGGGGCTCGCCGCCGAGGGCGTCCTTGCGGGCGGTCTCGGGGTCCAGCGCAAGGCGGCGTACCTATATAACCAGTACCATATGGACGAGAGCGCCGAGACGAGGGAAAACCGAATCGTCTGCGCCTACGCCTTCGCCGTCAGCGAGCAGAACGCCAGCACCGGAACCGTCGTCACAGCGCCCACCTGCGGCGCCGCCGGCGTCGTTCCTGCGGTGCTCTACTATTTCCAGAAGAAGCGCAACCTTTCCGACTCGGAAATTCTCCACGGGCTTGCCACTGCGGGAATTATCGGAAACATCATAAAAACCAACGCCTCCATTTCCGGCGCCGAGTGCGGGTGCCAGGCGGAGGTGGGAAGCGCCTGCTGTATGGCTTCGGCGGCCCTCGCCGAAATCTGCGGAATGAGCCTTGACCAGATTGAGTACGCGGCGGAGGTTTCGATGGAGCATATGCTCGGTCTTACCTGCGACCCCATCGACGGGCTGGTGCAGATCCCCTGTATCGAGCGAAACGCCGTCGCCGCAATGAGGTCCATAAACGCCCTTTCTCTCGCGAATTTCCTTACGCACACGAGGAAAATCTCCTTCGATATGGTCGTAAAGACCATGTACGAAACGGGAAAGGATATGCACTGCCACTACCGGGAGACCTCCGAGGGCGGGCTCGCGAAAACCTATTCAAAATGAAAATAAAAAAAGAAAAGCGCCGCAGAGCGGCGCTTTTTTACTTGTTAAACAATTGCCATCAGTACCAAAGCGGCAAGCGCCAGCAGGTTGAGCACAATGAACGCCTTTCCGAAGAGAAGCGTTTTTTCTTCGGCGTTTTTCAGCCTGCGCGACTCGGAAATATATGCCCCGAGGGTGAAAATAATCGAAAGAAACATCATTCCCATTGCGGGAAAAACTTCCGCGCTGTTGTTTTCCATTCCCCGAAGCTCAAAAACAGCGATAAAGGAGGCGGCGGAGAAAGTAATCATTCCCACAAGTACTGCGGCGGCGGGGAACGCCCTCTTTGATTTTGCGGCGTCCTCCGGGTTTTTGAAGAGCCTGTCGGAGTACCTGTATCCCATAAGCAGTATTCCGGCGATGTAGGAAAAAACGTATGAGAAAAGCTGAACCGGAAGAAGGAAAGTTTCGTTTCCAAGTATTATTAGAATGAGCACCATAAGAGCGGCGCTGAAAATTGTTATTATGCCTATGAAGTAGCTCAGCCCCGCGAGGTAGCGTTTCACTTCGGGGACGTTATACTCCACCGAAGAGTCAAAGCCGGCAAGCATTGAAAAATCCCCGGTTTTGATTGCGGCGCCAAAAAAGAGCTGCACGAAAAGCGACATCGGGAAACAGACGACGAAAAGGCATATCAAAGCGCCGGCTTCAAGGCTGCCCGAGGCTATGGTGTATATTAAATAAAAAACGAAAATCAGCGGCGGCGCCGCCGCAACAAAGGGATTTATTTTCGGGAGCGGTTTTATCGAGGGCTCTTCCCGGCAAAGCTCGTCCACCGAAACGCCGAAGATTTCCGCAAGGCGGAGAAGGTTTTCCGTGTCGGGATTTGCTTTCCCGCTCTCCCATTTTGTCACCGCCTGGCGGGAAACGCCGACCAGCTCCGCGAGCTTTTCCTGGGATATTCCGCTTTGTTTTCTAATTTCGGAAATACGTTTTGCGATGCTCATAAGCGTCCTCTCCTTTCCGATTTTGAGTTTAATATATTTCATTAAAAAACACAAGCAACTTTATACGCAACTTTTGGTTGCGGGGCAAAATTTCTGCGGCTCAAAGCGGAAATTGACGAATTTTTGAATATTGCCTTCGGCACATATTGAGCGAAAAACGGCGGAACAATAAAAGCGGGAGGTGATTTTTTATGAAAAAAGGAATGAAAAAAGTCGATTGGCGGGAAAGCGAAGCGAGAAGCGCCGTTCCGAAGGTCTATAAGCGCGGCGAGCGGGAGCTCGAAGCCGAGAGCATTATCGGAAAAACGGCGCCGCCCCAAAAGGTTTACCGCTCGAAGGACGCGGAGGAGGGCGAGCGGATAGGTCCCGTCTGGCAGCCGGACGACATCGGAACGGACAATTTTAAAAACAGCTCGAGCACCGCTTATCTTCGGAATATGGATTACTGAGAAGCAAAAGAAAGCGCCGCCGGAGCGGCGCTTTTTTTTGCGGGAAAGAAAAAACACTGTTGACAAAATCCCTTTAATATTGTATCATCTGAAACAGAAACGGAGGGATTTTCGTGACAGCAAAGGACAGAGAGATTCTTTTGTCGAACTCGCTTTTCTCTTCCCTTGGGAAAGAGATCTGCGAAAGCTGGGTTCGGGGAAAAAGGGCGCTTATCCTCTCCGCAAAGAAGGGCGAGACCCTGATGGCGGCGGAGAGCTTCGAGCGCTCCCTGGTGCTGATTTTAAAGGGCTCCGCAAGGGTTTCGAAAATCGGGGCGGACGGGAAGCGGACGGTCATAAACGTCCTTTCCGCCGGGGACGTTTTCGGAATGGCGACGCTTTTTTACGAGAGCGGGTACCCCTCGGAAATAACGGCGGAAAGCCCCTGCCGGACGGCGGTTTTCCCGAAGGAGCTCGTTGAGGAAGCCTTCGCTTCCTCCCCGGAGTTTGCCAAAGCCTACGTCACCCTCCTCTCCCAAAAAATACATTTTCTGAACCGAAAGCTCGAGATTTTCGCCGAGGGCGAGGCGGAGGAAAAGCTCTTTCGCTTCCTTTCCGCCGCAGCGAAGGGAAGGACGGAGTTTGAGCTATCTTTTTCCGTCTCCCGCCTTGCGGAGAGCCTTGGGGTGGGGCGGGCGTCCGTCTATCGGGCGTTCGACGCACTTTCGGAAAAGGGCGTTCTCAAAAAAGAGGGCAAAAAAATCGTTATCTTTAAGCCCGAGGGGCTTTTAAAATAATTTTTGGAGGATTTTTTCGATGAAAAAAGTAATCGCGATTTTGCTTGCGCTGGCGCTGCTTTTGAGCTTTTCCGCCTGCGCGAAAAACGAGGAAGAAAAAGAGCCCGATTTGAGCTCCGAGAGCCAGAGCGAAAATTCCGAATCCCTTTCGGACACTTCCGACGAGCCGGAATTTAACGGCGCCGAAGTAAAAATCGGCGTCCTTAAAGGACCGACGGGAATGGGCGCCGCATGGCTTATGGACCAGAACGACGGCGGGCTCACCCTCAACAGCTACGATTTCACCATCGCCGGTGCTCCCGACGAGCTCACCGGGCGGCTCATACAGGGCGACCTCAATATCGCCGCCCTTCCCACCAACGCCATTTCCACCCTCTATAACAAGACCGAGGGCGAAATTGTGACCCTCGGCGTAAACGCTCTCGGCGTTCTCTACGTACTTGAGCGGGGCGACAGCATCGAAACCGTCGCCGACCTTGAGGGCAAGACCGTTCTTGCCTCCGGACAGGGGAGCACCGCCGAGTACGTGCTCAACTATATCCTCGACAAAAACGGTGTGAGCACCGAGATTTACTGGGCAAGCGAGCACTCCGAAGCGGCGACCCTCGCCCTTTCCGGCGACTACGACGTGGTTATGCTTCCGGAGCCCTTCGTGACCAACGTCACCAAAAAGGACGGGGATTTCAGGGTCGCCCTTAACCTCAGCGAGGAATGGGAAAACCTCGGCGGCGGCGTCCTCACCATGGGCGGAATCGCCGTAAGAAAGGACTTCCTTGACGAGAATCCCGAAGCGGTGGCGGAGTTCGTAAAGGACTACGCCGAAAGCGTTAAATTCACCAACGAGAACCCCGCCGAAGCGGCGGCGCTCATTGAGAAATACGAAATCGCCCCCGCCGCCGTGGCGGAAGCGGCGATTCCGCGCTGCAACATAGTCTGGCTCCACGGAGAGGACTACGCCGAAACGCTCAAAAACTTCCTCGAAATTGTTTACGAAGCGAACGCCGCCGGCGTCGGCGGAAAGCTTCCCGGGGACGATTTTTACGCCAATTACTGATTGATTTGAATTTCTCGGAAAGGGGGCGGGGAAATGAAACGCTTTTTGCGCGGCGCCGGAGCGGCGGCGTTCTGGCTCGCCGTTTGGGAGGGAATATACCTTCTCGTCGGGAAAGCGATTCTCGTTCCGTCGCCGCTTTCCGTGCTTTTGAAAATTGCGGAGCTTTGCGCCGAAAAGGCGTTTTGGCTCTCGGTTCTGACCTCCCTTTCAAGGGTCGCCCTGGGCTTTATCTTGGGAACGGCGCTCGGAATGCTTTTCGCCGTGCTCACGGCGAAAAGCCCCGTTTTAAAATCGCTTCTCAGCCCGCTTCTCCATACGGTGAAGGCGACCCCGGTGGCTTCGTTCATAATCCTTGCGGTCATCTGGCTCTCGGTCGGGAAGGTGCCGGTGCTCACGGCGCTGCTCGTCGTATTGCCGGGAGTCTGGGCGAACGTCGAGAGCGGAATCCTTTCCGTTGACCCGAAGCTAATCGAGATGGGGAAGGCGTTCAAAATGACGAAGCGGGATATATTTTTTAAAATAGAAATCCCCTCTATAAAGCCGTTTTTCCTTGCCGCAGTGAACAGCGCCATGGGTATGGCTTGGAAAGCCGGGATAGCGGCGGAGGTTATCTGTCCGTATAAATATTCCATCGGCACAGCCCTCCACGACTCGAAAATCTACCTTGAAACGACGGAGCTTTTCGCCTGGACGGCGGTAACCGTAATATTAAGCGTTCTGCTCGAAAAGCTGGTTTTGAGCGTCGTCAGGAAAGGGGGCGGCTCCCGTGCTCAAGTTTGAGGGAGTGGACTTTTCCTACGGCGATAAAGCCGTGCTCAAAAACTTTGACTTTGCGGCAGAGGAGAACCTCGCCACCTGCGTCCTCGGTCCGTCGGGCTTCGGAAAGACGACGCTCCTCTCGCTGGCGTCCGGGCTTTTGAAGCCCGGCGCCGGAACGGTGACGCCATTTTCCGGCGGGCGGCGCTCCTTCGTTTTTCAGGAGGACCGCCTTCTGCCCTGGCTGACGGCGCGGGAAAACCTTCGCGCCGTCGGAATTGACGGCGCAAAAGCGGAGGAATTTCTCAAAAAAGTGGGGCTCGGGGAAGCCGGGGAAAAATACCCCGACGAGCTCTCCGGCGGAATGAAGCGCCGCCTTTCAATAGCGAGGGCGCTCGCCTTCGGCGGCGACGTCTTTTTTCTTGACGAGCCCCTCCAGGGGCTCGACGTCAAGACCTCCGGCGAAATTCTGAGCCTAATAAAATCCGAAATCGCGGGCAAAAGCGCCCTCATAATCACTCACAGCCCTGCGGAGGCTTTCGCCCTCGCGGACAGGATAGTTCTCGTGGGCGGCTCGCCGCTAAAAGTCCTCTCGGACTTTCCGAGGGAAAGCGTCAAAACGGAAGAGAAACTGAAAAACAAGCTCCAAGAGCTGATGTAAAAAAATCCCCCGTGCTCATTTGAGCACGGGGGATTAACTTTTAAATATTACACGAGACCGTATTTCGACGCGTCCTCCCACTCGGTAAGACCGAGAGCCTGGCGGGCTTTCGCCTGCTGCCAGGTCAGTTTTATGGGGTCCTCGTTGAGGTATTCAATGAGCTCGTCGATGCCCTCGCGGGTGGCGTTGTTGACCTCGAAAATCCGCTCACAGCCGGAAATTTCCATCCAGTTCCGGACCATCGGCACGTTGGCGAAGGGAGAGTCGATTTTCGTGATAATTCCGATAAGGGGGCGGTTGGTGTAGCACTGGCAGTCCGCCTCGAAAACGCTGAAGGGCTCGTCCGCCGCCATAAGAATGGCAAGGACGTCCGCCTCAAAAGAAAAACAGGCAAGTCCCAAACCGCACCTTTTCGTCTCAGCGTACTCGCCGGGGGAGTCGATAACGTAATCTCCGGTGTTGGTGTACTGAGTCTTGTGGTAGTGCAGGTCCTCGCCTCTTAAAGCCTGGGTGAGGGAGGTTTTTCCCGCCTCGCTTCGACCCATCAAAAACAGTTTTTTCATACTTTTATACTTCCGTAATGTCGCAAACGACAAAATTGAGTTTATATTTAAAGAAATCAATTACTCCCTCAAGGGCGCTCCTTACGTCGGAACGGCTCCCGAGGATAATAACGGAGCCGCTGAAGCGGTCAAGGAAGCCCAGCTCGATGTTGCCGCTCTTTAAAGCAATATCCGCGGCAACGACGGTGGCTTCTGTCGGGGTGATGTGAAGAAGCCCGATGGACTCGCCGGTGTGGTCCTCGCCCATATGGGTTCCGATATGGAGACCCATATTCTGATAAATTCTCGTTTCGGAGGCGCCGATAAGCTGCGCGAGGGAAACTTCCTTTCCGGGGACCTTGACGCGGACAAGGCGAAGGTCCTTGCCCTTGAGCTCGTCATATTTCTGGGAGAAAATCTTTTCGAGGAACTCCTCCCTCGTCATACGGTTTCCCATGGTGAAGCTCCCTTATCTCTTGGTGATTTTGCAGACAACGTACCCGAGCACGTCCCGGAAATAGTCCACAACCTGCGTAAGGGCGGCGGTGACGTCCGCAATGTCGCCGGTGATTATCATAGTTCCGGTGAAGCGGTCGGCGAAGCCGAGGTAAACGTCGCCGCTCTTGACCGCAATATCGGAAGCGATAACCGCGGATTCCGGCGGGGTGAGGTTCATAATTCCGATGGCGGAAGCGCTGTAATCTATCGACGGGTTGAGACCGAGCTTTTGATATATAATAGGTGCGGGACCGCCGATGACGTGGGCAAAGGTTATCTCCTTGCCGGCGACGGTTTCCTGAACTATTCTTATCTGGTCGTGGGTGTCGCTCATGAAGCCGTTTCCCTCCTGATTTTAGTTTTGTAACAAAAAATCGTATTTTTCGATTTGGGCGGCTCATGCCGCCCCGAACCTATAACTATATATATGATACCACAATTTCTCAAAGCAGTCAATCGGTGAAAGGACGAAAAAAGACGTTTTTTGTCTTTGGGGGAGCGACAGCTACAAAATGGAAAAACCGCCTTAATTTCGATTGTCACAGGGCTATACCTTAATTAAATTAAAAAGCGCGGGGCTTGCGCCCCGCGCCCTGTATTTACTTTAGAATCGTGATCGTACCTTTGATTCGGGTAATTTCAACGGACGAATACGCATATCCGTAAGATTCAACGATAGTATCCGTTACTGTGCAGTCATCGTATTTGTTCAGCGGATACATATTTAGCCTATACCCATCTGTAGGGAAATAGCCCCCGTCATAAATGCTGTCGTATGTTCCGCTCCAGTCCTCAGATGGTAATAAATCGTCTGCACTATAAGAGGAACTGCCCTCTGTATATTCTCCGATCGTCAACTTTTGTGTATTCAAATCGTAGCTGTAGACACAAGCATAGGGGTCGATATACTGCACATCGAACACAATTCG
>JAEDJF010000119.1 GCA_016296485.1 Oscillospiraceae bacterium
AGGCATAATGCCGTAGAAATTTTTGGGAACCGCAAGAGGGCAGTATTATCTTTAGATTACTGCTAAAAAATTCCGCTTTACGGGAAAAGGGTAGGAAACCTCCTTTCCTTCCCGCCGGGCGTAGCCTGCAAAGCCCCGCGAAAGCCCCGAACTTTTAAAAAAATTATCGCCCCCTTTTCCGCCCCGCAAAGCCATTTTCTCATTTTTTTAGCTCCAACAGCGATGAATTTTTCAAAAAAACGAAAAATTTTTCAAAAAGCTATTGACAGGCGAAAAAGGGCTTTGCGCCGCTAAATGTTTTCCTTCTTTAGGATGTCGCTTGTCCGACGCTTCGCCTGTTGAGTCTTTAGCACTTTACGATAGGGTGGAGAGTGCCCGTCTCGCTATGACAGCTCGCCGATGTGACCTATCGTGTGAAAATCTGCGCGGGGCGGCGGGAGCCGCTGTCCGGTCGAGCGCCCCCAGCTCCGTTTCGCTCGCATCGTGCGAAACTCATTTAGCACGGTTTTGCTTGGCGTCTCCCCTTGATGGGGGAGGAATTTGCGGTAGCAAATAGGAGGGGGCGATCCCCACTTTCTCTGGCGGTTACCACCGTCTCTTTCCGCAGAAAGAGATGGGGGTAATATACAAAACTAAAGGCATAGAAGACGGAACGCCGAGGACGGCGTTCCCTACGGTTTATTCCCTCATCCGTCGCCTAACGGCGACACCGTCCTCTTGCGGTTCCCAAAAATTTCTACGGCATTCGCCTTGAAATTTTTGACCGCGGCGCCAAGGCTTGCTCGCTTCGTCGCGGCAAACTCCGCTTTTACGGTGTTTCGCTTTGCGAAACGCCGGAAGTCGCTCCGTTGCCGCTCCTCTTCCCCAAAAGTCTTTCGACTTTCGGGGTCCCCTCTAAGCCACTGGACGCGCTTCGCAAGTCTTGCCCCAAAGGGGAAGGCGAGGCGGGAGATATTGCCCGCCGCCATTTTTAAAATCAAATTTTCCCCGGAGGTTTTTATGTCCACTGCCGAATTTGAACTCATCGAAACGCTTCTCTCGAAAAACGCCACCGTCGCGACGGCGGAAAGCTGCACCGGCGGAATGGTCGCCGCGCGGCTCACCTCCGTCTCCGGCGCCTCCGGCGCCTTCAAGTACGGCGCCGTAACCTACTGCAACGAGGCGAAAAACGCCGTGCTCGGCGTTTCGGCGAAGACCCTCGGTGAGCACGGCGCCATCTCCGCCGAGACCGCGAAAGAGATGGCACAGGGGGTAAGAAAAATAATGGGCGCCGAAATCGGCGTCTCCGTAACCGGCAACGCCGGACCCGGCGCCGCCGAAAATAAGCCCGTGGGGCTCGTTTTTGTGGGCGTCTCGAGCGACGCCTATTCGGCGGTGCTCGAAAATCATTTCGAGGGGGACCGCCTTGCGGTCCGGGAACAGGCGGCGGACGCCGCCCTTGAACTCGCCCTCGCCGCCGCAAAAAAATTAGGAGAAAAAATATGATAAACTGCGTTCTTTTTGACCTTGACGGAACCCTCGGCGACCCCTACGAGGGAATCACCACCTGCATAAAATACGCCCTTTCCAGCGTCGGAATAGCCGAGGAGGACCCGGAAAAGCTGAAAAGCTATATCGGTCCGCCCCTTCGGGACACCTTCGCCCTCTACGGCTTCGACCCTGAAAAATGCGAGGAGCTGGTTATGAAATACCGGGAGCTCTACCTCGTTGAGGGGATACATAAAAACGTCGCCTACGACGGAATGGAAGAGATGCTCAGGATGCTCAAGGAGCGCGGCTGCCGCATCGGGCTTGCCTCCTGCAAGCCGGAAAAAGCCTGCGAAACGATTCTCGCCGAGTACGGCGTGCTCAAATATTTCGACACCGTCGCCGGCGCGACGGAGGACAAGACCCTTGACCGCAAACCGGCGATAATCGCCGAGGCGCTTCGCCGCTTCGGAATTTCCGGCGGCGAGCTTGAGCACGTCCTGATGGTGGGCGACCGGGATATGGATATTATCGGTGCTCACGAGAACGGCATTCTTGCCGTGGGCGCCGCCTACGGCTACGCCGCTCCGGGGGAGCTGGAAGCCGCCGGCGCGGACTACATAGCAAACCGCCCCCTGGACGTGGTCGAAATCGCCGAAAAAGCCTAATTTGGCTTAATTTCAAAAATACTATTGGAACTTTTGGAAAATTGTGATATAATATTATTTATGCTTTAATAACGACCTCGTGTTGGGAGGAAAAAATTTTGAAAAAGCTTATAGTTTTGGTTCTTTGCCTTGTCTTTCTTCTCTGCGGCTGCGACCAGAAGGCGGAGCCCTTTTATGAAGGCACAAACGAACTTGTGACCCTTACCCCCACCTATACTTATTATTTCAGCGACGAGCCCTATATGCTCTGCAAATGGAGCAACGGCACCGACGGCTACATACGTTTCGACGACGTTTTTGAGCTCCAGCGCCTCAATTCCAAGGGCGAGTGGTGCGTGGTGAAGGAGAAGGGCGAAGCCGAGTTCAACACCAGCTATTGCCACGGCATCGAGCCGAACACCGAGAGCCTTGCAAGGTACGACATCGAGCTTTTCGCCAAGTCCCTTGACAACGGCGCCAACTACCGGATTTCGACCTATTGCTACGACGAGGACGGCAACTACTACCAGGTTTACGCCGAGTTCATCTGTGACGACGACCTCGCGGAACAGGAGCTCATCGAGCTTTCAAACGCCGCCCTTGACGAATGATTATATTTTGTAAAAAAGCTTATGTGAAAGCGCCGCTTTATGCGGCGCTTTTTTTGTCAAGCCCTTTTCCGAAAATTCATCGCTGTTGGAGCTAAAAAATCTCTAAAATGGCATTATAAAGCCAAAAAGGAGATGAAAAATTTTATGAAAAACGAAAGCGGAAGAAAAGGGATAATTATTTTTTATAAGATGCGGGAGCACTTCGGAAAGCTCACGGACGCACAGCTTGGGGCGCTTATTCGCGCCCTTTTGGAGTATTCCGAAAGCGCCGTAATTCCGGAAATCGAAGACCCGAAGGTGGATATGCTCTTCAGCGTTATGAAGCAGTACGACGACGATGACCGGAAGCGATACGAGAAAATTGTCGAAACCAAGCGTGAGGCAGGGAAGCGCGGCGCGGAAAAACGGTGGGGCATGGCGCTCTGATTTATGGCGTCTGCTACATTAGTTTTATCTAACTTGACCATATACCTACACCTACCCAGAAACCTACACATACACCTCTCCAGAAAGAAAAGAAATGATTAAAGAAAGCAAAGTTTGCTATTTTTGTGGAAAACTTTCGGGCGATACTCGCTAAAACCCTATGAGCATCATATTTAGCGTATGTTGAAAGTTTTCAACATATTGCGGTGCTCGCCCCTTTGAGGGCATAGCCTGCGGAGCGCGTAAGACTGTAGGGGCGGACAATATCCGCCCGCTTGCCTTCCCCTTTGGGGCAAGGCTTGCGAAGCGCGTCCAGTGGACGAAACAGCGAGCAAGGCTTGGCG
>JAEDJF010000120.1 GCA_016296485.1 Oscillospiraceae bacterium
CTTAATGGGTATTCCGTATTTTTCACAGAGCTCCCGGACGAAGTTTTCGTCCCTTTCGCTCTCCTTTCCCCTAAGGTTGTGGTTCACGTGGGCGCAGAGAAGGGTGAGTTTTTTCTCCTCCCGAAGGCTCCAAAGGAGCCGGAGAAGGGCGGAGGAATCCGCCCCGCCGGAGACGGCGGCGACGATAAAGTCCCCCTCCGAAAGGAGCCCCGCTCCCCGGGCCTTTTCCCAAAAGCTCTCTGCGGTAAGTTTACTCACTTCGGTACTCCTCGAGAGTATAGAATCTCGTGTACTGACCGTCCCAGCGGAGAACGGCTGTGCCGGTCTCGCCGTGGCGGTTCTTTGAAACGATACATTCGACGGTGTCCTGCTCCGGGGCGGGCTGACCCTCCTGGAGCTGGTAATAGGACTCGCGGTAGAGGAACATTACGATGTCCGCGTCCTGCTCGATGGAGCCGGACTCACGAAGGTCCGAAAGCATGGGCTTATGCCCCTGCCTGCTCTCGGTGGTACGGGAGAGCTGGGAAAGAACCACCACCGGGACGTTCAGCTCCTTCGCCATAAGTTTGAGGTTTCTCGTCATTTCGGAGACCTCCTGGACCCTGTTGTCGCTGCGCTTGCCGCTGGACATAAGCTGGAGGTAGTCGATGATAACGAGGTCAAGGTCCCTTATGCGGCGAAGCTTCGCCTTAATTTCCGAAACGGTGATGCCGGCGGTGTCGTCGATGAGGATATTGGATTTATTGAGGAACTGCGCCGCCTCGGTGAGGCGGATCCAGTCCGAAGGCTCAAGGCTTCCGTTTCGGATTCTCCTGCTCTCGACGCAGGCTTCGCAGGAGAGCATACGGGTGGTTATCTGCTCGCTGCTCATCTCAAGGGAAAAGACCGCCACCTTCTTTTTGGACTTTATGGCGACGTTGGCGGCGATGTTGAGGGCGAAGCTCGTCTTGCCCATACCGGGTCTCGCCGCGAGGATGATGAGGTCGGATTTGTTGAGACCGCCTATTTTTTCGTCGACGGCGGAATAGCCGGTCTTGATGCCGAGGTACTGCTCCCGGTCCTCGCCGTTTAGCTTATTTATGCGGTCATAGGTTTCGATAAGGGTCTCGCTGATGGGGACGAGCCCTTTGGCGGCGCGCCCCTGGCGCACGTCGTAGATGCGCTGCTCCGCCGAGTCGAGAAGGAGCCGTCCCTCGGCTCCGCTCTCCCTCGCCTCGCTCATAATGTCCCCGGAAATCTCCATAAGGTTCCTGAGGAGCTGTTTGTCGAGGATAATATCGACGTAGGCGGAAAGGTTCTTGACGGAGGGGACTATCTCCATAAGGTGGGAGAGATAGACCTTTGCCTCCTGCTCGCTTTGAAAGACCTCCGCCTCTCTCGCGGCTTCAAGGACGGTGATGAAATCCACCGGCTCGCCGGAGGTGAACATACGCACCATCTCGCCGAAGAGCGCCTTATGCTGGGTGCGGTAAAAGCACTCCGGCTTGAGCTTTTCGACGAGCTCCGAAAGTACGCCGGGCTCTACGAGCACGGCGCCGAGCACGCTTTGCTCCGCCTCAAGGCTGTACGGGAGGTCAATCCCAAGGAGCATTGAATTTTCGTTTGCCATATTTTCACCTCTTTGCCTTTCGGCGGTAATCTTTCTTGCGTCCCCCCAATGGGGAAATTGTACTTCGTTCTTCGGCGGATATATGTCACGCCGTAATACGGCGCTCATTGATATAAAACCGTCTTAGCGGATATTATCCGCCCGAGTGTAAAGAGTTCGCATTATTTTACGGTAGGGCGGGGTCTTGACCCCGCCGAAAAAATGGCGCAAGGCGTATGCCGCGCCCCCGTCCCGCACCCTCCGACCTTGGCGGGTGTTTTTAAGAAAAAGCGAAGGCGGCAGAGCGGTTTTCAACACTTGCGGAGCCCCAAGGTATTAAAGGGCGGAGCTTGTCGCCAAGCAGAAAACCGCTCCATGAACACAGGTTCAGAGGGGACTCCGAAAAGCCCAAAGGCTTTTTGGGGAGGAGGAGCGGCAACGGAGCAGCTTTCGGCGTTTCGCAAAGCGAAACACCGTAAAAGCGGAGTTTGCCGCGACGAGCCGCGAGATTTTTAATAAAAACATCTGCCAACGGGCGGAAATAAAAATTTCTCATAATTTTTCCTTTAGTTTTGAACAAAACGTTTTCCACCCTTCCACCGCTAACGCGGTCCCCCTCCCCTAATAGGGGAGGCTTTTCGGCGGGGTCAAGACCCCGCCCTACTGTAGAGGTTGCAAGGCGGAAAAACCTCATCCGTCTTTGCCTTGCGGCAAATCCACCTTCCCCTCAAGGGGAAGGCTTTCCGGGCGGATAATATCCGCCCCTACGGCTATCGGGCGCGGTACAAAACGGCGCGAACCCGTTGAAAGCGGCGGGGCAAGCCCCGCCCCCGTTTTTATTCCGCTACGAGCACGTAAACCTTGGCGGAGACGCCGTAGCCGAATTTGACCTCGGCGGTGAAGGTGCCGAAGGATTTTATCTCGCTCTCAAGGGCGATTTTTTTCTTGTCGACCTCGACGCCGAGCTGTTTCTTAATCTCGGCGGCGACTTCGGCGGAAGTTATGGAGCCGAAGAGCTTCCCGTTTTTGCCGGCGGCGCCGGCAATTTTGACGGTTTTCTCCTTGACCGCCGCGGCGGCGTCAAGTGCCGCCTGTTTTTCAAGGGCAAGGCGGCGCTCCTTCGCCGCCTCTTTCTGTTTGAGCTCGTTGAGCGCCTGGGCTGTCGCCTCCATGGCGAGCTTTTTCGGAAGGAGGTAGTTCCTTGCGTAACCGTCGGAAGCGTTTATAAGCTCCCCTTTCTTTCCGGAACCTTTAACGTCCTCAAGAAGAATAACTTTCATATCTATTTTCTCCCTTCATAAGGTAAATTTCGTTTTCGGGGGTCACTCCGCGTGACCCTCCGCCTTGTCGTAATAATCGTCTATTGCTTCGCGAAGGCGTTTTTTCGCCTGCGCCGGGGTGATGTCCTTAACCTGGGCGCCCGCCATGGTCTGGTGACCGCCGCCGCCGAGGGCTTCCATTATGACCTGTACGTTCATCCCGCCGAGGCTTCGGGCGGAGAAGGAAACGCCGGTCTCCGTCTTGAACATAACGACGGAAGCCGCCACGCCCTCTATTGTCAGAAGCTCGTCCGCCGCCTGGGGCGCGACGAGCCCTATGTCGCCGTAGCTCTTGGCGAAGGAAAGGGCGCAGCCCCTGTAAATTTCCGCGCCGGAGACGATGTCCGAGCGGTGCTTGTAGCTTTCAAGGCTCCCGGAGAAGAGCTGTTTGACCTTGACGGTGTCCGCTCCGAGCTTTTTGAGGTAAGCCGCCGCCTCGAAGGTTCGGGCGCCCGCCCGCATCGAGAAGCTCTTTGTGTCGAGCATAATGCCGGAGAGGAGCGCCTCCGCCTCGGTCTTTGTGGTCTTGCAGCGGCTGTCGAAATACTGCAAAAGCTCCGTCACCATCTCCGAAGCGGAGGAGGC
>JAEDJF010000024.1 GCA_016296485.1 Oscillospiraceae bacterium
GCAATTACTTCGTCGCGCAAAACAATATTTTTATATTCAATTTTCATAATTATTCTCCCTTTGGCTTTTGCGCCGCAAAAACGGCGCAATAAAACAAAAGCCATGAGTTTTCTCATAACCTTGATTTAAACGGTATTAACTTTTCGGGATGCTGTGTAAAATCTTGTTTTGCTCTTGCCGTAAGTTTAACACGAAAGGGAGCGTATGTAAAGCCCGAAAGGCTAGCCTTAAAAAAGGGTAAAAAAATACTCCGCGTCTCCGCGAAGCACATCTATGTAAAAGCTCCATTATAGCAAAAAGCCGCTAAAAAAGCGGCTTGATGGAGCTGATAATCAGATTCGAACTGATGACCTCATCCTTACCAAGGATGTGCTCTACCTACTGAGCTACATCAGCAAAGTGGCGACCCGGAAGGGGCTCGAACCCTCGACCTCTAGCGTGACAGGCTAGCGTTCTAACCAGCTGAACTACCGGGCCACAATGACCTTAATGGGGTCAACGTCGATTATTATACAGGATTATCGACCTCTTGTCAACAGTTTTTTGCAAATTTTTTTAAAAAATTTAAGGCGCGAAAAAATGGCTTGAAAAGGGGAAAAACGCGGGGACGCTTCAAAAACGCCCCCGCGTTTGGTGAAAATAATTTTGTCGGGTGAAAGATTTTAGCCGTTTTTTTAGAACATTCCCATGGGGTCATAGCCCACCGGGGGATTTTTAATCCGCCCGATACAGGAATCGCCGGAAACTCCGGTGATGACGACCTCCTGGACGGTACAAAGAAGGCTCTTTACCGCCGGGAGCACCACGGGAGTGTAGTTTTTGGTGTAGCCCTGCATCATGCCGTTTTTGATTTCAGATTCGATGAGCACGGACTCGGTTTTTCCCACCTGCTCGCCGAGGAATTTTTGGCGGACAGCCTCAGCCCTCTCCGCCATTTTTGAGCACCGCTCGGTTTTGACGGCGTTCGGGACCTGGTTTGGCATCTCGGCGGCGTCCGTTCCGGTTCTGCGGGAATAGGGGAAGATATGCACCTTCGCGAAGCCCATCTCCTCAATGAAGCGGCAGCTTTCCTCGAAGTCCTCCTCGGTCTCGCCCGGGAAACCGACGATAACGTCGGTGGTAAGGCTGCCCTCCGGGAAGAATTCACGGATGTTTTCCACTACTTTGCGGTACATATCGGTGTTGTACCTGCGCCGCATGGCGGCAAGGGTGCGGTCGCAGCCGCTTTGGAGCGAAAGGTGGAACTGGGGACAGAAGGAGTCGAGCTTCGCAAGGCGCTCGACGTCGCTTCGACTAAGAAGCTCCGGCTCAAGGGAGCTTAAACGCACCCTCGGCATTATTTCACAGGCGAGCTCCACAGCGTCAACGAGCCCGACGCCGAGGTCCCTTCCGTAAAACGGAAGATTGATGCCCGAAAGAACGACTTCGTTGTAGCCCTTTGAAACGAGGCTTTCCAGCTCCCGCTCAAGGTCCTTGAGGGGCTTCGAGCGAACGTGACCCCGAGCCTTCGGAATAATGCAGTAGGAGCAGCTGTTATCACAGCCGTCTTCAATTTTGACGAAAGCCCTTGTCCGGTCGAGCATGCCCTCCGCCTGCATCGGCTCAAAAGTCTCGTCATCGCCGTGGGGCGTGACGTGGACGACGCGCTTTCCGTCAATGGCGTCGAGCACCGCCGGAAGAAGCTGGCTTCGGTCGGCGGAACCTGTTATTACGTCCGCCTCCATCAGAGCGGCAGCCTCCTCGGGGAACGCCTGGGGATAACAGCCCGTAAGGGCGATGACGGCGTTGGGATTTTTCCGGCGGAAATGGCGGAGCATCTGGCGGGATTTCTTGTCGCCGACGCCGGTGACGGTGCAGGAGTTTACGACGTAAACGTCCGCTTCGCTTTCCGGGTCAACTATTTCAAAGCCAGCCTTCTGAAAAGCCTGCTCCATTATCTGTGTTTCGTATTGGTTAACCTTGCAGCCAAGGGTAAAAAATGCAGCTTTCATATATCCTCCTCTTGTTTATAGGATTTAAGATAATATTATACATTATTTTAAGGGCTTTGACAACAGGACTTGCGCCGCGTTTGACTTTTAAAAATGGCAAAGTTATAATAAAAACGAAATTTTACTTGCGGAGGAAGCGCCATGCCCATTGAAAAAATTGAGCAGCCTCAGATAATAGAGATAGACGATACCTTGCGGCTCAGGAGATATGACGGAAAATTTGACTTTGCCTTTGAATGGTATCAGGATACGGAAACGGTTTACCTTGTGGACGGAGTGAAAGAGCCCTACACTTTTGGAAAGCTTCGGGGGATGTACGAATATCTCAATGAGCACGGCGAGCTCTATTTTATTGAAGCCGGGGAAAACGGAGATTATAAGCCCATCGGCGACGTGACCTTTTGGCAGAATGATATGCCGATAGTAATAGGCGACAAAAATTACCGTGGAAAACATATCGGGCGAAAGGTTATTTTAGCCCTTATTGAAAGGGGAAAAAAGCTCGGCTACAAAAAGCTTTACGTTGACGAAATTTACGATTATAACATCGCCTCAAGAAAATGTTTCGAGAGCGCGGGTTTTCGCGCATTTGAAATGACGGAAAAAGGAAACCGCTTCGTACTTGAAATTGATAAACTATGAGCCGCCTCTCTTTCCCACTTGTAATTATGGCTGAAAGATGATAAAATTAATATGTATTATTATGAGCGCTTGCGAAACTGGAGGACGGACATATGGGCGATAGTTTAAGACCCCTTTCTTTTGAAAAACTGATGGCGATGCTGTTGGAGGAATATTCCGCCTACGGCACTGTTTTCGGCGTCAAGGATTTTTATAAAGCAGGAAGAGCCCGCCTTCCGATTTTCGGAATGAGGATTGAAAACCCCGTGGGACCCGGAGCAGGTCCCGCAACCCAGATGGCGCAGGGGATAATCGCCGCCTACGTTTCCGGCGCGAGGTTTATTGAGCTTAAAACCGTGTTTCCCGAGAGCGGAGAGGGGGAAAAACCCTCCGTATCCACCGACGGCTGCACCTATTTTTCCGAGCGCCCCAGCGAGCTTTCCATTGGCGAAGCATTTAACGAGTACGTCAAGGCGTGGTATGCCATAAAGCTCATAAGCACGGCTTTCGAGCTCGGCGTGCCCGAGGGCTTTGTTTTCAATATGTCCGTGGGCGGAAGCCTTGAGGATCTGAAATCCGAAAAGATGAACGCCTTTATTGAGGGGCTCAAGTCCGCAGAATATACAAAGGTCTGGCGCGAGTGCGAAAACTGGGCAAGGGCGCATATGGACGAGCTTGACGGCGTTGACAATACATATATTTCCGATATAAGCCCGAACGTCTCCGCTTCCGTGACCTTCGTTCCGAAGCCCGGTCTCTCCGCCGGGGAAATTGAGGACTGCGCGCGGTATCTCATTGAGGAAAAGCGGCTCCACACCTTCGTAAGGCTCGACCCGGGTCTTCTCGGTTACTATACCATTCGGGGAATCCTCGATATTAACGGCTACCCGGATATTGAAATCAGCAAGGAAAAAATCGAAGCGGAAGCCGCTTACGACGATATTAAACCAGCGCTTCTGCGCCTTCAGTCCGCGGCGGACGCCCTTCGCCTTGAGTTCGGCGTAAAGGTCTGCGACGGGCTTCTTACCGAGGATTCGGAGGAGAAAGCCGTATCCGGCGGACGCCTTACGGGTCGCGCCCTTTTCCCGATAGCCTTTTCTCTTGCGGAGAAAATCGCCAACGATTTCGGCGGCGGACTTCGTATCTGTTTTTCCGGCGGCGCGGACTACTACACCGCAACGAAGCTCTTTAACGCCGGAATCTGGCCCATCACAATAGTTTCCGACCTTATCCGTCCCGGCGGTCTCAAACGCCTCAAACAGGTGGCGGAGGATATTTCAAAATGCGACTATGCCCATTTTTCCGGAATTCTCACCTCCGACCTTCCGGACATTGAAAAGGACGTCTATTCCGGAGGAAGATATAAAAATCCCGGACTTTCAAAGGCGAAAAAGGCAAAAGGTCCAATCCCTTACGCCTACTGCTTCAAAGCGCAGTGCCGGGCGGTTTGCCCTCTCGGGCAGGATATTCCGCTCATCACAAGGCTCATCAAAAACGGCAAGAGCCTTGAAGCCCTCCGGGTGATTTTTGAGCGCAACCCGATGCCCTTTACCGTCGAGACCCTCTGTCCGCACCCCTGTGTCGACGCCTGTTCAAGAAGATTTTACGAGTGCCCGCTTAGTATCAATACCGAAAATCTCAAGGCGGCGAAAAACGCCTGTTTCGATCTGCTCGACGAAACGGAGCTCAAGTCGAGAGCCGGAGAGCCGATAGCCGTCGTGGGCTGCGGTCCTGCCGGACTTGCCACCGCCTGCTTCCTTGCGCGGCAGGGCGCGAACGTCACTGTTTTCGATAAGGAGTGGCGCCCCGGCGGCGCGGTCACGAAATATATTCCCGATTTTCGCATCTCCGACGCGGACGTGGAGTGGGACGTGACGCTGATACAGGCGCTCGGAATAGATATGGAGCTCGGCGAGGAAGTCACCTCGATAAAGGAGCTTCGTGAAAAGGGCTTTGAAAAGGTCGTCCTTGCCCTCGGAGCGGGAAGCCAGAAGCCACTTAAATTTGCCTTCGGCAAAAATCAGCCCGCCCTCGCCTTCCTCGAGAGATTCAAGAGGGAGCGGGAGGCTCTTGAGGAAGAGATTGCCGGAAACGTCGTCGTAATCGGCGGCGGGCACAGCGCCGTCGCCGCCGCCCGCTGCGCGAAGCGACTTCCCTCCGTTGACCGGGTCACACTCGTTTTCGATAAGCCCGAAAGCGAAATGACCGCTTCGCCCTCCGAAATCGCCGCGCTCAAAAAAGAGGGAATCTTCCTTTCCCCGAGCCTCATTCCGAGCGGCGTCCGCGGCGGCTATCTCCTTTGCCACAAATCCGAACTCGGCGAGCCGGACGAAAAAACCGGAATCCGCCCCGTTCTTGATACCGGAGAAAAGGACAAAGTCCCTGCTGACCTTGCTATAAACGCGGTGGGCGAGGAGTGCGACTCTCCGCTCTTTGACGAAATCGACGCAAAGGTTTACCTCGTCGGAAACGCGAATTTCGGGCGGACTGAAACCCTCCCGGAGGTTATTGCCGACGCCCAGCGCCTTGCGGCTAAAATAGCCCATTGTCACTACGACAAATATATGCCGGACAACGAGACCGAGGACCGCTCCTTTATGGAAAAACGGGGAAAACTCTGTGAGGACTGCAAAAAATGCGCCGAGGGCGATCGCTGCCTTGAGTGCGAGAGCGTATGCGAATTCTGCGTTGAAAGCTGCCCCAATCGGGCGAATTTCAGCCTCACTCTCTCCGACGGCAGCCGCCAGGTAGTACATATCGACGAATTCTGCGACGGCTGCGGCGCCTGCGCCGACTGTTGTCCCTATGACGGAAAGCCGTACCGGGAGAAATTCACTCTTTTCCTCAACGAGGAAGACTTTAAAAAGAGCGAGAACGACGGCTTTTACGTCACGGGCGAAGCCAACAACTGCCGCTTCAGGGTTGACGGAAAGATGATGAAATATGACCCGATAAACGGTCCGATGGGAATGATTCCGGACGAAATGCGGGAAATGGCGGGAATAATTATGAAAAAATTCCCGCGTCTACTCAAAGTTGAATAAGCAAAAAACCGCATAGATAAGCCAAAAATCGCACGTTAAAAACTTTATAAACAAAATTTTTCAAACAGCCGGAGGGGGAAACCCGAAACCGGCTGTTTTTTTATATTCTCGTGCGGTACACAGTATTGTTAAATAAAAATAAACTAAAATAGCAATAAAGTTAAATAAAATTAGTTTTCAACAATAATATTGTAAAAGTTTAATATTTTTACAAAAATTATAATTTTGTATTGACAATGAAGTATGATTTACTGTATAATCGTAGGCGGATAAATATCCATTTCCATCCTGTTTCAGACTCAGCCTGTTTTGCCGCCCGAAAGGGCGGCAAGGCTGGCGGGCCTAAACGGGAATTTTCGCATAGGTAAGCCATTTTTGGGAGGTGAGGAAATTTGAGTGACGACGAGATTATCTCCGGTTTCGTGTCTGAACTTCGGCGCGGCACGGTCGTTCTTGGCGTACTTAACCAGCTTTCCTCGCCAAAATACGGCTATTCTCTCGGTCAGGAACTGACGGAAAAGGGCGTCCCGGTGGACGGAAATACGCTTTACCCGCTTTTGCGCCGCCTCGAGAAACAGGGACTTTTGAAAAGCGAGTGGGATATGTCCGAGGGAAAACCGCGAAAATACTATGTACGGACCGCCAAAGGCACAAAAATCAACGCCCAACTTCGGGATTATTGGATTGAAACGGTAGTAAATATTTCCACACTTATGAAGGAAGAATAGAATTATGGATATAGATAAAAGAGCTAAGCGGGAAGAAACCCGCGAAAACGAAGCGGACAGGGACAAAATCGCCGGTCGCAACGCCGTAATCGAGGCGCTGCGCTCCGGGCGTGAAATAGACAGAATTCTGGTGGCAAAGGGCTGTACCGGGCTTGGAAAACTCTACGCGATGGCAAAGGAAGCCGGTGTTCCGGTAAAAGAGGTAGCTCCGGTAAAAATCGACGAACTTGCCGCCGGAGCCAACGCCCAGGGCGTTTTGGCTTACGCCGCAGCGCACAGCTACGCTACTCTTGACGACGTTTTCGCGAAAGCGGCGGAAAAGGGCGAAGCTCCCTTCGTCATAATTACCGACGGGCTCGAGGACGGACACAACCTCGGCGCTATAATAAGGACCGCTGAATGCTGCGGCGCCCACGGGGTAATAATCCCAAGGAGGAGAAGCGTCGGGCTAAACTACGTCGTTGCGAAAACCAGCGCCGGCGCCGTCGAGTATATGCCCGTTGTGAGGGTTGCGAACATCGCTCAAACCATGGAGGAGCTCAAGGAGCGCGGAGTTTGGATTTTCGGCGCAGATATGGACGGCGAGCCTCTTTGGAACGCCGATTTCGGCGGAGCCGTGGGGCTTGTCGTCGGAGCGGAGGGCGAGGGCGTAAGCCGCCTTGTAAAAGAAAAATGCGACTTCGTCGTTTCGCTTCCGATGCGGGGGAAAATTGAATCGCTTAACGCTTCGGTGGCGGCCTCGGTAATGATGTACGAGGTTTGCCGCCAGCGTCTCGGGATAAAGGCAAGATAAACTGACGCCGAGTTTCAGGGGAAGGAGAAAGAAATGGCAAACAGCGGATATTCAGTTGACGACATCCTTGAAGAGATAAGACGTAAAAAACAGAAAGAAGCCTCCGGCGAAATGTATAAAGCGGAGGCTGAGCCTATAAAAAAACAGCCGGAGAAACAGGGCGACTTTTTTGAAATGCGGGAGAAAAAGGAAGCCCAGCCTGAGCAAAAACCGGCGCAGGCGCCGACCTATACGAAGAAATTTAACAGCGAGCCCATAACCACCAGGACGATACAGGTGGACGACACCCTTTCACAGTATTTCGGTCCGACGGAGTGGAAAAACGGAAAGAAACCCAAGGACAAAAAGGACGGTTTTTCCGCGAAAGTGAACACCGTTCCCGCCCACGACACGAAGAAAGACCAGCCGGCGGAGCCCGCTAAAGAGAAAGTCGATGGCTTTGTCCCGAAGGATATGTCCTCCCGCTTCGGAACGAGCGGCGGGGAAAGACCCGAAAGGGGCTTTGAACACAGCGTCGTAGCCCCCGAGCCGAAACCGGCGGAGGAGAGAAAAGAACCCGCTTCCGAGCCTGCGGTTAAAACAGAAGAAAGCCGCAAAGGCGAAGAGCGCTTCCGCACCGGGATACACGGCTTCGGCGAAATAAGAAATTCCCATGAGGAAGCGCCGAAGGAGGAACACTCCGAAGCGCCGAAGCCCGCCGACGACCTTACCGCCGCCGCCAACAGGGATCTTTACAAAGAGTTCACCGAGAAGCGCCGGGACAAGGTGGAGGAATTTATGAAACAGGTGGCGGAGCCCACCAGCCAGGAGATCCGTGTTCCGGAAATTCCGGCGGCGGAGCCCGTTGTAAATAAATTCTCCGAAAAAGCCAACAGCGAAATTGCCCGGGAGCTCGTGGGTGAGATGCACGAGCCGGAGGACGACGACCCGGAGGATTACGAGGACCCTTCACAGAAAGAGGCGGTCCAGAAAAACCTTTCGACCCAGCGCTTGAGCCTCATAATTCGTAGCATCGTGCTCTTCGTGCTCTTTGTGGCGTCCATGGTGCTTTGCCTTTCGCCCGTTCTCGGGTACCAGCTTCCGGAGGCCATCGCTTTCTCAAAATCCGGAATGGTTTTCCCGATAATAAATCTTGCAATCGTCTGTGTGGCGGCGCTTGCCTGCCACGTGACCGTCGGCGGGGGCCTAATTTCCCTCGTCCGTTTCCGGGCGGGGAACGACACCTTTGCCGCCTGTTCGATAATCGGTGCGGCGGCTCTCGGCGTATCGTTTGTCATTGACCCGTCCGCAATGTCCTCCGGCGGGGAGAATCTTTTCTTCCCGATAACGATACTCGGGCTTTTCTTCAACACTCTCGGAAAGCTGCTTTCCGCAACGAGAATTAAAGATAACTTTGAGGTTCTTACCTCCGGCGGACAAAAGTCCGCCCTCCTCCCGGTCCATAACCGGGACCTTGCCCGGGAGCTCACCGGTCAGCGCGACGAGATACCGCGTTTTTGCACCAGCGCAAAAACGAAGTTCTTCACCCGGTTCCTTGAGCTTTCCTACCGCGACGACGCGACGGAGAGCATCGCGAGAATCGTTTCGCCCATCGTTTTCCTCTGCTCAATTCTTGTCGGCGTAATCGCCTTCCTCCTCACCGGAAAGGTTTCCGACGCAATAGTCGGCTTCGCGGCTATACTTTGCATAGCTTCGCCTTTTTCTGCCACCATCGCCGGGGCGCTTCCTGTTTATCGCTCCTGCAAAGCCCTCAATGAGCAGGGCAGCGTGATGGCGGGCGGCTATACCGCCGAAACCTTTGCCGAGACGGACTCCGTCCTTCTCGACGTGGAACAGCTTTTCCCGGACGGCAGCATTATTCTCCACGGAATAAAGACTTTTGCCCAGGGGAGAATCGACGAGGCGATTCTCGACGCCGCTTCAGTAATCTGCAGCACCAAGAGCACCATCGGAAGCATCTTCCTCAACGTTGTCCAGGGCGACAGAAAACTGCTTAAGCCCGTGGACTCGATAATTTATGAGGACGGAATGGGGCTTTCCGCCTGGGTCGGTGGAAAGCGCGTGCTCATCGGCAACCGGGAGCTTATGATAAACCACGGTGTCGATATTCCCTCCCACGACTACGAGAACAAATATGTCGGCGTCGGCAAGGATATTCTCTATCTTGCCAACAGCGGCGAGCTCACCGCGATGTTCGTGCTCAGCTACCACGCCGACAAGGAGGTTTACCGCTCCCTCGGAATAATGGCGGGACGGGGCGTGCGCCTTGTAATCAACTGCAGCGACCCCAACATCACCACCGAAAAACTCAGCGACCTTTTCGCTTATCCCGAAAGCCAGCTCAAGCTGCTTTCCTCGAAATATCAGCAGAAATGCGCCGAACTCACCGAGGAGAGGGACAAGGCTCCCGCGGCGGCGGTTTACGACGGAAGCCTTTCGGCTCTTTCCGACCTTCTGAACTGCTGCGGAATTATCCGTCAGTCCTCCTTTGCGGCGGCGCTTCTCGAAATGATAGGTATAGTCCTCGGCTTCGTGCTTGTGACCTTCTTCCTTTTCAGCGGAAACATAAGCAGCCTTGGAATGTACGTGATTCTCGGCTTCCAGCTTTTCTGGGTGGCGGCGGTTTCCCTCGTCATTATGCTGAGAAAGAAAATCTGATTACATCTTTCTCTATATCTTTTTCCTTTCCAAAGGGCGAAGCCCCGGCGTATGCCGGGGCTTCGTTCTTTTTTATAAAATCCATTTTCCGCCGCAAAAAACCTCTTGCAAGAAAAGACGAAATAGTATATCATATAAAATGTATAATTATATGTGCAAAAATACCCGTCTTAATTAAAGGCGGCGAACATATATAAGTCTTTAAGGAGGTAGTTATTTTGCTTACAGAAGAACGCTATCTTTGCATGGGCTGTATGTCAAGACTTGACGAAAACGGTAAGTGCCACTGCGGCTATGACGAAAACGAACCAGAGGAGGAATTTTGCCTTCCTGTAAGGTCGGTCGTCGGCGAAAGATATCTTGTGGGCCGCGTCAGTAAAATAAACGGCGAAGGAATCATTTACATAGGATTCGACAGAGAAAACGAGGAAAAAGTTTTTATCCACGAGTTTATGCCTCAAAAAATCGCCCGGAGAAACGAGCTCACCGGGGAGGTGGCTCCCGTGCCCGGGCTCGAGGCGGAGTATAAAACCCTGATGACGGATTTTTTCGATCTTTTCGACGCCCTTCGCAATTTCCGCCATACGGTAAATCTTTTTCCCATTTCGGATATAGTCCGGGATAAGAATACGGTTTACGCAGTCACTAAATTCATAAAAACCATTTCCTACGGCGATTACCTTGCCCATAACGGCGGAGAGTTCACCTGGCCCCAGGTGAAAAAGCTCTTTATGCCTCTTTTTACGACCCTCACCTATCTTCACGGTAATGGTTTTGTTCACCGCGGCATCTCGCCGGAGAGCATAAGGGTCAACGCCAAGGGACAGCTTTTGCTCTGCGGCTTCGGAACCGCTTCGGTATATACCAAAAACTCCACCATCGACGCGAGCCTTTCCGCAGGCTATTCCGCCCCGGAGCAGTACTCCGAATCAAGCTGGCAGGGAGAGTGGACGGACGTTTATGCCGTCGCGGCGGTGCTCTATAAATCCCTTACTGGAACCCTTCCGGTTTCGGCTGACCTTCGTAGAAGCGCGGACAATCTCTGTGCTCCCGAGGAGCTTGACCACAATCTTCCGTCCAACGTTTCCGACGCGATTATGAACGCAATGCGCGTGTCCGTTGAGGACAGAACGAAATCAATAGACGAATTTACCGCAGAGCTTCTTGAATCAACCAGCTCCAATACGAAGCACTATGACCTCAAGACCGACGGGGAGGATTTCTTTAAAAAAGTCTCCGAGGAGACGAAGAAACCCGTTGAGCATGAGGAAACCAGGCGCAGAAAAAGAAGAGTTCCCTGGGGCTTTGTGGCGTGTCTCGTTTTCGTTGCGCTTCTCATCGGATTTGTGGCGTTCCTCTTCCGCTTCCCCGAGACCCTGGGCTTCGGAAGCCGCCACGAGTCTTCGGAATCTTCAACGAGCACGGAGGATATTTCCGACGTTGAGCAGGGCGACTACACGATAGCGGTGCCTAACTTCGTCGGAAGAAAACGCGAAAACGTCGAGGGCAACTCACAGTATTCCCAGTTCACTCTCGTTTTTGAGGAGGAGCACAACCCCTCCTATACCGAAGGTATGATTTTTGAGCAGTCCGTAAATTACCGCACCCAGGTCGAAGAGGGAGCGCAAATCGTGCTCAAAGTAAGCCTTGGACCGGAAACTGTGCCGATGCCCCTTTGCACCGGAAGAACCCTTGAGGAAGTTACCGCCGAGCTTAACGCTGCGGGTATCAGTTTCCAGGCTGTTCCGAATTTCAGCACCGAGTACGAATATAACGTGGTCTATGAGCAGTCCATAGCGGCGGGAGAGCCCGTCGCCATTGGCAACACGATGACCAAAGTGTATATCTATTACGGAGCACAGGAGAGAAACGACACCTCCGTGAGCATCGGCGGAAGCTACGACGATGACGAGGGAAAAATAGTTATCGGCGGACATTAAAAAAAAACTTAAAAAAGCGCTTCACAAACCGTGAAGCGCTTTTTTTATAAAAATCAAGTAAACCTCTTGACGGCTAATAATTATTAGCTTATAATGAAATAAGCTAATACATATTAGCCGAGGGAGGGCTGACAGTGACAACAAAACAAAAAATTTTGAGCCGGGCGCTGACTTTGTTTGCGGAAAAAGGGTACAGCGCCGTGCGCGTTGAAGATATTGCCAAAGAGGTCGGAGTCAAGGCTCCGTCGCTTTATAAGCACTATAAAAGCAAAGAGGATATTTTTAACGCCATTCTCAATGAGATGGAGAAAGATTACGAAAACCAAGCGGCGGCTTTGAAAATGGACGGCGAAAACGCCGAAAAAGATACGAAGGTATTTTCGGCGGTTTCGGAGGACGGGCTTGTAAAAATGGGAAAGGAGCTGTTCCTGTACTTTCTGCACGACGACTGCGTCAGTAAATTCAGAAAAATGCTCACCGTTGAGCAGTCCAAAAATCCCGAGCTTGGGCTCATGTTTTCAAAGCGTTACGCCGACGACCCGCTGTCGTATCAGGCGGCGATTTTTGCGGGTCTTTCGACCGGGGGATTTCTGAGAGTGGAGGAACCGGATATTATGGCGCTGCAGTTTTATTCGCCGATTTATCTTTTGCTGACGATTTGCGACCGCCAGCCGGAAAGAGAAAATGAAGCTTTGAGCACGCTTGAGCACCATATAAGACAATTTAACAGGCTTTACAGCAAGGAGGGTGCTCAATGAAAATCGTGCTCATACACGGACAGAATCACAAGGGAAGTTCTTATCATATAGGGAGAATGTTTGCGGAAAAAATAGGGACGAAGGACGATATATCCGAATTTTTTCTCCCGGGAGCCCTCAATCATTTCTGCCTCGGCTGTTACCGCTGCATAGAAAATGAGGAGGACTGCCCATTCTATGCTCAAAAAAGAGCGATAATGGAAGAAGTTGAAAAGGCGGATATTTTGATTTTTACAACCCCCACCTACTGCCTTCACGCCTCTGCGCCGATGAAAGCTTTTATGGACCTAACCTTTACGTACTGGATGTCCCATAAGCCCCGCCGGGAAATGTTTGAAAAAAGAGCGATAGTGGTATCCACCGCCGCAGGCAAGGGTGCGAAATCCGCAGTAAAGGATATTTCGGATACGCTTTTCTACTGGGGTGTTCCCGTTGTAAAACGCTACGGAATCGCCGTCCAGGCGATGAACTGGGAGCAGGTGAATCCGGAGAAAAAGAGAAAAATCGAAACGGACGCCGAAAAAATGGCTGATTCGCTGTTAAAGAAAAAGCCGAAACCGGGAATAAGAACTAAGTTTATGTTCAGCTTAATGCGAATGATGCAGATAAAAAACTGGGGCGCTTCGCCCACGGAAAAAGAGTATTGGAACGAAAAGGGCTGGCTCGGGAAAAGCCGCCCCTGGGACTCTGAAAACGAATAAAAAATCCCTTCCCGCCGCAATGCGCCGGGAAGGGATTTTCTGTTTTGCGGAAAAGCTCTATTTTACTACGGTCCCGGGCTTATCCTCGAAGGTTGAAAGAACTTCGATAACGACTTTTTCACGCTTTGCGAGCTCAATACAGGGGATATGGAGCACCTGAGCACCGCTTTGAGCAAGCTTGAGCATCTCGTCGTAGCTGATAACGTCGTACTTTTTTGCGCCGTGCTCAAGTCGCGGGTCGGCGGAATAGACCCCGTCCACGTCCTTATATATCCGGCAGGCGTCGGCGTGAAGCGCCGCCGCCAAAGCGACGGCGGTGGTGTCCGAGCCGCCCCGACCGAGGGTTGTAATATCGTTTCGGGCGTCCGTCCCTTGGAAGCCCGCCGCGATTACAATATTGCCTTTTTGAAGCTCGGAAAGAATCCTTTCCGTATCAATCCTAAGTATTTTTGCGTTTCCGTGGACGCTTTCGGTGAAAACGCCCATTTGCCATCCGGCAAGGGAAACTGCGGGAAAGCCCAGCTCCCCGACAGCCATTGCGAGAAGCGCGGAGGAGGCAGATTCGCCCGTGGCAAGCAGGGCGTCAAGCTCCCTTTTTGAGGGAGCAGGGCCGATTTCCGCAGCTTTTTTAAGAAGCTCGTCGGTGGTGTCTCCCTGGGCGGAGACTACCGCCACAACGCTGCTTCCGGCGGAAGCGGCGTCGGTAATTATTTTTGCGGCGCGAAAGAGCTTTTCGCGGTCCGCAACGGAGGTGCCGCCGAATTTTTGTATAATAATGCCCATATATCTACCTCAAAAATATATCAAGGCGCTTTGCGCCTTTTCAGGTCTTAAAGAGGAAACTTCCTCTTTGCCATATTATTCAAAAGGGCATAAATTTGCTAAAGTGCAAAATAGTTCGGAAAATCCGGGGCAAAACTTAAAAAAGAGCAGGAAAAAGGCGGTCTTGCGACCGCCAAAGGGAAAAGAAAAGATAGAAATTTTTATTTTACTCCCGTAAGACTCCGGCAGTTTATTACGCCGTCAATGGCGCGGAGCGCCTCTCGGAGAGAGTGCTCGTCGGTGCGAAGCCCACGGGTGGCGAAGGAAATGGTGACGGGCGCGGCGCCGTCAACAGGAATGTTCTGGTTAATTGTGAGCACGTTGGCGCCGTATTTTGAAAGCTCGGCGAGCACGTTGGAGAGCACGCCCGGAACGTCCATAAGGGTGAGATAGTAGGTGACGAGCCGCCGCTCCTGCTCCTCGTCGTAAACGGCAACGCCGTCCTTGTATTTATAATAGGCGCTGCGGCTTATCCCCGCCATTCTTGCGGCTTCAGAGGAGTTTTTGGCTTTGCCCTGTGAAAGGAGCTTTTTGGCTTCAATCACCTTGAGAAGCACCTCCGGAAGGAGGTCAGCCTCCACAATTATCTTTAATTCTTCCCCAGACAATTTTGTGCACCTCCAAAAAACAAATGTTTATATGATAAAAACAAATATAGCACTAAACATTTCGATTTGCAAGAGCTTCAGGGTGAAAAAATGAAAGTTTTTTGCCTTGAAAATTCAAACGCCTTCCAAATCAAAGGGAGGGATGAAGCTCTCGCCAACGGTGCCGCCCTCCTGGACGAAAGCGTTTTCAATCCCAAGGGAGAGGGCAAAATCAATGGCGCTTTCGTATTCCTCGTCGGAAACGGTTCTCGAAAGCTCCGGGAAGCGTTCGTCGGAACAAAGGGGGGTGTATTGGTTCATAATGCTTATCCAGATCTTGTTACCGTAAGTTTCGTAAAGATAGCGGAGCACGTTTTTCGTGTCCTCAAGATGCCCCGGGAGCATAAGATGCCGAACGATAACGCCCCGGCGCATTATTCCGTCGTCATCAAAAACGGCTTCGCCGGTTTGGGCGACCATCTGCGCAAGAGCGGCGGAGGCAATTTCAAAATATTTCGCCGCGCCGGAAAGCGCTTTCGCAAGGGAATCGTCGAAATATTTGAAATCCGTGAGCCAGATGTCGGCATAGTCCCGAACCGCCGCGACGCTTTCCGAAAGCTCCCAGCCGCCGGTGTTCCAGACTATCGGAAGGGAAAGCCCGCCTGCGCGGGCAAGGTCCAGAGCTTTCATAATTTGGGGAGCATAGTGCATGGGGGTGACGAGATTTATGTTGTTTGCGCCCTTTGCCTGAAGCTCAAGAAAAATTTCCGAAAGGCGCTCGTTTGTGATTTCCTTTCCGGCTTCGCCCCGGCTTATTTCCCGGTTTTGGCAAAAAACGCAGCGCATGGTGCAGCCGGAAAAAAACACAGTCCCGGAGCCGCTTTCGCCGGAAATGCAAGGTTCCTCCCAAAAATGGAGAGCGGCCCTCGCCACCTTTGCAAGGCTTTTTCCGCCGCAGAAACCGGCTTTGTTTTCGCTTCGTCTCGCAAGGCATTTTCTCGGACAAAGACGGCATTCGGAAAGCTCCATCTGAAAGACCTCCTTTTAGGAATTTACCGGAAACCACTATAACATAACTGTCACTTGTTCGCAAGAAAAAGTTACACATTGTTCACTTTACTACTTTGATTGTTTGTTATATAATAGAATAAAATAAGTCCGGCATTTTGTTAAAAATATAACAGATTTTTGTTTACATGATTTGCTTTCTGTGATATAATATTTAAGTCTTCGGGCGGTTTTTCGGCGCCTTTGCGGACGCTTTGACAATTGTCCGCAAGGGAAAGAATTTGCGGCGAAAATGTGAATATATGTGCTTGGGAGGGAAACGGCAATGGAAAAATGGGTAATACTTATTTTTGTTGCCGTGTTCCTTGTTTGCAGCTTTTTTGTCAAGAGATTTATGATAAGGATGATAAATTCTGCTGAAAGGCAAAGCGCGGTCGCGGCGATTAACTCGAAAGAAGATTCTCCCCTTGACTATTGGCAGGAGAGCGGAAACAGCCGGAAGTTTGAAAACGCCGACTATCCGCTTCCGGAGGAGGATTTTTTTGAAAACGAAATGACCGAGCTCCCGAGCCTTGAGGAGGCGCTTTCTGGGCTTTCCGAAAGCGAAGCGGAGGAAATAATGAAAATTGCCGAAATTTCAAACGGGGAGGATGAGCACGGTGAATGAGAGAAACGGCGGTCTCAGCTTTAACAAAATAGCGAAAGCCGCAACGATGATATTCCAGGTTTCTCTGAGCGCCGTTTGTCCAATAATAATACTGCTCTCCGTAGGAATATGGCTCGACGGAAAATACGGAAACGGGGGACATTGGTTCGCCGTTGCCGGAATACTTATAGGTATATATTCCGCGTACCGCAGCACCTATTATCTCATTAAGGACGCTTTTTTTGATAAGGAGAAAAAAGAGGAAAACAATGGCGAGACTCCTTCAAAATCTGATGAATGAGTACGACGGGGAGGAAGATTCCCGGATACTCAATATAAAAAACGTGCGCCTCGGGGCTTTGCTCCTTTGCGTTCTCTGTGAAGCGGCGGCGCTTTTTTTCACGGACTGGAAAATTTTCGGCGCCGGTCTTATCCTCGGCGGCGGCGTTGCCCAGCTTCTTTTCCGCCAGCATGAGCTCGGAATCGGAAAGATGTTCGGCGGCGGAGACCCGAAAAAAATAACGGTCTCCAACTATTTTTTACGGCTTCTTATTCGAGGCGTAGCCGTTTTCGCGGCTATTAAAAACCCGAATGTAAGCATATTGGGGTGCGTTCTCGGGCTTTTGAGCATATCCTATGCAATTTATGCTCTTGCTTTTTTGAACGCATTCTTACATAGGAAAAACCGGAAAGGAGGTATAGGATGAATATTTGTATGAATATAAACATCTCCCAGGTTGAGCAGGGCTTTTCAATAGGCTCTTTCCCGATAACGAACACGATGGTATGGACTCTCCTTATAGTCGTGGTGCTTTCGGCGGTGTTCATCTGGCTTGGGAGCGGGCTTAAGGTAAAACCCACCGGCAAAAAGCAGGTAGTGGCGGAAATGATCTACGGCGCAATAAGCAATATGGTAGATGAAACGATGGGTCCGGGACATAAGGCTTTTACTCCTTATTTTATCGCTCTTTTCGCGTTTCTTCTTGCGTCAAACTTAAGCGGCGTCTGGGGTCTCGGAATTATTAGACCGCCAACGGCGGATATTGTAACTCCGCTCGCGCTTGCAATCCTCACCTTTATTCTTACGCAGGCAAACAGCATCCGGGTAAACGGTGTCAAAGCTTATTTCAAGAGCTTCTTTGAGCCTGTGGCTCTCCTTTTCCCGATAAACCTTATCGGTGAAATCGCGAACCCTGTGTCTCTTACCTTCCGTATGTTCGGAAACCTTTTGGGCGGACTTGTAATCGGAACGCTTGTCTATGCAATGCTCATCGGCAACAACGCCGTGCCGGCATGGATTGCGGTGGCGGCGGTGGTCCTCACCGTTTTGCTTCTTACGAGCCAGTACAAAAAGCTCAAGACCCTCAGCAAGAGCAAGAAGAAAATGGTTATGGGTCTTGCGGTGCTCTGTATGCTCCCGCTTTTCGCAATGGTCTTCGTCCACGCCTATTTCGACGTGTTCGCGGGCTGTCTCCAGGCGTATATTTTCTGTATGCTTTCGATGATTTTCATCTCAGCATAAAATTTCCGCCGTAAA
>JAEDJF010000121.1 GCA_016296485.1 Oscillospiraceae bacterium
AAAATGCGTAAGGGAGATAATCGGTGAATAAAAATAAAAAGGAGGGCGCAAAATTGATAAAGCCCGGAAGATACAGACATTTTAAAGGAAAAGAGTACGAGGTAATCGGCGTTGCCAAGCACAGCGAGACCGAGGAAGAAATGGTCGTCTATCGCCAGCTTTACGGCGAGCACGGGCTTTGGGTGCGTCCCGCCTCAATGTGGGAGGAAAAGGTCGAGCGCGACGGCAAGACCTTTACCCGCTTTACCTATATCGGTGACGAAGAAGATAAAGATGATAAATAAAAAAGCGCCGCCCTCTGGGCGGCGTTTTTTCTGTTTTATCAGTAATCGTTTAAATCAATGCTGTTTATAAGGTCGATGAGCTCCTCGATGCCCCGTCCGGTTAATGCGCTCGTAATGACAATGTGGCGCGCTCCGGCGTTTTCAAGGAAGGTGACCGCCTGTTCCGTGGGGGTGTCCTCCGTGTCGGCCTTCGTTACTATGCCGATGACCGGGCGGGCAAAGGACATTGAAAACATCTGTGGCAGGCGGCAGATGTCGTTCCCGCAGTCGTGGCAGAAACAGACGATGTCCGCGTCATAGGCGGGGGTTATGGCGGCGCCGCGGCTGAAAAAGGGCGTGTCGGTGTATTCGCCGGGGGTGTCAATGGCGTCGGACCATGCCTCGATGGACTGGGTCTTGTGATAGGTCATATCGAGGTTGTGCAAACGGCGGATAAGGGTCGTTTTTCCGCAGCGGGAACGCCCCACGAGGATTATTTTTCTCGATTCGATTTTTTTAGTTAGCCCAAGGGGTTTATAGTATTCTTCTCTGTCCTCAGGGTTGACAAGAGCCGCATTCACAGAGTTTTCCATAAAAGCGCCCTCCTAAAGTTAAAAATAGTATAAGCTAATTATACAATGATTTCCCGGGGCTTTGCAAGGGATTTTTTGCAATAAAATCTTTACCGAAAGGGATTTTTGTGCGATAATGTTTTAAGAAAATTTTTGCGGGGTGCAGCGAATGAATGTCCTTTACGAAGATAAATTCCTTATTGCGGTGGAAAAGCCGGCGGCGGTGCTTTCGGAGCCCTCGCCGGGCGGAGAGGACGTTCTGACCCTCGCGAAAGAAATGACCGGGGGCGACTGTTTCCTCGTCCACAGGCTCGACCGGAACACCGGCGGCGCCATGGTCCTTGCGAAAAGCGCCGCCGCCGCAGGAAAGCTCTCGGACCTTATTCAGAAAAGGGAGTTTATAAAGGAGTACCTTGCGGTAATAAAGGGCGTTCCCGAAGCGCCGGAGGGAGTTTTCGAGGACCTCCTTTTTAAGGATTCCGGGAAGAACAAAACCTTCGTCGTGAAGCGGGAACGCAAAGGGGTCAAAAAGGCTTCCCTCTCCTACCGGGTTTTGAGCACGGCGAAAAACGGCGAGCACGGGGAAGTTTCCCTCGTGCTCGTGCGGCTCAATACCGGGCGCACCCACCAGGTGCGGGTCCAGTTCGCCTCCAGGAAAAGGCCCCTTCTCGGTGACGGGAAATACGGGAGCCGAGATAACCGCTGCGAAACCGCCCTTTGGAGCTGCCGCCTTGCCTTTAAGCACCCCTTTACTGGAAAGGAAATCGACCTTCGCTCCCTTCCGCCAAAGGAATACCCCTGGGATATTTTCGACGTCCGGGAGCTTGCGGAGGACATAAAGTAAGACCCTAAATAAGAACGGAGGCGGAAAAATGTACCGCTCGCTTAACGTCGAGCTTCTTGAAAAGTTCGGGGAAAAACTGTATAAGCTTGCGCTGGACGGCGGCTTCACCTGCCCCAACCGGGACGGCACCCTCGGGAGTCGGGGCTGTATTTTCTGCCTCGGCGGGAGCGGGGCTTTCGCCGAAAAGCCCCGGGAAAGCGTGACGGAGCAAATTGAGCGGGCGAAAGCCCGGGTCGAAAAGAAAAATCCCGGCGGGAAATATATCGCCTATTTCCAGAGCTACACCAACACCTACGGTCCGCCCGAAAAGCTGGAACGCCTTTTTACCGAGGCAATTTCCCACCCGGACGTCGCCGCCCTCTCCGTCGGAACAAGACCGGACTGCCTTCCAAAGGAAACGGTGGAGCTCCTCTCCCGGCTCAATAGAATAAAGCCCGTCTGGGTGGAGCTGGGACTCCAGACGGTGCACGAAAAAACGGCGGAGTATATCCGCCGGGGGTACCCCCTTTCGGTCTATGACGACGCGGTTTTGCGGCTCAAAGCCGCCGGACTCTACGTCGTTACCCATATGATAATCGGGCTTCCAGGGGAAACGCCGGAGATGATTTATGAAACCGCAAAGCATATCGGAAAAAGCGGCGCCGACGGAATAAAGCTCCAGCTTCTCCACGTGCTCAAAGGAACGGATCTTGAGCACGACTGGCGCGAGGGGAAGTTTGAAACTTTGAGCATGGAAGAATATATTGAAATTCTCGAAGGGTGCGTCCGCCGGCTTCCGCCCAATATGACAATACACCGCCTTACCGGCGACGGCGACAAAAAGAGCCTTATTGCGCCTCTTTGGTCGGCGGACAAAAAGCGGGTCCTTAACACCATAAACGAGGCTTTTCGCCGGGACAACGTGACACAGGGGGAGCTTTATGAAGTATAAAAACATCGTTCGGGGAAAATTTATTTCCCGCCCGAACCGCTTTATCGCCTACGTTGAAATTGACGGGCGGGAGGAAATCTGCCACGTTATGAACACCGGGAGGATGCGGGAGCTGCTGCTCCCCGGGGCGGAGCTTTTCCTTTCGGAAAGCGAAAACCCCGCCCGGAAAACCCGGTTCGACCTCGTGGCGGTGCGCCGCGGGGAAGAAATCGTCAACATCGACAGCCTTGCGCCCAACAAGGTCGCGGCGGAGTATATACCCACTCTTTTCCCGGGCGCTGCCCTAGTTCGCCCGGAGACTTTTTACGGCAAGAGCCGCTTCGATTTTTACGTTGAAACGCCGAAGGAGAAAATCTTCCTTGAGGTCAAGGGCGTGACCCTTGACTGCGGCGGCGAAGCGCGCTTTCCCGACGCTCCGACGGAGCGGGGCGCAAAGCACCTTAACGAGCTGATTGCGGCGAAAGCCGAGGGCTTTCGCGCGGCGGTGCTTTTCGTAATAGCGATGAAAGGGGTCGCTTCTTTTGCGGCGAACGCCGCCACCGACCCTCGCTTCGCTTCGGCTCTTGGGGCGGCGTCTGCCGCCGGGGTCGAGGTTTACGCCATCGACTGCGAGGTTTCGCCAAACGAAATTTTGCCCGGAAAGCCGATTCCGGTACGCATTTAAAAGAATTTTCTTGCAATATTGAAATATTGGTGTATAATTATAGGGTAACGCCGGTGTGATGGAATTGGCAGACGTGACGGACTCAAAATCCGTTGGGCTAATCCCCCGTGT
>JAEDJF010000122.1 GCA_016296485.1 Oscillospiraceae bacterium
AAAGGCAATATCGTTAATATGAAGGTTGACGCAATAGTCAACGCAGCAAACACCAGCCTTATGGGAGGCGACGGCGTGGACGGCGCTATCCACCGCGCCGCCGGCGCGGAGCTTCTCAGCTGCTGCCGCCGTATCGGAGGCTGCAAAACCGGCGACGCCGTCATCACCCCCGGTTTCAAGCTTGACGCGAAGTACATAATCCACACCGTAGGTCCCGTTTGGAACAACGGTCTCACCAACGAGGAGGAGCTTCTCCGTCAGTGCTATAAAAAATCCCTCGACCTTGCGGTGGAGTATAACTGCCGTACCGTCGCTTTCCCCTCCATCTCCACCGGAGCCTACCGTTTCCCTCTTGCAAAAGCTGCGGAAATCGCCATCAACACCATTCTTGAGTACCTTGAACAGGACACCTGCATTGAGGACGTCTATATGGTTTGCTTCGACTACAACACCATGGCCGCCTACAACAAGGTGATGCGCGCCCTCGGTCGCGAGGTTGAGGAGGATTATTAATATATCTTTCTGCCCCAATAAAAATGAAAGGCTTGCCGTTTCGGCAAGCCTTTTTTGTGTATAAATTATTCCGTTTTTGCCCGGTACATTCTTTCCGGTCCGGTTTCAACGTCGTTCACCGTGGTGAAAAATTCCCAGCCGCATTTTTCATAAAAATCCTCGTGGTCCGTCACGAGGTAAAGGGTATCAAAGCCCATTTTATACATATCGTTTCGGGCAAAGTCGAGAAGGTGCCTTGCGAGCCCCTTCATTCGGTGCTCCGTCTCAACGTAAAGGGCGCAGAGATTCGGGGTGAGGTCCGGGCGGTCGTGGAAATCGTTCTCAATCACCCCGGCTCCGGCGGCAATATTTCCGTATTCGTCAAGTACGACGTACCACTGGGGTACGCCGTGCTTGTTTTTAATACATTCGCCGATGCTCTCGCGGTAGGCTTCAAGGGGTATGCGCCACTTTTGGGAGAACCAAAGGGCAGACTTTTCGTAAAGCTCAGGGCTTTCCCGCAGCAGTTTGAGCGAGTAATTATCCATAATTATTCAATGGGCTCGAAGTCCGCCGCGCCGTGTTTGCAAAGCGGGCAGACGAAGTCCTCCGGAAGGGTGTCGCCCTCGTAAACGTAGCCGCAGATTTTGCAGACCCAGCCCTTTTTGCCGGAGGTGTTGGGCTTGGGTTTTACGTTGTTCTGATAATAGGTGTAGGTCATGGTCTCAACGTCAGAAATGACCCTTGCCTCCGTAATGGTGCAGATGAACATTCCGTGGGTGTCAAGGTCAACGTAGCTTTCGACCTTGAGGGACATAAAGGAGTTGATGTAGCGGGGGAGAAACGCGAGCCCGTTGTCGGAGCGACAGGGGGTGATTTCCGCGAATTTGTCCGCGTCGCGTCCGCTTCTGAAGCCAAAGTTTTCAAACACGCTGAAGGGAGCGTCTTTTGAAAGGCAGTTCACGTTCATAACGCCGGTCTTTTTAATGATGTCGTGGGAGAAGCTCTTTTTGTTGATGGTGACGGCTATGCGGTTCGGGGTGTTGGTGACCTGGGTCACGGAGTTGAGAATCATTCCGTTGTCCTTTTCGCCGTCCTTCGAGGTGACGACGTAAAGCCCGTAGCCGATGTTGAAAAGGGCGTTAAGGTCGTTTTTGTCGGCGGTATCGCTGTCTTTGGCGAGGTAATCGCGGCAAAGCTCCTTCGCAAGGTCGTCGAGCTGTTTAAGGTTCTCGTCGTTAAGGGCGGATTTTATGGTGACAAGGGTATCAGCAAAGCTGAGGTTTTTGCAGGAGGCGAGCTTCTGTTTGATGACCTTTGCGGCAAGGGGCGCCCAGCTTCCGTTTTCAATAATGGCGACGGTGCGATTCTGGAAATTGCGCTCCGTGAGATGCTCGATGAAGTCGCACATAAACGGGAAAATCTCGGCGTTATAGGTGGTGGTCGCAAGGACAATCTTGCTGTACTGGAAGGCTTCGGCTACCGCTTCGGCCATATCGCAGCGGGCAAGGTCCCGAACAACCACGTTCGGGCACTCGTTCTCCCGGAGCTTTTCGGCGAGTTTGAGAGCCGCTTCTTTGGTGTGTCCGTAAACGGAGGTATAGGCGATAAGTATTCCGTCGGTCTCGGGAGTGTAGGAGGACCAGGTGTCGTAAAGCCCGAGGTAGTACCCAAGGTTCTCCTTGAGCACCGGTCCGTGGAGCGGGCAGATGGTCGCAATGTCGAGCGCCGCCGCTTTTTTGAGAAGGTTTTGAACCTGAGCACCGTATTTGCCGACTATGCCGATATAGTAGCGGCGGGCTTCGTCCGCCCAGGGCTCGTCCGCGTCAAGGGCGCCGAATTTTCCGAAGCCGTCGGCGGAGAAAAGCACCTTGTCGCGGCTGTCATAGGTCACGATGACCTCGGGCCAATGCACCATCGGCGCGGCGACGAAATTGAGCACATGCTCGCCGAGGGAGAGGCTTCCGCCGTCGCCGACGACCACCTGACGCTCGGGAAAATCGGTGCCGAAGAACTGCTTCATCATCGCGAAAGCCTTGACGGAGGAGACGATTTTCGTGCTTTTATAGGTCTCCATAAATTTAAAGATATTTGCGGAGTGGTCCGGCTCCATATGCTGAATCACGAGATAGTCGGGCTCCCGCTCTCCGAGGACACTTTTGATGTTGCTGAGCCATTCCTCGCCGAAGCGAATGTCCACCGTGTCCATAACCGCAGTTTTTTCGTCTTCAATGACGTAGGAGTTGTAAGACATTCCGTTTGGAACGCGGTACTGACCTTCAAATAAATCAACGTCGTGGTCGTTGACGCCGACGTAGTAAATATCTTTTGTGATTTTCATAATATCCTCCCGATTTGATTATTAATGAAAATTTTTGGTTTCCCAATTTTTCTATTATAGCAAATGCGTATAGAAAAGTGAATAGAATAAGCCGTAAAAGTGTAAAGTTTTACATAAATTTTACAATAGAAAAACAGGCGCGCCGCTTCGTTTCAGAAGCGGCGCACAAGGAGAAATATACTATTTGTTGCTTTGAAAAATTTCCATAATTTCAGTCGCTTTTTCAAAGTTGTAATTGAAATATCTTTCAAGGTTCTCGAAAAGAATATCCAAGGTTTTGCCGTTGCCTCTACTGAAATAGTAAAAATAAGAACAATAATAAAGTGTAGCTTATAAACCCGGTTCTTGCAATCCGAACGAAAGAATTCGGCGGTATTTACAGCTTGAGCACCGCCCGCTTGTTGATAGTCGCGGCGGCAAGTCTGAAACAACTCAAGATGAAAGGGACGCCGCTTCATTTGAAGCGGCGCCCCTATGTTCAACAACAAAATTATTCGTTTCTGATAGCAGCCTG
>JAEDJF010000025.1 GCA_016296485.1 Oscillospiraceae bacterium
TTAAGGCGGCGCTTTTTTATATCTTTTCTTTCACAACAAAAATGGGGAAGGGCGGGTCGTTTTTACGGTTTAAAAAGTCACATTTCATAACGGCGTAGTACCTGCTGTCAAGCCCGGCAAGATATTCGAGAATTGCGTCACGCTCGGAATAACCGTTGTTCCGCCCGTAATAAAGACAAAGGCTCAAAAGCCCGCCGGGCTTTAAAATGTCGAGAGCCTTTTTGATTGCGGGAACGCTGGTTTCCGCCCTTGTGAAAATGTCGTGGTCGCCTCCGGGAAGCCAGCCGAAGTTGAAGACGACGCAGTCGGCGCTTTCTGGCTCTGCGAGCTCGTCCATCTCGCTGTGGCTTTTGCAGAAAACCTCCCCGATTTCCGAAAAACCGTGCTCCGCAAGGTTTGCCCGAGTGCTGTCAACGGCGCTCTGCTGTATATCCATAGCGAGAACTTTTCCTTTTTTGCCGACCAGTTCGCAAAGAAAAACAGTGTCGTGACCGTTGCCGGCAGTGGCGTCAATGCAAAAATCGCCGGGTTTCACGGTGTTTTTGAGCATCTTGTGAACTATGTCGATGGCGCTCCATTCGCTGAACATATAAACTACCTCCGATGGTTTTGCTGCCTATAATCCTATATCTAAAACGTTTTTCTGTCAAGAAAAACGTGCGTAATGTGGAATTTATTGAAAGATAATATCTTAAAATATTATAATTGTAAATATTTATTTTCGTGAAAAGACCTTGTAAAATGTCAGAAATATGAATAAAAAAACAACTTTTGTCCTTTGTGCAAAAAATGAATTGCAATTATTCATTCATTATATTATAATACCATTTAGATATTCAGAAAGGATGTTCAGCAATATGAAAAAAATCGTTGCCGCAATTCTTGCGCTTATGTTAATGCTTGTTTGTTTCTCGGGTTGTGCCAATCAAAAAACAGTGCACTATACCGATAAGGATAATTTCGAGATGGTTCTCTATCCCGACAGCTCCGACGGTAAGGTCTTTGCCGCCGGTCTCAATGCGCTCCAGATAGTTATGAATACCCCCAACATCGAAATCGGTACCGGCGAAATTTGTATCTACGAAGCCGAAAACGACAGGCTTATGGCAAGATACGACGTTATAATAGATAACGAAAAAATCTATCTCAGCACAAGCACCGACCCGGCGCTTGCCCAGGTAATCATTTTCCTTCCCGAAGGTGAGTCCTTCGAGGCTGGCAAGAGCTACTACGTAACGATGGACGAAAAATGCATATATATCGACGACATTAAAGGTTTCGGCGGCGCCAAAGAAAAAGGCGATTGGCAGTTCACTATTGCAAATTACGGCTACGACGGAAATATCTCCGAAATGCCGATTACATACCTTGTGGGCGACGTGATTTCTATTCCCGTAATGCTCGATGAAAACGTCGCGAGCGCCGTGCTTCTCTATGACAACGTGAGCGCGGTAAAATCCGACCTTCGTGAGCTTAAAGAGAGCGGCACCTTTGAGGTCGAAGCCATTGGCGAAGGCACCACTACGATTTCCGTTATGTTCCTTGACGAGGACGGAATGTATGTTGAAACTCTCGCCTTCAGCGTAACCATAAAATAAACAAACTTTATTTAAAAAAGCGGAGCCCAAGGCTCCGCTTTTTTAAATAATTATTAATAATAACGCTCTTGATAACCCCGGGATTTTGCATTATAATAAATTACAACTGAAAATATATTTAAAGAGGGGAGAAAGCCCGATGCCAAGCGTAAAACTTTTATCATACACTCCGAATCCGGAAAAAACGGTGGCCGCCGCCGCAAGACTTTGTTATAGTAACTCCGGAGCGGACAAGCTTTTCGACGGTATGACCGACGAGAAAGCTTCGTCCTATGTGGCGATGCTCGAAAAGCTCGGTCACGAAAGCCCCCTTGAGCACGCGAGCTTTACTTTTACAATCGAGGGCGTTTCCCGCGCTTTTCTCGCGCAGATGACAAGACACAGAATAGCTTCCTACAGCGTACAGAGCCAGCGCTACGTCCGCCGCGGGAGCTTCGATTTTATTGTTCCGCCCAATATTTCTTCCGACGAGGAAGCCCTTGCCGAATACAATAAAATAATGGACAGCTGCGCCGAAAGCTACCAGAAAATCACCGAGATTCTCCAAAAGAAAGAGGCTGCCCGCCTTGTTTCCGAAGGAAAATCAGAGGAGGAAGCCTGGAAAGCCGCCGAAAAAACAGCCATTGAGGACGCCCGTTTCGTTCTTCCCAACGCATGTGACACCAAGATGGTCGTCACCATGAACGTCAGAAGCCTTCACAATTTCTTCCGCCTTCGCTGCTGCAACCGCGCCCAGTGGGAAATCCGCTCCGTTGCAGACCAGATGCTGGCGCTTTGCCGGGAAGTTGCGCCCAACCTCTTCGCTAACGCCGGTCCCGGGTGCGTATCCGAGGGAAGATGCACCGAGGGGAAGATGACCTGCGGGAAACCGCGCACCGAGCTTATAATGAAATAAAAAGGAGAATACTTAAAATGGTATATCTTTTTCTTGCGAACGGGTTTGAGGATATGGAAGCCGTCGTCCCCTACGACATGCTCAAAAGAGCCGGGATTGAGGTACTTACCGTCGGCGTCGGCGCAAAAACCGTGAAAAGCGCCCACGGTCTCACCGTTACGGCGGATATTTCCGAAAGCGAAGCGGAGCTTTCCGATATTGACGCCGTGATTCTTCCCGGAGGAATGCCCGGAGCGGCGAATCTCAAAGCGTCGGAAACCGTTGCCCTTGCCGTTGACTTTGCCCTTAAAAATAAAAAAGTCATCGGCGCTATCTGCGCGGCGCCCGGCGTTGTGCTCTCCGGAACCGGCGCCCTTGAGGGCAAAAGATATACCTGTTTCCCGGGCTTTGAAACCGAGGAAGGGGAATATACCGCCGAAAACTGCGTGACCGACGGAAGGCTCGTAACCGCCGCCGGACCCTTGTACGCCATGGATTTTGCCGCGGCGCTTATAGCGGCAATAAACGGAAAATAAAAATTGCCCTGCGCTAAAGCGCAGGGCTGACCCTTTTGGGTGCTATCCGGCTTTTAGCCGCAGCCGCAGCCGCAGTCGTTGCAGCCGCAGTTGTTGCAGCCGCAGCCGTTGTTGTTGAAGAAGCCGTTGCCGCAGCCACCGCAGGCAAAGAGAAGGATAATGATGATAATCCACCAGCAGCAGTTATTGTTTCCGAACATGAAATTTCACCTCGCGAAATTAATTTTGATACAGGCGCAGCCGAATTGGCTTTGTTTTGAGCGCCGGTATGTTATATAATATGAAAACGGCTCAGTGTTGGTTACACCGAGACCGGGCCGCAAACGGAGGATTTTATGAGCAATAAAGAATTTGAAGATTTCTTTAAAGACCTTGAGCCAAAGGACAATTCTCCCGCGGAGGATTCCGCGGAGGACAGCGAATTCGTTTTCTCAAGTTTCTTTGAGGATAATACGAGCGCCCGCCGGGAAAGTGAGCCGGAGGAGCCCGTCCGACCCTCCGGGCGGGAGGATGAAAGCTCCTTTGAAAATGATATTTTCGCGCCCCCGCCTCCGGAAGAGGACGAGGAGGACGAAAACGGGGCGTTTTCTCCCGTTTCGGAGGAGGAACCGTACATTGAGCCGGCTCCCGAAATCCCGGAAGAGGATAAACGACTGAAAAGAAATCCAAGCAGCAAAAAGAAAAAAAGAGCAAACACCCTTTATAACTCTCTTATAACGGTGATCTGGGTGTCCGTAGTGCTCGCCGTTTCGGTGTTTATAGCTTCCTTTGCCCTTTCGAGCATCAACGACCTCGTGGGCTTCAGCAAAGAGAGCCGCGAGTACGAGATAGTTATTCCCGAGGGCGCAACCCTCGGCGAAATTGCCGACATTCTTAAAGAGAAGGGCGTTATCGACGAGCCCTTTGCTTTCGAGGTTTACGCGAGAGTAAAGAATATGCAGGAAAGGCTCGCCCCCGGAACCTATACCCTTAACTCCAACCTCGGCTACGACCAGATTTTCCAGGTGCTCCGCAAGCGCGACACGGCGAAAGAGACCATTTCCCTTACTTTCTATGAAGGTATGACCGTAAGCGAGATAGCCAAAAAGCTCGACGAAAACGGCGTCTGCGGCTACGACGAGTTTATGGCGGCGGTGGATACGGAAACCTTTGAGTATGAGTTCGAGTCGATGATGGGCACGAACGAATATATCTATCATAAGTGGGAGGGCTACCTCTTCCCGGATACCTATGAATTCTATCTCAACACCAGCCCGAGAAGCGTAATGGCGAAATTCATAGACAACTTCAACAGCAAAATTATCGCCGAATATTACGAGCGTATGCAGGAGCTCGGCATGAGCCTTGACGAGGTTATCACCATGGCATCCGTCATCCAGTCCGAGGCGGCGAAAAAGGAGGATATGGAGCTTGTCTCCTCCGTATTCCACAACCGTCTTGCCAGCGGCTCAGGACTTCCTTACCTCCAGTCCGACGTCACCTATTTCTATTACCGTGATGAAATCGAGCCATACGTCTCCGATGACGAGGAGCTCGACAACGCCTACCACACCTCTTATGATACCTACTATAAGAAGGGGCTCCCGGTAGGACCTATCTGTAACCCCGGTATCACGGCAATAGAAGCGGCGCTCTATCCCGAAAACAGCAACTATTATTACTTCGTGACCGACGCCGATGGCAATTTCTATTTCGCAAGCACCATGGCTGAGCACGAAGCGAATATCGTAAAAGCCGGAAGAGCCGGATAAACGCTTTTTCCCGCGCTGAAAACCCTAAATAAGTAAAAAACTGCTTCCTTTAACGGGAAGCAGTTTTTTGTTGTCTGTGCCGCTTTGCCGTTCATATAATGTAGCGACCGAAATTCAATATGAACGGCGGGATGATATATGAAAGAGTATTTCTATTTTTTTAGCTCTATTACAACTGCCATGAGGGGAGAGGCGGTCCTTAAAAACAACGGCTACCGCGCGTTTGTTTTTCGGGACGGAACGATCAACACTCACGGCTGCGGATATATAATTAAAGTAAAAGGCGAAGAGGAAAAAATAACCACGCTGCTTCAAAAAGCGGGCGTGCGTTTCAGTGAAGTCAGGGAGGTATGAAATAATGCTTTATTTTGATAACGCCGCGACGACCTATCCGAAACCTTTCGAGGTGCGAAAAGCTGTGAATTCCTCCTTTGTGTATTACGGCGCAAACCCGGGAAGAAGCGGTCACAGCCTTGCGATGGATACGGCGCGGGAGGTGTTTAAATGCCGGGAAAAGGCGGCGAAGCTCTTTGGCTGCGGATTTCCGGAAAACGTGATTTTTACAAAGAACTGTACCGAAGCGATAAATCTTGTCATTATGAGCATCGTTCCGGGCGGTCATTGCGTGATTTCCGACCTTGAGCACAATTCCGTGCTCCGCCCTTTGTACGATTTGAAAACAAGGGGCGAAGCCGACTTTTCTGTGGCTAAAGTTGCGGAGGGCGACACCGATTCAACGCTGATGTCCTTTAAAAACGCCATAAAAAAGAACACGAAGCTCATCGCCGTGACCGGCGCTTCCAACGTTTTCGGAATAAAAACGCCGGTGAGGGAGCTCGCGGCGCTTGCCCATGAGCACGGCGCGTTCTTTATGCTCGACGCGGCGCAAACCGCCGGAACGGAAAAATATAATATGGAAAAGGACAACATTGATTTCATCTGCGCTCCGGGTCACAAAGGGCTTCTTGGACCCATGGGAACGGGTATCCTCGTGGCGAAAAATCCCGAGCTTCTCCGCCCGATACTTTTCGGCGGAACAGGGACCTATTCCCTTGAAGCAAAGCAGCCGGACACCATTCCCGAGGGGCTCGAGAGCGGGACGATTAACGTCCCGGGAATTTGCGGTCTTTCCGCCGGGATAAGCAGGGTGATGAGAGAAGGGGAAGAAAAAATTGCCGAGCGGGAAATGAAAATTGCGCAGTTTATTTACTCGGAGCTTGCAAAAATGAAGAACGTGACCCTTTTTACAAAATATCCGAGACCTAAGACCCATGCCCCGGTAATATCCTTCGTAATCGGGGATTTAACCGGGGAGAAGACGGCGGAGCTCCTTTCAAAAAGGGGCGTAGCAACCCGGGGCGGTTTCCACTGCGCGGCTCTTGCACATAAAAAATTTGCAACGGAAACCCGGGGAACGTGCAGAATCAGCGTCGGACCTATGAATACTTTTGCCGACGCCGCAAAACTTGTAAAAATAATTTATTCCGTTTCGGAAAATATTAATTAATAAAATAACTCTTGAAAATATAAGAGGTTGTGTTATTATATAAATATATAGGATAATATTATGAGCACAGGACGGAGAAGGGAAAAATATGCTGGATTTGACTTTTTCTTGGAATAATATAATGAACGTGTTGAAAACTTTCGGCCCCGCCGATTTTATCGACATCGTTATAGTTGCCTTCCTGTTTTATAAAGCCCTGCGTTTCGCGTCCAACAGCCGAGCCGGACAGCTTATGAAAGGTATTTTCCTGCTGCTTGTGCTCTATCTTTTCGCGGCGGAATTCGATTTCAGCAGTACCTCCTATCTCCTTGAACAGATTTTCAGCTTCGGGGTGATAGCGATGGTTGTCGTGTTCCAGCCGGAGCTTCGTCACGCCCTCGAAAGCATGGGCAAGTCGAAAATTTCAAACCTTGCTTTTTTCAACAATGAGCATCTTGACGATGAAACCCTGATGAAAAAATGTATAGCGAAAGTGGTTGACGGCGTCGCCGAGCTTTCAAAACACAACGTCGGCGCCCTTATCGTATTTGAGCGCGAGACGAAGCTCGGCGAAATAATCGCTACCGGAACCATCGTCAACGCCGATCCGAGCAAGGAGCTCATCGGAAATATCTTTTTCCACAACGCCCCTCTCCACGACGGCGCAACGATAATCCGCGGCGGAAGGATATACGCTTCCGGCTGTTTCCTGCCGCTTTCCGAAAACTATGACATCAGCAATATGCTCGGAACGCGCCACCGCGCCGCCCTCGGTATGAGCGAAAACAGCGACGCCGTCGTCGTCGTCGTTTCGGAAGAAACGGGTACAATCACAATGGCGGTGAACGGCGTGCTCAACCGGGAGCTTGACCCCGTTACGCTCAAAAGAAAGCTCGAAGAGCTTCTCATAAACGAAAAACCCGAGTCTAAAAGGAATAAAAAAGGCGAAGGGAGCAAGGAAGAATGAAAATTAAAAGCGGTTTTATGAAAGATAAAAGAGTGCTCGCCGCTGTTTCGCTGATTGCCTCGTTTATTCTTTGGCTGATAATTTCAACCGTAATTCGCCCGACCGGCGAAACGACGGTTTCGGGCGTCGGAGTAAATATAAACATACAGTCCGGGCTTCTCAGCGAAATGGGGCTCAGCGCCATTGAGGGCGGCGAAAGAACCGTCGAAGTGGTTATAAGCGGCTCCCGTTCCGTAATCGGCGGCGTCACCGCGGAGGACATTGTCGTAAGACCATCGCTGTCCGACGTTTCCGGCGCCGGGACGTATTCCCTTGAACTTGTCGCCGAAAACACAAGCAACAAGGATTTTGAAATCGTTTCGGTTTCCCCGGAAAAAATGACGGTGAAATTCGACAAATATGTTGATAAAACGGTTCCGGTTGTCTATTCCGTAACCGGAGAATACAGCGTGCCGGACAATTATCTCCAGGAAGAAATATATGTAACTCCCTCCGAAATCGTGGTGACCGGTCCGGAAAAGGATATTGAGAATATAAAATCCGCCCGGGTGAGCGCCGAGCTCGAGGGCGAGCACACGGCAACCGTCGGAATACTCAGCGACATTGAGCTTTTGGACGCCGACGGAAACGTTGTAAACTATAACAGGAACGAAATAAAGACCAGCGCTTCCAGCGCTACGATTTACATTCCGATAAAACAGGTGCAGGAACTCCCGATATATTTTGAATATATCAACGTCCCGGAATATTTCGATAAAGCCCAGCTCAAATGCTCCATTTCCCAGGGTACCATTGCCGTTGCGGGGGACGAGAGCACCTTGGAAAAATACAGCCAGCTTCTCCTCGGATATATTGACGTAAGAGATATTACCCTCGAAAATTCCAGCTTTACTCTCCCGGTGGAGCTTCCGGAGGGAATTATCAATCTCGACAATATTGACACGGTAAAGGTTGATTTTGACCTTGAAAATTATATCGAAACAACCTTCTACACCAGCCAGATAAATATAATAAACGTGCCGAAAGGATATAAAGTAACCTCCAACGCGTACCAGCTGGCGGTTAAGATAATAGGTCCCGCCGACGTGGTAAATGCAATTTCCGCTAAAGACATTATAGCGCAGGTGGACCTCAGCACCAGAGAAATAACTCAAACCGGTCAGTACCGGGTACAGGCGGACGTTTTCCTCCCGGGCGGTCAGCTTGCCTGGGCGGAGGGGTCATATTCCGTAACGGTAACGGTAAAGAAACAGTAAAACAAGCTGAAAAGGCTCAGGCAACGCTTTGAGCCTTTTCCTTTTATTAAATCATAGGGAGCAGCAAAAATGCCGATTATAGTTTCCGAAATAAGAATATTGCCGGACGAGCCGCGCGAAAAAGCTTTTGAAAAAGCCCTTTCCCTTCTTCGGGTTAAGCCTTCGCCCTCCGTCAAGACGGAGATCGCTAAAATTTCCGTTGACGCGCGGCATAAAGACAGGGTTTCCCTCGTTTGCTCCGTGGCTGTGAGCTGCGACGGCGAGGAAAAGATCGCCGAGCGCAGCAAGGCGAAAAACGTCGTACTCAGAAAAATATCTCCGGAGATTATACCGGTGCTCAAAAATGAGCCGAAGTCCCGCCCGGTTATAATCGGCTTCGGTCCTGCGGGAATGTTTGCGGGGCTCTATCTTGCAAGAGCCGGCGCAAGACCTATAATATTTGAACGCGGCGCCGCCGTTGACGAAAGGGCGTCTGCCGTTGAAAACTATTGGAACGGCGGCAAGCTCGACGAACGCTCCAACGTGCAGTTCGGCGAGGGCGGCGCCGGAACCTTCAGCGACGGCAAGCTCACCACGAGGATAAACGACCCACGCTGCGACTTTATTTTAAAGGAACTCGAAAAACACGGCGCCCCCTCCGAGATACTTACGAAAGCTAAGCCCCATATCGGAACGGACAGGCTTCGCGGCGTTGTAAAAAGCATAAGGGAAGAAATAATTTCCCTCGGCGGCGAGCTCCATTTTCTGTCCGAGGTAACGGATATAGGCGTTAAAAACGGGAAAGCCGTTTCCGTAACGGTGAACGGCGACAGCTTTCCGGCGGAAAACATAATACTCGCCGCCGGTCACAGCGCAAGGGACACCTTTGCGATGCTCAAAACGAAGGGCGCGCTGATGGAGGCAAAGCCCTTTTCCGTCGGAGTCCGAATTGAGCACCTTCAGTCTGATATAAACCGTGCTCAATACGGCAAATATGCGGAAAACCCGGCGCTCGGAGCCGCCGACTACCAGCTTTCGTACCAGGTGGACGGGCGCTGCGCCTATACTTTCTGTATGTGTCCCGGGGGCTACGTCGTCCCTTCGGCAAATAAAGCGGAAACCGTTGTGACTAACGGAATGAGCTGCTTCGCAAGGGACGGCAAGAACGCCAACGCTGCCCTCGTCTGCTCCGTTTCCGCCGACGACTTCGGCGGGGACCCCTTTAAAGCTATGGCTTTCCAGGAACAGCTTGAGCACAGCGCGTATTTGCTCGGCGGCGGAAAGGCGCCCGCCGAGACCGTCGGGTCGTTCCTAAATGGCGGCGCGGCGGAGTTTGGAAAGGTCGAGCCGACCTACGCAAGGGGAGTATCCGAAGCGTCCCTTGCGGAACTTTTCCCTGGGGAAATAACTTCCGTGCTCAAAAAAGGAATACTCCAGTTTGACCGAAAGCTCCGGGGCTTCGCCGACCCGGAGGCGGTCCTTACAGGGCCTGAAACCCGCACCAGCTCCCCGGTAAGGATAGTGAGAAATAAAGACTCACTGGAGGCTGTTGGAATCGACGGGCTTTTCCCCTGTGCCGAGGGGGCGGGCTACGCCGGCGGAATTATGAGCGCCGCGGCGGACGGAGTACGCTGCGCGGAAATGGTGCTCAAAAAATATATGTGAGACGCCGCCGCCGTGGTATCTATACGCCATTTTGAGCACGGCGAATGGCAGACGCTGAAAGATAACTACGCCGATATTCCAAAAGAGGACATCAAAAAAATGATTGACGACTGGAATGCTCTTGATTATAACGGTAATTATTTTGAGATGTTCGCTGTGGATTCCGACGGAAAAACCGCAGGGGCTGTATCTCTTTATAAACAGGGCAATGAAATGGAGGTCGGTCCGCTTATTTTTCAGGAGCACAGGGGGAAGGGCTATGGGCTTGAAGCGGTCAGATTGGTCCTTGAAAAAGCGAAAAACTACGGCTGTAAAACTGCGGTGGCACATATAAGAAAAGACAATATTCCGAGCCTTGGGCTCCATAAAAACTTGGCTTTGCTTTCAGAAAGGAATATGTGAATTCCAAAGGCTTTGAAATGGTCGAGCTCGCGAAAAACCTTTAAAGCTATTTATATGCCAAAACTTCAAAAAAATATTAAAAAAATTCGCTAAACCCCTTGATTTTTATAAGCGTTTTTAGTATAATAAACAAGCGCTGTGATAAAACAGCCATTTTGCTTGAGCAAATCTTGGAGATGTCGCCTAGATTGGTCGAGGGCGCGCGACTGGAAATCGCGTAGGGGTCAAAAGCCTCTCAAGAGTTCGAATCTCTTCATCTCCGCCAGAAATCCTTCTGCCAAACGGCAGAAGGATTTTTTCGTAGTATAAGAAAGGAGGCGTAGCCTTTGCCGGAAATTTTAGCCCCGGTAGGGGGAAGGGACCAGCTTATCGCCGCGGTATGCTCCGGGGCGGATGCCGTTTATCTCGGCGCGAAGAATTTTAACGCAAGAAGAAACGCGAGCAATTTCGGCGAAGCAGAGCTCTCTGAAATAGTTTCTTATTGCCACGCAAGGGACGTAAAGGTCCACGTTACCCTCAACACCCTTGTGATGGATTCGGAAATTCCCGACCTTGTTGAGGAGATAAAATATGTTGCCGAAAGCGGCGCGGACGCTGTGATAGTCCAAGACCTTGGCGTGGCTAAACTCGTTCGGGAGTATTGCCCCACTATGGAGCTTCACGCCTCCACCCAGATGACGATACATGACCTTGCGGGAGCCCGGGAGGCGGAACGCCTCGGCTTTTCAAGGGTTGTTCTTTCAAGGGAGCTTTCATTTGATGAGATAAAATCCATTGCCGATGCTTCGGATATTGAGCTCGAAGTATTTATCCATGGCGCTCTTTGTATGTGTATGTCCGGCGCCTGCTACCTTTCGTCAATGCTCGGCGGAAGAAGCGGCAACCGCGGACTTTGTGCCCAGCCCTGCCGCCTTGACTTTCGCTTCGGAGAGAAGGACCACGCCCTCTCATTAAAAGATATGTCCCATATTGACTATATCCAAAAGCTCGCAGAAGCCGGCGTGTGCTCTTTTAAAATCGAAGGAAGAATGAAACGCCCGGAGTACGTTGCGGCCGCCGTAACGGCTTGCAGGGCGGCTCTCGCCGGGGAAAAGCCGGATACCGAAACCCTCCGCGCCGTTTTCTCCCGCCAGGGGTTCACCGACGGATATATGAAAGGCGAGCGCGGCGCGGATATGTTCGGCTACCGAAGCCACGACGACGTGACCGCCGCCGATAAGGTGCTTAAAAATCTGACCCGGCTTTACAAAGACGAGCCGAAAAAAGTGCACCTTGAAATGTCTCTTGAAATCTCCGAAACGGCGCCGTCGCTTCTTAAAGTGAGCGACGGAGAAAATACGGTTTCGGTGAGCGGAAACGTCTGCGAACGGGCGCTTAAAACGCCCACGGACGGCGAGATGGCAAAGCGCTATCTCTCAAAAACCGGTGGCACGCCTTTTTACCTTGAAAAGCTGGAGTTTTCCGCCGAGGGCGAGCCGGCAATTTCCGCCGGGGAGCTCAATGAGCTGCGCCGAAAAGCGCTCTCCGAGCTCCTTGAAATTCGCGAAAGGGTAACGCCCCATTGTTTCGTGCCCTTCGACCTTCCGAAAATCGAAAAGTATTCGCCGATAGATGCTCCGAAGTTGCGCCTTCGCGCCGAAAAATTTGAGCAGGTGAATTTTGAAAACGACGCCGAAGCCGTGATTCTTTCCATATCCGAGATTGAGCACCACCCGGAAGCAATAGCGCTTTTCGGCGAAAGGCTTTTCGCCGAGCTTCCGTCCCTCGTTTTCCCGAAGGACCAGCCGATACTCGAAAAGCGGCTTAGGGCTTTGAAAGCCGCCGGAGTGAACGACGTTTACTGCGAAAACATCGGAGCGCTAGAAATAGCCGAGGAGGCGGGAATGACCCTTCACGGCGGACATGGGCTCAATGTTCTCAACACCTTGGCGCTGAACGAATACGAAAATCTTGGTCTTTCCGACGCAACCGTTTCCTTTGAGCTTTCTGCCGCAAAAATAAAGCGGCTCGGCGGCGAAATTTGCCGGGGAATCCTCGGCTACGGTTTTTTGCCGCTTATGCGGACAAGAGCCTGTCCGCTTAAAAAGCCCGGCGGCTGCGGAAAATGCCCGGGAACCGGAAAAATAAAGGACAGAATGGGTAAGGAATTTACCTATCTTTGCTTCGAGCGGAAATTCGGCACCCTCCTCAACAGTCTTCCCCTTTGGGTGGCGGATAAGGAAATCGGCGGAATTGATTTTGTGACTCTTTATTTCACAACCGAGAGCACGAGACGCTGCGAGGAAGTTTACCGCAGCTTTTCGAAAGGTCTCCCTGCGGACTGCGAAAAAACGAACGGACTTTATTTTAGGGAACTGCTATAAAAAATCCCCGGAACTTTGGTTCCGGGGATTTTTAAAATTCATTTTATTTTTCCGCAGCAGTTTTGTCCGAGGCGTAGGATGCGCCGTCGTATTTTTTATAGAACTGCCACATTAAAATGAGAAGCATCGCTTCGCAGTAAAGGTCGGCGGCAACAATGAGGTAATAAACAATGCCGTGAACGCCGGCGGCGTGGGCGATTATTTCGATAATTGTGACCGTAATGTCTATCCACATATGGGAAATGAAATGGTGTTCCATATGCTCGTCGCCGGTGCGGTGCGCAAGAATAGCATAGCGGGTGCACATCAGATAGAGCACTACGCAAAAAGCGCAAAGGGGAAGAAGAACGAAAAGGTGTCCGACGTCAACAAAGAGCATAACCGCGCAAAGCACCGCGCTTATGAGAGCGACAATGGACGAAAATCTGAATCCGCCGTCTTTTTTGTTGAGAATAAAAAGACCCAAAGCCATCAAAGCGTAGCCCACAAGGTCAAGGATTATTCCCTCCGTCTTGAAAATGAGGTTCAGCGGAAGAAGCATTAGGATGATACCGATTATTACGGGGATTGTCCCGTTAAGACGAAGTTTTCTCTGCATTTTAAACAAGTTCCTTTTGATGTTATAATAATTAAAAATGTCCGCATATATTTATAACATTTTTTATAAATAAAAGCAACAGCTTTTGAGCGAAATCCATTGGAGATTATTTTTAAAATAACAATAATATTGAAAAAATCTTGAAATTCATATATAATATATAAGATTGTATGAAAGGAGGGGAAACCCCGATGATACTTGATATAAACGGTCTCACGAAAAGCTTTGGGGCGAAAACCGTCCTTTCAAACCTTGACCTTAAAATTGAGGACCACGACAGGATTGGTCTTATCGGTGAAAACGGCGCAGGAAAATCGACGCTCCTCAATATAATAATCGGCGATCTTGAATATGACAGCGGAACCGTCGCCAAAGGCACGGGAAAAAGAATCGGATTCCTTCGCCAGGACAGCGGTCTTTCCGTCGGAGGAACAATAATTTCAGAAATGCGCTCCGTCTTTGAAAAGGTTTTTGCAAGCGAAAGCAGGATGCGCACTCTTGAGCACCGTATGGCGGAGCTTGAGCACGGAACGAGGGAGTACGCCGAGCTTTCCGCCGAGTATGAGCACGAGAAAAACTTTTTCGAGGCCGCCGACGGCTACAAAATAAACGTAAAAATAAATACGATTCTTACCGGTATGGGCTTTTCTTCCTTTGACCCGGAAACTCTGGTGGAACGCCTGTCCGGCGGCGAGCGGACCCGCCTTGCCCTTGCGAAGCTCCTTCTGGAGGACCCGGACCTTCTGATGCTGGACGAGCCCACCAACCACCTTGACTTCAAAACCCTCACCTGGCTCGAGGACTACCTCACTTCCTATAAAGGCGCTATCCTGACCGTATCCCACGACCGCTATTTCCTTGATAAAATAGTGAACGTCGTCTGCGAAATGGAAAACAAAACTATCGTGCGCTACAACGCGGGATATACAAAATATATTGACCTTAAAGCCGCCCGCCTTGCGAGAATGCAGAAGGAATACGACCGCCAGATGGCGGAAATAGCAAAGCTTGAGGACTTTATAGCGAAGAATAAAGTCCGCGCCTCAACGACGAAGCGCGCGCACAGCCGCGAGATGGAGCTTGAGCATATGGAGCTCAAGGAGCGCCCGACCCCGCCGCCGAAGCCCCCGAAATTCCGCTTCACCTATGAGCGCGAGCCCGTAAAGGACGTTCTCATTGTGGAAAACCTTCGCCTTGAAGCGGGGGAGGGAAGCGACAAAAAGCTTCTTTGCCCCTCCGTAAATCTTGAGGTGCGCCGGGGCGAAAAAATCGCCCTCGTCGGAATGAACGGCGTCGGAAAGAGTACCTTTATAAAAACTATTCTCGGAATCCTTCCCCACGAATCCGGAATAATCGAGTGGGGGCGGAACGTTCGCACCGGATACTACGACCAGCACAACAGCTACCTAACCGGCTCCAAAACGATGCTCGACGAAATGTGGGATATGTTCCCGCGCTCCGACGAGCTGACCCTTCGGACGGCTCTCGGGCGCGCAAGGCTCGTCGGCGACAACGTCTTTAAAAAAATTGACGTTCTTTCCGGCGGAGAAAAAGCCCGTTTGAGCTTCGCGGCGCTGACCCTTAAGGACGCCAACGTTCTCGTTTTGGACGAGCCCACCAACCATATGGATATTTCCTGTAAGGAAGCTCTCGACGAGGCGCTTCGGGAATACACCGGAACAATAATTATGGTCAGCCACGACCGCTACCTTTTAAACCGCGTCCCGACCCGGATAATCGAGATGTTCCCGGATAGGCTCGTGAGCTATAACGGCGTTTACGACGACTATCTTCGCCTTAAAGAGGACCTCGCTCCCGCGCCAAAGGAGGAGAAAAAGCCCTCACAGAATGAAACGGTTTACTACCGCTCGAAACAGCAAAAGAGCGAGGACGCGAAGCGGAGGAATCGGATAAAAGCCGTTGAAAACGAAATTTCCGCCTGCGACGATCGCCTCGGAGAAATCGAAGCGGAAATGACAAAGCCGGAAATTTGTTCCGATTACGAAAAAATGGCAGCCCTTTGCTCCGAAATCGAGGAACTTAAAAACAAGCAAAACGCCCTGATGGACGAGTGGGCGGAGCTTACGGAGGAATAAAATGGACGAAAGATCGCTAATAATCCTTTGCGCCGCGCTTTTTTCGGCAATAGTCGGCGGCTTTTTTGCCCAAAAGGCAAAAAAGACCGAAAAGCTCGTATATCTTGTGGTCTCGGTGGTTTTCGCCGTCGCCTGCCTTGTGGGAATAGTTCTCGGCGCAATTTCAATTTTTACCGCAAAATAAAAAAACAAAAATCCCTGTGCTTTTAGCACAGGGATTTTTTATACCTATTTATGCGCCCACAATAAATGCTTCTCAAATCTCGCTTATCTCAATCTGGCGCTTGAGCCTTTGGTAAAACACGATCTGAAAGTCCAGCTTTTCACGCCAAAGCTCCTGTCCGGTCTTGGTGGCAAACTCCAGATCTTTGTATTTGCGGAGCTTTTCGATGATCTTTTCCGTGTGCTCGCGCTTTTCTTCTATGCTCATCTAGTCATATTTGACCCATTTGAGATTTTCAAAAATTCGGTAGGCGTCGAAGCGGTCAATGTTGTCGGCGTCGCCGACGGTGAGGGCAAAAGCGGTGCGCTCACCGTCAAAATCCGCCTTGTCGTCAACGTGAATCGCGATTCCGTAGCAAATATCCTCTATAACATCGGGCTCAAAGCCGAGCTCCTTAAGAAACGGGCGGGCAATTTTTGCGGAATATCTGCCGTGGTTTCGGTAGTCCTCCCGGTCTTTAAACGTTCCGCAGTATGAAACGTCGTGCAAAAGACAGGCAACCGCCATTGCTTCTGCGTCGAGTCCCTCTTTTTCCGCTATGTATCTCCCGATGTTCGCAACGCGGATAGAGTGCTCGTAGCGGTATTCCTTTTCCGAGGGCTTGTCGCTGAAATATTCGCCGCCGTCAAATTTATCCCTAAGAAATTCTTTCGCGAGCTTAACGCAGTTTTCTTTTCTCATGGAGTTACCCCCTTTTGGCAAAATGAATTGTGTAAAAAAGAAAGCGGGCTGAAAAACAGCCCGCTTTCGCCGAAAAGATTACTCTTTTACCGCGTAGCAGCAGCGAACGGGGGAATAGATTTTCTCCTCCGCTTTGAGCTCTTTGATGGCTTTGGAAACTTCGTCTTTATCTGCGCCGAGAGCGGCTGCAATTTCGCCGGGGCGAAGGGGTTTTTCGGAATTTTTAAGGACTTCGATGATTTTTTCTTTCATTGTTTTGTATCTCCTTTCTGTATTCAAAAACGCATAAAATCTGCGCTTTGTGACTTAAAGATATTTTGCGCTGTTCCTATCGGATCAACGGCTACATTATAGCACAGAAATTTTAAAAAGTATAGCGCAAAATAAAAAATGAGCACGGATGTTTTAAAGGATTTTTTCGAGCACCGAGGCAAAATGCTCAAGCCCGTTTTTGTCCTCATCGGTGAAGCGCCCGATTTTGGGGCTGTCGATGTCGAGCACGCCCCAGATTTCGCCGCCTACACGAATGGGCACAACGATTTCGGAGTTTGAGGCACAGTCGCAGGCGATGTGCCCGGGAAATTCGTGTACGTCGTAAACGAGCTGGGTGCGATTTTCCGCCGCCGCCGTGCCGCAAACGCCGCGCCCAATCGGTATGACGATGCAAGCGGGCTTTCCCTGGAACGGTCCGAGGATGAGTTTTCCGCCCTCCATTTTATAAAATCCTGCCCAGTTTATTTCCGGCAGCCTTTCCCATAAAAGGGCGGCGGCGTTCGCAAGGTTCGCCGTTTCGTACGGCACGCCGTCGGTAAGGGCGGAAAGCTCCGCCGCAAGGGCGGCGTAGTCAGTTTTTTGTTCCATTATTTTTTCCTCTTTCGATTATTCTTTTTAAAGCGGCGGCATCCGTAAGGTTCACCGTCTCGAATTTCCCTTTATAAAAAACGGCGAAATTGTTGAAAACGCAGGGGAGCGCCTTCGCTTTTTCGAGGGTGTCCACCTCAA
>JAEDJF010000123.1 GCA_016296485.1 Oscillospiraceae bacterium
ACGCCGATTCCCGGGCCCACCTCGAGGGCGCAGACGCCTTTTTTAACGCCGCTTTCCTCCGCTATTCGCGGGCAGAGCTCCGGGTTCACAATGAAGTTTTGTCCAAGGCTTTTTGAAAAATGAAATCCGTGGCGGTTTAAAATCGCTTTAACTGTATTTATATCTGAAAGTTCCGGCATTTTTGCCTCCAAAAATTTATTTTTCGCTGACTATTATAGCCATTTTCGGGGGATATGTAAAGCGCGCCTATAAATAAAAAATACGCCCTCTCCGAGAGGGCGTATTTTTTACTGTTGATTTTCTTCCGGTATAAATGTATTGTAAGTGTTTCCGTCCTCCATAGCCATGTACCTACATTTGTGCACGCAAAGGACCTCTCCGCTTTCATCCTCGGTACAGGTCATAACAACGTCAATGCTGTTTTGGTTTTTGTCCACCAAAACGGATGAACTGTATCCCTCCTCCATTTCGGATTCTATTTTATAGTCGGTTATTTTGCTGGTTGCAAAATCATAGCTGTATTCTATATCCACGCTCACCGTGCCGAGCAAATCACCGAGGATGGGATGCAAATAATCAACGTCATAGTGTGCGTTTTTGGTAAAAGAATTTTCCGCAATTTGCGTTTCAGCTTTCGAGGACGACTGTTCGGGGCTTCCCGTACTTTCCTCGTTTCCTTGGGGAACGTTTGACGAACAGGAAGGCAAAATTAACACCGTCAGCAAAACTAAAAGGGCGCAAAGTATACGTTTCATTACTTTAATCTCCTTAATTTCGCGGATTTTTTATTTTATTCAAAAATATGTCTGTTGTCCATGCTCCCGTCGGCGTTCGCGGTTATTTCTATTACTCTTTCATCAAGATATTCTTCGTTGTTTGCACCCTCGCAAACCATATTGAGCGTCACCGTGCCGCCGTTTATTTCTTTTGTCACGGTAACTTTATAGCCTTCCTTTTGCTCGGTTTCGGTTTTGCAATCGTTTATTTTGGCTTCTGCGAAATTATAGTCATAATCGACCGTTATATCGACCCTGCCTATTTCCTCCCCGGTGATCTTATGATAAAATACCTCCTCGAGCTTTTCCGTTCTGTTTAGAGGTTCCTCTCGAGGCGTTACCACGGATACATTTTCTTTTTCGTCCGTTTGCTCCGGGGCTTCATTGTTGGAACAGGAAGGCAAGATTAACACCGTCAGCAGAGCTAAAATGGCGCAAAGTATTCTTTTCATCATCTGCCATCACCTTTCAAAATATTTTTATCACCGTGTCAAGAGCTTATGCACATCGGAATCAAGTCCTTTTCAGCTTTTGTAATAATTATATCGCAGATATATTAACAGCATTTGAATGCTTTCTTAAGATATTCTTAAAATGTCAAATATTGTATGTGTTTTCACTCCACCGCCACCACCGTAAGGCGCCCGCCGTCAACCTTGAAGCTGATGTCGACCCCGGCGAATTTCATGCTGTATACTCTCTCCGGGTCGTTTTGGTAGGAGGGGCGGGGGTCGTCCGCAAGGCACTCGACTGCCGCTTCGCGCTTTTCCTCCGGGAGCTTTTCAATAAGCTCCGGCGGAAAATCCACCGCAAGCCGGTAATCTTCAAACTCGTCGGCGTAGCCGCCCAAAGCCTCCGGGTGGCTGTCGCTGAAGGGAAGATAGGGCTTGATGTCAAAAATCGGCGTCATATCGAGAAGGTCTACCCCGGAAACCACCAGCACGTCCCCGTCCTTTCCGCCGCGCTCGACCCGCTCGAGCTTCACGGAGGAGAGCCCTATGGGGTTCGGGCGAAAGGGCGAGCGGCTGGCGAAAACGCCTATCCTCTTGTTGCCGCCGAGGCGCGGCGGACGGACCGTCGGGGACCATTCCTCCCGGTGCGCCTTTGAAAAATCGAAAAGGAGCCAAAGGTGGGAAAAGCCCTCGATTCCCCTTATCGCCTCCGGGTTTCGGAACTCCGGGAGGAAAACGATTTTTCCCGTCAAAGCCGGGGCGCGCCCGCTCTGGCGCGGGATTCCGAACTTGTCCTCGAAATCCGTCCGGATATAGGCTATGGGGCGTATGTTAAGGCTTTCGGACATAAAAACTCTCCTTTCCGTGGCTTTCGTTTTAAAAACGGGCGGGCAAAGCCCGCCCCAAAATTTTACGAAAGCTCTATCATATTGGTGTAAAGCTGGTAGTATTTGCCCTTTTTGGCGACGAGGTCGTCGTGGTCGCCCCTCTCAATGACCTTTCCCTGTTCAAGAACGATTATCGCGTTGGAGTTCCGAACGGTGGAAAGCCTGTGGGCAATTACGAAAACGGTCTTGTTTTTCATCAGCCCGTCAAGTCCCTTTTCAATGAGCTTTTCGGTACGGGTATCGACGGAGGAGGTCGCCTCGTCAAGAATGAGCACCGGAGCTTCGGCCACCGCCGCCCTCGCTATGGCGACGAGCTGGCGCTGTCCCTGGCTGAGGTTCGCGCCGTCGGAATAGAGGACGGTGTCGTAGCCATTGGGAAGGTGGGAGATGAAATAGTGGGCGCTGGCGATTTTCGCCGCCTTGATGCAGTCCTCGTCCGTGGCGTCAAGGCGCCCGTAGCGGATATTTTCCATAACGGTGCCGGTAAAAAGGTGGGTATCCTGGAGAACTATCGCAAGGGAGCGGCGAAGGTCGTCCTTCTTTATATCCCGCACGTCGATTCCGTCGTAGGTTATTTTTCCGCCCTGTATATCGTAAAAGCGGTTTATGAGGTTCGTAATGGTGGTCTTTCCGGCGCCGGTGGAGCCGACGAAGGCGATTTTCTGCCCCGGCTTCGCGTAGAGCGAAAGCCCTTTGAGCACAGGTTTTCCCTCGGCGTAGGCAAAGTCCACGTCATAGAAGCGGACGTCGCCTTTTACGGGCACCTTTTCGCCGCTCGGGAGCACCCAGTTATACTCGTTTCCGCTCTTTTCAAGGGTGACCTTTCCCTCGTCGTTTTCCGGCTCCATATCGAGGACGGAGAAAATTCTCTCCGCTCCCGCAAGGGCGAGCATTATGGAGTTAAACTGCTCGGAAATCTGTCCGACGCGGTTGGCGAAGTTACGGATATAGCCGAGGAAGGTTATGAGGATTCCGCCGACGCCCTCGCCGGTGAGCCAGAGTACGCCGATGGCGCAAGTGGCGGCGTAGAAAATATGGGAAAGGTTGTTAAGAATCGGTCCGATTATCGAGGTGACGGTGGTGGCGGTGGTGGACGCGTCGCAAAGCTCGCCGTTGATGACCTCGAAGTCCTCCATCACCTTTTGCTCGTGGGTGAAAACCTTGATGTCCCGCTGTCCCGTTATCATTTCCTCAATATAACCGTTGACCTCTGCGGC
>JAEDJF010000026.1 GCA_016296485.1 Oscillospiraceae bacterium
ACTTAACGGATATTTTACAAATACTGTCTTCTTTTAAAAAACATGTATATTTTTGTTCTTCGTATCAATTAAGCCCAGCGGCGTTTGAGTGAACGAGCGAAAGCGAGATTATGCCGAGGTTCGGTTGCAAAGCAACTGAAGCTCGATGGATTGCGAGGAACGCAGTGAACGCAGCGATCCTTATTTATTGCGTATCAAATTTTGGTACACGAGATGGGTTTAAAATTAAAAATAGTTGATAAAAAAAGATATCGTACTATAATTAAAAATAGCATATAAAGGGAAGGCGGGAAGAAAAATGGAAAACAAAGAAAAACTAAGTCTCTTATTTAATTATATAAAAGAGTTTTGCCAACTGAAAACAAGAATCGTTAAAGATGTTTCAAAACAGACATGGTGTATGTTTTTGGATGATCTTCCTGCAGATAATGAATTTGTAAAATTATCATATTTTGATGACGATGAAGCGACTTCTTTGCTTGAGGTCGAAAAACCTGATTTCAGTAGATGCCCAGAGCCCGATGACGAAATAAAAGTTATCATAGATTCTAATTGGGAAAATTTTAAAAAAGAAGTTGTATTAAAAGAAAGCCTTAACGGAAAAAACAAGGATGAATTCTTTGAAGATAAAGAGTTTTTGCACAAATATCAGGAATGGTATAAGGCTAGAGAACTTTGGGTAGAAGAGCAAAGACGCAGAGAAAGTATTCGAAACCTTTTTTTGGAATTATTTAGACTTAAAGCATTTTTGGACAGAGACTCTGAAACTTATGAGCTTATGGTCGGAGAAGGTATTATAACCGATACTGAAGATAGCGATATTTCTCACCCTATTTTATTGAAAAAAATCAGTATGGATTTTGATGCCCAAGAAAATAAAATATCTCTTTACGATTCTGATTCTGTCTCTGAACTATATGGTATGCTGCTGAACGGAATGTCTAACCTTAACTATGCAGCCCTTGCTGAGTTAAAAGACGAACTTTATATTAACGATTATCATCCCCTGGATAGGTTCGAATCTCGTAATTTTTTAAAAACAGCAACTCATAAACTTTGTGCCGAGAGCAAATTTGTTGACGAAGGAGAAGAGAGAAGAAGCTCAAATTCCGACCGAATTACCGTTACCATAAAACCCGTTTTCTTTTTAAGAAAAAAACTTGACGGTACCGCAAAGTTAGTTGAAAAAATACTTGAAAGCATCAGCAATGCGACAGATGACACTGAACTCCCCAAACATCTTATTGACATCGTTGGTGGGGGAAAGAACGATATCGTTGATTCCGAAGAAGAAATGTCAATCCCCCAAAAACTGGCAGCTATAGGTGGCGAAGACGAGAACATCCTTCTAGCTAAAGAAGCAAACAGTGAGCAGTTGGAAATTGCCAAAAGCATTTCAAAGTATAACGCCGTACTCGTTCAAGGACCTCCTGGAACAGGTAAAACTCATACGATTGCAAACTTACTTGGTAACTTTCTTGCTGAAGGAAAAACTGTTCTTGTAACAAGCCAAACAAGGAAAGCTCTTTCCGTTTTGAAGGAAAAGATTCCCGAAAATATAAGAAGTCTTTGCGTATCTCTTCTTGACGATAGAAACGAAGATATGGAACGTTCTATTGATGGTATCACTGAAAAGATGTCAAGCTACAGTAGTTTTGATCTTCGTAAAAAAGCAGATAAAGCAAAGTTGAACAGGCTGGAAATAATCAACGCTCTGGCAGAAACAAGAGAACAAATATATAACATAAAGTTCCAGGAGTTTAATCCTATCATATATAATGGTGAGCGAATCTCTCCCATAGAAGCGGCCAAGTTTGTAAATGAAAACTCGGAAGAACTTGCAATCATTCCCGGAAAAGTTGAAGCATACAAGCCGTTGCCCGTATCGTTCGAAGACCTCTCAAAATTATATAGAACTAACATTTCTGTAAGCGCAAGCGATGAAAAACAGCTTGAGCTTGATTTGCCGCACCCTGAAGAGCTTCTTATGCCAAACGAATTTTGTGACGCAACAGAAGAAATCCATGATTACGAAGAAAAAATGTGTTCTTTGGCAAAAGAACTCGATATGCATGTTGATTTTGATTATGAGGATGGAGAATTTGAGCTAACAGGAAACGGAAAGAAAATAGAAATAGACTTAGCCTCTGCTGTTTCTTTGGAAGGGCTCAAAAAATATGCAAAAAAATTTGAAAACATCCCAAAATGGAAAATAAAAGCACTCGTCGACGGAATGAAGGGTGGAAGTCACACCGTTGTATGGAGAAGTCTTATTGAGTCTATTAAAGCTGCTTATGATTGCGAACAAAGAACATATTTCATGCTTTTTGATAAGGATATCTCAATAACTTCGCCGGATGTAAAACGTATATCTGCAGGTATTTCTGTTTTAAGAAAAGAATATCATGACAAGGGGAAAATAAGTCCTTTAAAGAGACTTACTGATAAAAATATTAAGTTTGCCGAAGAAAATGTGCTTGTAAACGGCAAAGCTCCCGAATCAGAGTTGGAGTGTGTCGCAACTTTATTTTATATTGAACTCCAAGAAAAAAGGAATAATTGCGCACGATTTTGGGACAATCTGATTTCCGAGGACGGTTCTGTTCTAAAATTCTATTCTCTTGATGAAAAAAATCCTGAAAGCATTGCACAAAAATTTATACCGGAAATAGAAAGTGCGCTTACATGGTACGAAGAAGAAAGCGATGTTCTTAAGATACTTCTTAAAAATGCAGGGATCGATTACAAAGAATTTTTCCAAATAAATAAAACGGACTCTGAAGAAAACACGATAAGAAAAATAATTACGATTCTTTCTGAACGTGCTCCAAAAATTGTAAATATTTGTGAGCTCTTCCGCAATGCTTATGACGGAAATAAAAAGTTGCATAATATTTATGGGAAGCTTCGCTATGAAAAAAGTGATATCTGTAAAGAAATATATAAAGCATACGCAGAACAAGATGCTGGCAAGTATAGAAAAGAGCATTTCAAGCTTTCGGAAATGTATAGCAGATATACCGATTTTTATTTCCGCAAAAAAACACTTGAAAAAATTTACGATGTTGCACCTGGGTGGGCTAGTGCTATAGAAAACAGAGAAGGTGAGCACGGAAAAGAGAAGGTTCCTTCCAATATAGAAGATGCTTGGAAATGGAAACAATTTTCTGCGATTATAAGCGATATGTCGAAAGTACATTTTGACGAACTCCAAGATAAAAGTGCAACTCTCAGCAAAAAATATAGAGAAGCCACTGCAGAGTTGGTCGAATGGGAATCCTGGTATAATCTTTCCAAACGGACCGAAGGCGACATTTCAATGCGCCAAGCTCTTAATGGTTGGAAACAAACCATTAAAAAAATCGGCAAAGGAAAGGGCAGATATGCAGCTGAACTTAAGGCACAAGCAAGACAGCTTATGAAACAGTGCCAAGATGCTGTACCTGTTTGGATTATGCCTCTTGGGAAAGCTATTGAAAACTTTGAGCCCGGAAAAAATCTTTTCGACATAATGATTGTGGACGAGGCGAGCCAGTCTGACATTTCCTCTCTTGCTGCGTTGTATCTTGCCAAAAAAATTATAATTGTTGGCGATGATAAGCAAGTAAGCCCTATGTCAGTAGGTTTGGATCTGGATAAGATGGGAGCTATCGTTTCAAGCACCATTAAAGATAAAATCCCGAACTCGCATCTTTATGATGGAACGTCTTCGCTGTATGACATTGCAGGAACAGTTTATCCTGCCTTGATGCTTAAAGAGCATTTCCGATGCGTTCCTGATATTATTGGTTATAGCAATAAATTATCTTATGACGGAATGATAAAGCCCCTCAGAGATGCCAACGGAGTTAAAATTCTGCCTGCTGTTGTCAATTATCACGTTGATGGACATCGAGAACTTTCTAGAAAAGTAAACGTAACAGAAGCACGGGCTATCGTTGCCGCCATAGAATCTTGCATGGAACGAGAAGAATACAAAGGCAAAACTTTTGGTGTAATAACTCTTTTAGGAGAAGAACAGGCAAGGTATATTGAAAATCTTATTTTCGAAAAAATTGATATTTCTGAGATTGAAGAAAGAAAAATACTTTGCGGTAACTCTGCACAATTCCAGGGAGACGAAAGAGACATTATCTTTCTTTCCATGGTTGACAGCAATGAAGATGATGGTCCTCTTCCTATGAAGTCAGACCCAGGCGATAGCGAGAAAAAACGCTATAACGTAGCTGCAAGCCGAGCAAGAGACCAGCTCTGGGTTGTGAACTCTCTTGATGCAAGCAAAGATTTAAAAGTCGGTGACCTTAGAAGAGGCTTGCTCGAATATGCCAGCAACCCCACATCATTTGCACATGAAGTTGAACAAGTAACAGCAAGATCTGAATCCGTATTCGAAGAAAATGTTGCAAAAGCACTTATTTCCAAAGGATATAAAATTATCCCTCAATGGGAAGTCGGTGCATATAGAATCGATATGGTCGCTGTTTCTGGAAACAAAAAAGTTGCCATAGAATGTGACGGCGAAATGTGGCATAGCGGTGAAGAGAAAGTTCGTGAAGATATGGAAAGACAAACCATACTTGAACGAATTGGGTGGAAGTTTATACGCATAAGAGGAAGCGAATACTTCAGAAATCCTAAAAAAGTCATGGAGCGGGTTGTAAAAGGTCTTAAGGAATATGGTATAGAGCCAACAGATTCTTTTACGGGCGAAATCCAGCCTTCAACAGAACTGCTTGACGGAATCAAAATCCGAATTTCTGAAATTGTATCCGAATGGGACAAAGAAAAACCGTTTGTTCATGACCCTTCTTCAATAGAATTTGCTCTTAAGACAAAACGGAGCAAATTTGAAAAGAAGGAAACTGAAAAGAACAAAAAAACAGAAAAAGAAGTAAAGGTAACTACATCCGAACAGCTTGGGCAAATTTCACTTTTTGATACAGAGAAAAAAGTTGTCAAAACGAAAAAAGAAGATATTGAAAAAAAGGTTACTAGGACAAAAGCAACTATTAAAAACCTCCCGACAAACGAAACTAAAAAAGGGATTATTTTATCTAATTCGAGAAGCTACATTTTTACCATTCCGGAAAGCTTTGTATTCGGGCAAACAAAAATCGATGTTGATTCTTGGAGAAGTCTATATTTCGAGTTTGTGAAAATTCTTATCGATAAATATCCGCAAGTAATGGAAAACCTTATCGGGAAATCTATTATGGGAAAGGGAAATATCGATATCCAGACCGAACAAAGAAGGAGGTTTATGTCCTTCCCCAAACGTGTTTCTGAAGAGCTGTATGTAGAAACAAACCTCGATATTGATGCTATCATACAAAGAATTTTGTCATTGCTGAAAATATGCAAGAAGCCTTTAGATTCACTTGTTGTTTGTTTATCCGAACCGAAGTCTTTTGACAAAAAACTGGATCATCTTAAAAATTGGGCAGACGAAGAACTCAAAGGGGATGGAACAAAAATCCTGTTAGAAAACCTGGCTTTGGCAAGTGACTTGGCTGTTGAGCGTAAAATCACAAACCAAACACTGATTTTGGAAGATGATTTACAAAAGGTAACTGTTGTTTACAATAAGCTTCTCAATGACGATGTTTTTATAAAGCTCGATGTGAGAAGAATAAATAAAATGAAAAAAGCTTTGGACAACTACAAAAAATATCTTCAGAAAAAATGAAAAACAAAAACCCACCAAATGCGGTGGGTTTTGCTTTATATAAGCTCAAACATTTTTTCTAAAACAGCACTTCCTTGCGCCGCAATGCCATCTGTAAGGGGCTGGTAAACGTTAAGCGTAGCATCTATATTCTTTCCAAGAAGTGCTTGACTATATTTTATCGGCACTCCGTTCTAAATCAGCATCGTCTCATGGGTATGCGTAAGCTGTGATAATAAAATTCTGGGATGAAAAACTTATTATGTATTATCAGAAACGCACGTTGTGTAATTCGCAAATTTGTATTCGTGAGCACGGGATGAATCTGTTTGAGCACTGATTTGCAAAACGCTTATTTTCTTGATGCTCATCGGGAAAAATACAATTATAAATTGCGAATTTTTAACCGAACAAAAAACCGCACAACTGACCGCACAAACCGCACAAAAAGGTTGATTTTTCGCCGAAAAAGTGATATAATAGAATTACAAAATAAGTGGATTTTATGGCTTATTTATCAGGTTTTTTTGAGATACGGACGGTTAGCTCAGCTGGTAGAGCTTCCGCTTGACGTGCGGAAGGTCAGGGATTCGAGTTCCTTACCGTCCACCATTTAAAAAGACCCTGCCTTTTCGGCGGGGTCTTTTTTTGTTGAAAATTTTAAACCGGTGCTCAATATGATGCTCATGGGCTTTTCGGCGATTTCGCTCCGAAGTTTTCAACAAAAACAGCATTTGCTCTTTTCTTTAATCATTTCTTTTCTTTCGGGTTTTGATTTATGTTTTCTGGTTTTTGATTTCTGGTTTATAGCTATTTTTGTTAACTTTCGTTAGCCTTCGTTCAACAAAATGAACATTTGCTATTTTGAAAGAGTTTTTTATCTGTCAAGCCTTTTTTGAAAAAAATTTCGCTTTTTTTGAAAATTCATCGCTGTTGGAGCTGCGAAAGTGAGAAAATGGCTTTGGAAGGCGGAAAAGGAGATGATAAATAAATTATTATTATTAATAAAAAGTTAATTGAATATTTCGGAATAAGGCGCTATAATATATAAGATTATTATGGAAAAGTCTGCGAAAGGGGCGGCGGAAAATGAGAATAATCGGGATTGACCCGGGCTACGCGATAGTCGGCGTCGGGGTCGTCGATTACGTCAAAAACAAGTTCTACCCGGTCAAATACGGCGCCGTCGATACCCCCGCCGGAACGCCGTTTATCGAGCGGCTGGAGATAATTTACGACACCGTCGCGGAGGTCATTGAGCAGACGAAGCCCGAATGTATGAGCATTGAAAAGCTCTATTTCAACAACAACCAGAAGACCGCCATCGACGTCGCGGAGGCGAGGGGCGTCATCCTCCTTGCTGCAAAAAAGGCGGGAATACCGATTTTTGAATACACCCCGCTCCAGATAAAAAACTCCCTCGTGGGTTACGGACGGGCGGAGAAAAACCAGGTGCAGATAATGGTGCGGGACGCCCTTCGGCTGGATTCGATCCCTAAGCCGGACGACACGGCGGACGCCCTAGCGGCGGCAATCTGTCACGGGTACAGCCACGGTTCGCGGCTGTCGCGGGTTTTGGAAAAATAGAAAAGGGTAGTGAAATTTTATGATATACAGCCTTAACGGAAAGCTGAAACACGTTGAAAACGGAATGTTCGTGGTGGAGTGCGGCGGAGTCGGGTACCAGTGCAAAAGCTCCGGCACCACCATTTCCTGCCTCCCGCCGGTGGGCGAGACGGTGCAGGTCTATACCACTATGACCTTCACAGCGGAGAACGGACCGGACCTTTACGGCTTCTTTGACCGGGCGGAGCAGGACTGCTTTCGTATGCTGACGGGGGTTTCGGGGGTCGGACCGAAAGCCGCCCTCGCCATTCTTTCGGAGCTTACGCCCGAGAGCTTCGCTCTCGCCGTTGCCGCCGGCGACGTCAAGGCGCTCACAAGGGCGAAGGGCGTCGGTCCGAAGGCGGCGCAGAGGATAGTCCTTGAACTCGGCGACAAGGTTTCCGGCGACGCGATTTCAAAGGGCTTCGGAGGCTTCGGCGCGCCGGCGGCGCCCACGATGAAAGGAAACGCCGGGGAGGCGATAGCCGCCCTCGTGAGCCTCGGGTACTCGAATTCCGAGGCGGCGGCTGCCGTCGGGAAGCTCCCGCAGGAGGATTCCGTTGAGGATATGATTAAGAAGGCGCTGCGCGCCCTCGCAATGGGACGATAAGGAGGAATAGCTTTGCTTTCAGGTGAACGCGATTTTGAAAACCGGATAGTTGCCCCGGAGATGGAGGAGACGGACCGGGAAAACGAGCTTTCCCTCCGCCCCCGGACCCTTAACGAATACATAGGTCAGAGCAAGGCGAAGGAGAATATGTCCATCTACATCGAGGCGGCGAAGCGCCGGGGCGAAGCCCTTGACCACGTTCTCCTCTACGGTCCTCCCGGGCTCGGAAAGACCACCCTTTCGGAGATTATCGCCAACGAGATGGGCGTGGGCTTCAGAATTACCAGCGGTCCCGCCATCGAGCGCCCTGGGGACCTTGCGGCGCTTTTAACCAACTTAAACGAAAACGATATACTGTTTATTGACGAGATACACCGTATGAACCGGAGCGTCGAGGAGGTGCTCTATCCCGCGATGGAGGACTTCGCCCTCGATATAATCGTCGGCAAGGGTCCCTCCGCCAGGAGCATCAGGGTCGACCTTCCCCATTTTACCCTCGTCGGCGCGACGACGAGGGCGGGACAGCTTTCCGCCCCGCTTCGGGACCGCTTCGGCGTAATCGCCCGGCTCGAGCTTTACAGCCCGGAGGAGCTTTGCAAAATTGCGGAGCGAAGCGCCGGGATTCTCGGAATCGACGTTGAGCACGAGGGCGCAATGGAGCTCGCCCGCCGAAGCCGGGGCACCCCGCGAATCGTCAACCGCTTCCTTAAAAGGGTGCGGGATTTCGCCCAGGTCATCGGCGACGGCGTAATCACGCGGGACATCGCGGCGGAAGCCCTTTCGCGGCTCGAGGTCGACGAGCTCGGTCTCGACGCCATCGACAGAAGGCTTCTTATGACTATGATTAAAAACTACGGCGGCGGACCCGTTGGGCTTGACACCCTTGCGGCGGCAATCGGCGAGGAAGCCGTCACCATTGAGGACGTTTACGAGCCCTATCTTATGCAGATAGGCTTCCTCAGCAGAACGCCCAGGGGTCGCTGCGCGACGGCTCCCGCCTATGAGCACCTTGGGCTCGTTCCCCCGGCGGAGCAGTGCTTCGGCGAACAGCTTAGAATTGGAGAGTGATTTTTTTGGGAAGAATTTTCGGAACCGACGGCGTTCGCGGAATAGCCAACGAGAGGCTCGACGTGGAGCTTGCCCTCGCTATTTCCCGGGCGGCGGGAACTATAATAAAACAGGACGGAAATAATCGCCCGCGAATCCTCGTCGGGCGGGACACCCGCCTTTCCGGCGAGATGCTGGAGTCGGCGGTGGCGGCGGGGCTCGCCTCGGTGGGCTGCGACGTTGAGCTTCTCGGGGTCGTTCCGACCCCGGCGGTGGCTTATCTTGTCAAGGAGCTTGCCGCCGACGGCGGCGTTATGATAACCGCCAGCCACAACCCCTATATGTATAACGGCATCAAATATTTCGGCAGCACCGGCTTCAAGCTCACCGACGAGCAGGAGGAGAGAATCGAAGCTATGGTCCTCGACGGGCGGGAGCCCATGGCGCTCGCCTTCGGCGGAGAAATCGGAAGAGTCGCGGAAAACCGCGGCGCCGTGGAAAAATATATCGACCACATAGCCTCCGCCGTCGGGAGCCTTGAGGGGCTGAAAATCGCCGTGGACTGCGCCAACGGCGCCGCTTCCGCCGTGGCGGAGCGGGTTTTCGCCAAAACGGGAGCCGCCGCCACCTTCATTAACCGGGAGCCGAACGGCGTCAACGTCAACGAAAACTGCGGCTCGCTCCATATCGAAGCCCTCGGGAAATTCGTCAAGGAGAACGGCTTTGATTTGGGCGTCGCCTTCGACGGCGACGCGGACCGCTGCCTTGCGGTTGACGAAAAGGGCGAAATTATGGACGGCGACGTTATAATGGCGATTATCGCCAAGCGCTTCGCCGACGAGGGAAGGCTCAAAAACAATATTTTCGTTCCCACCGTTATGAGCAATATGGGACTTTTCAAGTTCGCCGAAAAAGAGGGCTTCACCTGCTACCCGACGAAGGTCGGCGACCGCTACGTCCTCGAAACTCTCCTTAAATTCGGGGCGAGCCTCGGCGGGGAGCAGAGCGGACACATTATTCTGAGGGACTATATGACCACCGGCGACGGCGAGCTTTCGGCGCTCGTTCTGGCGGAGACGGTGAAGCTCTCCGGCAAAAAGACCTCCGAGGTGCGCAAGGTCATCACCCTCTACCCCCAGACCATGGTGAATATCGAGGCGACGCCGGAGATGAAGGCAAGGCTCAAGGACCCGGAGGTCAAGAGCTATATAGACATCGAGACCGCAAGGCTCGAGGGCGACGGGCGAATTCTCGTCCGCCCCTCCGGAACGGAGCCGCTCATAAGGATTATGATAGAGGGCAAGGACACAGACAAGATAAAAGCCCTCGCCCGCGAGTGCGCCGAGACGCTTAAGATGATGCTGGAGTAAACCTTGGCTTCTCTTTTGAGGGGAAGCCAAGAGGAGAAAGCTCAAACTCTGTCGCTGACATTCATAAATTAAAGAAACCGAGGTAAAAATGAGATACACGAAAGACTGGAAAGATTACGAGCTGCTGGACTGCTCCGGCGGCGAAAGGCTTGAGCGCTGGGGAAACGTCATTCTTATAAGACCCGACCCCCAGGTCATCTGGAACACGCCGAAAACCCACCCCATGTGGCAGAAGGCGGACGCAAGGTACGTCCGCTCGAGCCAGGGGGGCGGGCACTGGGAGTACAGGAAAGAGCTTCCCGAGAGCTGGAAAATAAACTATAAGGACCTCACCTTTAAAATCAGCCCCACTGGCTTCAAGCACACCGGGCTCTTCCCGGAGCAGGCGGTCAACTGGGATATGATGAGGGAGAAAATCGCCGGGGCGGGGCGGAATATCCGGGTTCTCAACCTCTTTGCCTATACCGGCGGGGCGAGCCTTGCCGCCGCGGCGGCGGGGGCTTCGGTCTGCCACGTGGACGCCGCCAAGGGAATGGTCCACTGGGCGAGGGAGAACGCCGAGCTCTCCGGGCTTTCGGAGCGCCCCATGCGCTGGATAGTTGACGACTGCGCGAAATTCGTCGAGCGGGAAATCCGCCGGGGAAGCTTTTACGACGCGATAATCCTTGACCCGCCCTCCTACGGGCGCGGACCCGGGGGCGAAGTCTGGAAGCTCGAGGACCAGATCTATGACCTCGTTGGGCTTTGCGCCGGGGTTCTGACCGAAAATCCCCTTTTCGTGCTTCTCAACTCATACACAACCGGGCTTTCCGCCAGCACCATGGCTTACGTCCTCGGCGCCAATATGAAAAAATTCGGCGGAAGCGTTTCCGCCGAGGAAATAGGGCTCCCCGTCACGGCGAGCGGCATGGCGCTGCCCTGCGGCTCGTCGGCAATCTGGACGGCGGAGTAAAAAACAAGGGAGGAAGAAAAATTGAAGGACCCTAAAATTTATCTTATGAACGACCCGCTTCTTCACGCGGATATGCTGGACTGTCTTGACGCCGGAAAGGGCGAGGTTCTCTATTCCGAGGAGGACGGCGTTATGATAAGGAGCGGCGAGGACCTTTACCGCATCTCCACCGAGAGCGAGGAGACCCTCCGCAAGCTTTGCAGAATGATAAAAAACGACCGGGATTACGACATTGTCACCCACCAGTTCCGTCTCATCTCGGCGATTTACGAGGAAAAGGGACTTTTCGACATTCTTCCCTGCCGCCAGGGGGTTTACCGGGGCGAAAGGCTCCCGGAGCCGAAAATTAACGGAATCGAGTTCCGCCCGCTGACTTTGGACCAGCTCGCCTTCGTCACCGAAAACTACGACAGCGACGAAAGATATATTAAAAGCCGCATTGAGGACGGAATGCTCGGCGCCTTTGACGGCGAAAAATGCGTCGGCTTCATCGGTCGCCACGGGGACGGCTCCGTGGGACTTCTCAAGGTGCTTCCGGCTTACCGCCGGAGGGGAATCGGCGAAGCCCTTGAGACGAGAATGGTGAACCGGGTCCTCGACGAAGGGCGGGTCCCCTATGACCACGTCGTCATAGGAAACGACGCCTCCATGAGCCTTCAGAAGAAGCTCGGAATGGAGTTCGCCAAAAATATGGTGGTCTGGCTCTGGAAAAAAGACTGATTCAGGCAATACACTTTTATATATAAAAGGACGGACAAATGGCAAAAGAAAAATTTATCGAGGCAAAGAAAATAAGCTTCAGCTACCCGAGCTACGACGGGGAAATTCCCGAGCTCGTTCTGGACGACATCAGCATCGGAATTAACGAGGGGGAGCTTCTCGCGGTGCTCGGGCACAACGGAAGCGGAAAATCCACCCTTGCGAAGCATTTTAACGCGATACTTATCCCGACGGAGGGCAAGGTTTCCGTAGACGGAATCGACTCCGCCGACGAAAGCCGCCTCTACGAAATCCGCCAGGAGGTGGGAATGGTTTTCCAGAACCCGGACAACCAGATAGTCGCCACCATAGTTGAGGAGGACGTGGCTTTCGCCCTTGAAAACCTCGGCGTTCCGCCGGAGGAAATAAGGAGAAGGGTGGACGACGCGCTCAAAAAGGTCGGAATGTACGAGTACCGTATGCACGCGCCGGACCAGCTTTCCGGCGGACAGAAGCAGCGCGTCGCCATCGCGGGCATCATCGCGATGCGCCCCCGCTGCGTCGTGCTCGACGAGCCCACCGCGATGCTTGACCCGAAGGGAAGGCGTGAAGTTATGAGCACCATAAAGCAGCTCAATTCCGAGCTTGGGATAACCGTCGTGCTCATAACTCATTATATGGACGAGGCGGCAATGTGTAAGCGCGTTGCCGTCGTTGACGACGGCAGAGTACTTATGGACGGAACTCCGAGGGAGGTTTTCAGCCGGGTGGACGAGCTCAAGGCGCACGGTCTTGACGTGCCCCAGGTGACGGAGCTCTGCTGGGAGCTTCGGAAAGAGGGCTACGATCTGCCCTCCTGCGTGCTGACGGAGGACGAGTGCGCCGCCGCCATTGAAAAACTTCTGAAGGGCGGTGCTCAGAATGGCTGAAACAATGATTAAAACCGAGGAGCTCCGCTACGTCTATTCGAAGGACACCCCCTATGAGCACGTCGCCCTCGACGACGTGAGCATCGAGATAGAAAAGGGCGCTTTCGTCGGGCTTATCGGGCACACCGGAAGCGGAAAATCCACCCTTATTCAGCACCTCAACGGGCTTTTGAAGCCCACCGCCGGAAAAATCTACGTCGGCGGCGAGGACATCTGGGCGGACCCGAAGGACATCCGCCGCTTCCGCTTCAAGGTGGGGCTCGTTTTCCAGTATCCCGAGCACCAGCTCTTTGAGGAGACCGTCCGGAAGGACATTGCCTTCGGTCCGAAGAATATGGGACTCTCCGAGGAGGAGATTGAAAAGCGCGTCCTCGACGCCGCCCGCTTCACCGGGCTAACGGAGGACTACCTTGAAAAGTCGCCCTTTGAGCTTTCCGGCGGCGAAAAACGCCGGGTCGCAATAGCGGGCGTGCTCGCGATGGAGCCGGAGGTGCTCATTCTTGACGAGCCCACCGCCGGGCTCGACCCGAAGGGTCGGGAACATATCCTTTCGGAGATAAAGGCTTACCACGAGCGCCGGGGCGCCACCATTATCCTTGTTTCCCACAGCATGGAGGACGTCGCCCGCTTCGCTAGCCACGTGCTCATAATGGACCACGGCAAGGCCGCCATGTACGGAAAGACCCGGGAGGTCTTCAGCCGGGTGGACGAGCTCGTTGAACTGGGGCTCGAGGTGCCCCAGATAAGCCGGGTTTTCGCAAGGCTCCGGGCAAACGGTGCAGCCGTCCCCGAAAGCGTGCTCACCGTTTCGGAGGCGAAGGACGCGGTCCTTGCGCTCCTCGGGAAAGGGGGCGAAGCCGATGCTTAAGGACATCACCTTCGGTCAGTATTTTCCCGGCGACTCGGTTATCCACCGGCTCGACCCGAGAATCAAGCTGATTCTCACCGTCGCATATATCGCGCTTCTCTTCGTTGCGGACGGAATGATTCCGCTCCTTTTCAGCATTCTTTTGGCGGCGCTCGCCTACGCCCTTTCAAAACTCTCCTGGAAGCTGGTTCTGCGCTCCATAAAGCCCATTATGCCCATAGTCATCTTCACCGCCGTGCTCAACATTTTCTTCATTGACGGCGAGCCGCTTTTCGAGTGGGGCTTCATCAAAATCACCGACCGGGGCGTGCTCACGGCGGCGCTGATGTGCGTAAGAATCATCAGCCTCATCGCCGGAAGCAGCCTTCTGACCTATACGACTACCCCCATCGCCCTCACCGACGGACTTGAGCGGCTGCTCAAGCCCCTCACGAAAATCAAGGTTCCGGTGCACGAGCTTTCTATGATGATGACCATCGCCCTCCGCTTCATTCCGACTCTTATCGACGAGACGGGCAAGATAATCTCTGCCCAGAAGGCAAGGGGCGCCGATATGGAGAGCGGCAACGCCATTCAGAAGGCGAAGGCGCTTATTCCGATTCTTATTCCGCTTTTCATCTCCGCTTTCCGCCGCGCGGACGAGCTCGCCCTCGCTATGGAGTGCCGCTGCTACCGAGGCGGCGAGGGAAGAACGAGGCTCCGCCAGCTTAAAATGGCGGGGCGCGACTGGGTCGCGGTGCTCGTCGTGGCGGCGTTTTTCGCCGGCGTGATTCTTCTCAACATCTACGGTCCGGGGGTGATGCGGCTTTGAGAAACCTCCTTCTGACCATTTCGTATAAGGGCACCAACTACCACGGCTTTCAGGTGCAGAAAAACGCCGTGACCGTCTGCGAAACGCTCCAGGACGCCATGGAGACGCTCCTCAAGGAGCGCCCGGACGTCAAGGGCTGCTCAAGAACGGATGCGGGCGTCCACGCCAACACCTACTGCGTCAGCTTCAAAACCGAGAGCGATATGGACTGCGAGCATATCCGCCACAGCCTTGACGCCCTTTTGCCCTGTGACATCGCGGTGAAAGCCTGCGAGGAGGTGCCGGAGGATTTCCACGCCCGCTACTCCTGCAAGGGCAAGCGGTACGTCTATAAAATCTGGAACGCGCCGTATATGAGCCCTTTCTGGGAGGGGCTGGCGCTCCACTACCCGAAGCCCCTTGACGAGGATTTTCTCGACGCCGTCTGCACCGATTTTATCGGGAAGCACGACTTTTCGGGCTTCGCCGGGGCGAAGAACGAACAGGAGGACTCCACCCGGGAGATTTTCGACTGCGCGGTGGAGAGGGAAGGAGAGCTCGTGACCTTTTCGGTCACCGGCGACGGCTTCCTTTATAATATGGTAAGAATAATGGTGGGAACCCTTCTCGCCATAAACGAGGGAAAACTTGAGCCGGAGGCAATTTCGGAAATTCTTGAATCCGGCGACCGGAGCCGGGCAGGCAAGACCGCCCGCCCGGAGGGGCTTTACCTCGATTACGTCTATTATGATGAGGACAGTGACTGATTAATGCAAAGCGATTTTGTGACAGACAAAATTCCCGAAAGACCGACGGCGGTGGCGCTGGGGGTCTTTGACGGGGTCCACAGGGGGCACCGGGCGGTGCTCAAGGAGGCGGTCTCAAGCGGCGAGCTTGAGCCCTGGGTCTTTACCTTTTCCGAAAAGAGCATGCCCACGGGGAAAAGCGGAGCGAAGCGCCTTGAGCCGCCGAGGCTGAAATACGGGATAATGAAAAAGTGCGGGATAGCCCACGTTTACGCCCCGGATTTCGCCGAGATGAAGGACCTTTCCGGCGAGGAATTTTTCAGAAAGGTGCTCATTGAGCACCTTCGCTGTAAAAAAGTCGTCTGCGGAACGGATTTCCGTTTCGGGAGCCGCGCCTCCTGCGGCGCAAAAGAGATGACCGAGTTCTGCGAAAAATACGGAATCGAGTGCCGCCTTGTTGAAAAGGTTTTCGACGGCGGCGAGGAGATAAGCTCCACCCGAATCCGCGCCGCCGCCGAGCGCGGCGATATGGCGGAGGTTTCCCGCCTTGCGGGCTACCCCTTCTGTATCGAAAAGGAAATCGTCGGCGGGAAACACCTGGGGCGGGAGTTCGACCTTCCCACAATGAACCAGCATTTTGACGAGGGGTACATAATTCCGAAGTTCGGCGTTTACGTTTCCGCCGCCTATATCGACGGGAAATATTACCCGGCGGTGACCAACGTCGGCGTCAAGCCCACCGTTTCCGACGGAAAAGTTCCCGGGGCGGAAACGAACGTCATCGGTCTTTCCGAGGACCTTTACGGAAAGACCGTCCTCGTTTTTCTCCTCGGCTTCGTGCGGGAGGAAATGGTTTTCGACAGCCGGGAGGCGCTCTTTGAGCGCATCGCCTTCGACCGCGCCAACGCCGAAGCCGGCGCCGCCCAGTGGATACGCGACCACGGCGCGGAGACGGCGGAAATCCTTGGAATATAAACTGTATTTATAAAAAAGGGGCGGTCTCTTGGCCGCCCTTTTTGCGCGAAGCGCCGGTTAAAAGAATTTCCCAAAGCCCTGCAATAAATTGGGAAATTCTGCACACTAATATTATGTTAAATACAGTTAATGAAGCAAGTGACAGTAATGCCGAAAAATTTGCGGCGCGGGAAGGAAAAATTTTCTCCCTAACCCCCTTTACAAGCGCCCTGCGTTATGATATAATCTTAAGGCTGACTATGGGTCAGACTGTATAACTCCTTCTCGGAAAAGGGTTTGTACGCAGAATGCGAGAGCATCCGGTTGCGTGTTGCCTCAGGAAGTCGCCCTTTCCTGTGAACGAGCCAAATTTTTAAATGAGGTGAAATGAATTATGATGAGACAAGAAGAAAAAACCGCAGTAATCGAAGCTAACCGCCTCCATGAGACCGACACCGGTTCCCCCGAGGTTCAGATTGCTGTTCTTACCAAGAGAATTGCCGACCTTACCGAGCATCTCAAAGTGCACAAGAAAGACAACCACTCCCGCCGCGGCCTTTTCAAAATGGTTGGTCAGAGAAGAAACCTTCTCAACTACCTCAAGAAAAAAGACATCGAGAGATACCGCGCAATCGTCGAGAAACTCGGCATCCGCAAATAATTCTGTCAATTTTAAAGTCAGGCGGAAAATTTCTTTCCGCCTGACTTTATTGAGTTTATAAGCCAATAATAACAGTGCGGCAAAAACGGCAGACGTCGGAAATAAGCAGTTAATCGAGGAGCCGAACCCTCGGCTTTTGGATTTATTGTTTATTCCCGCCTTTGCTTTGTTTTTGCTCCGCGCAAAAATTTAAACGGAGGTAAAATTTTATGTTTGAAAACTACAGGGTTTTTGAAACCGAGTTTGCCGGAAGAAAAATCAGCTTCGAAACCGGCAAGATGTGCTGCCTTGCCAACGCTTCCATCATGGTAAGATACGGCGAGACCGCCGTTCTTTGCAACGTCACCGCCAGCAAGACCCCCAGAGAGGGCATCGACTATTTCCCTCTCTCCGTTGACTTCGACGAGAAGCTCTATTCCGTCGGCAAGATTCCCGGCTCCTTCCCGAGAAGAGAGGGTCGCCCCACCGACAGAGCAATCCTCGACAGCCGCGTTGTTGACCGCCCGATGCG
>JAEDJF010000124.1 GCA_016296485.1 Oscillospiraceae bacterium
TTTCCGCTCCGCTGCAAGGATTTCGCTTGAATAAAAACGGGGAATGTTCCCGATATATTTTTTATATAAATCGTTGTTGTGTAGAATTTTTCCGAGCGGTAAGTTATTGTTATTATGTTTAAAAGTCCGATTTTGGCAAAGACGAATTGCGGGATATGGCGAATAATCAAGTTTGAAGCCGGTGGCTTTTATAAGCCGCCTAAGTTCATTTTCGTCATCTTTATCGACTAAAATCCAAAATGTAGCATATCTTTCAAGAAGTTTTTCAATAATCATTTTTTTGCTCCTAAATTATTATTCCATAAAGGCGCAAAAAAATCCCATCGATACCGATGGGATAAATTTTTAGGGTTCCATCGGTCAAGCATTAGCACCTTACCGCTTGGGGCAGGTTGCTGTGCGGTCAAAGAGCTTGTCTCTCGCGCACTCTTTATGGTAATTTAATTGTATAACAAAATTTCATAAAGTCAAGAGCAAAATTAATTTTAAGCTTTTTCCAATTTCTATAACCTTATTTCAAAAAGCCCGTGCTTATTGCAGAAGGCTAGGAGGCGGCCGCGACCGCGGCGGGCGAAGCGCGCCTCGGCGCTTTGCTCGGGATAGAGCTTGTAAAGCTCCGCACGGGAATCCGTCACGTAGGCGATAAACGAGATATAGTGGGTTTTCGTCATCGGGTGCGAAAGGGTGACGAAGATTTCGCCGTCGCTTTCGGTGACGGTTATTTCGTGCTCGGGGTCGGGCTCCTCCGGAGAAAGGGGCGGGAGCTCCGCTCCGCAGCAGCAAACGGAAATTTCTCCGACGGAATTTATAATATTTCCGCAAATGGGGCAGACGTAGAAAACGCACTTTTTCATATTTGCGCAGCGGTTAAGATTTTTGACGGCGACGCCGGAAAAAAGCTCCGCCACGGAGATTTCGAGAGCCGCAGAAAGGGGCTCCAGAAGGGAAATATCCGGGAGACCCCGACCCGTTTCCCATTTCGACACGGTCTTGTCGCTTACGGAAAGAATTTCGGCGAGCTCCCGCTGGGTGAGTTTTTTGGCTTCGCGAAGGGATTTTATCGCAGAAGCGGAGATATAGGACATTTTAATTCCTCCTTTCAATGCATTAAGCATAACACCGCCGGGTGAAAAGCGCAACCTATGGAAAGTAGAGAAAAAAACGGGGCGCTCCCGAACGGAGCGCCCCGTTTTAATATTCAGTTTTATGTATTATTTAAGGAGAACGAGGCAGAAAAATACGATTCCGCCGTTCTCTCCGGTCATTGAAAGACCCAGGCTTTCGGCGAGCTTTCCGACCTCGATACAATAGCCGCTTACGGAAGGACAGGCGGTATCCGGGTGGCGGCAGGGTTCACCCGTAAGGATTCCGCATTTTTCACAGAGGTGGCAGCCGCCGACGGTGAGCACCCTCGAATTTTCTTTGGTGTAGCCGAGCTTCTGCATAGATTTCCAGAGCATCTGGCTCCGGCGCTCATGCGCGATTTGTACCGACAGGTAATTACTCATATCTTCACAGGGGTACTCCCGGGTAAAAACAAGCACGTCTTTACAGTTGTGGAGTTTCGCCACAAGGGTTTCGGCGGAACCTTCCGCCGGAGGGCACATATAGCAGCTTTTATACTTGCCGCAGACATTCTGTTCGCAGAAGCGGCGCAGACTCGTGTCGCAGGGGATAAGCCTCCCTTTGGTTTCGCCGCACTTTTCGAACCCGATAGTCTCGGCAAGTTTCTTTATTTCATCGTACATCGGAACCATCTCCCCTTCGTTACTTTAGCTTCAGTATATAGCTAAACTTTGGAAAAGTCAAGGGGGTGGGACCGATTTTGCTGTTTTTTAAGGGGAGATTACCTTCCGTGGCGGACGAACATTATCACCGAGGACACGAGAGGTACCGCGAGAGTCGCCGTGAGCACCGTGAGCAGTTCACGCCCGCCGAGGGCAACGGTGCTGAAAATCGGGCGGAGGGAGGGGACGTAAATCGTGAGCAGCACTATCAGAACCGACGAAAGCCCCGCAAGAATCAGCTTCACGTTGTTCAGAATATTGATTGTAAAGAGGGAACGGTCCTCGCTCTTGCACTCGAAAACGTGTACCAGCTGGGTGAAAACGAGGGTCGCGAAGGCGGCGGTCCGGGCGGACTCGATGCTTTTCGTGAAGCCGAGCACGGTGGTGAATGCCATGAGCACCGAAAGTCCAAGGAGCAGCCCACGGATAATTATTGTTGCGGCGAGACCGCCGGAAAAGACCGATTCGTCCCGTTTTCGGGGGCGAAGGGACATCACGTCGTCCTGGGGCGGGTCGAAACCGAGAGCGATGGCGGGGATTCCGTCGGTCACGAGATTCACCATAAGAATTTGAATCGGAAGGAGCACCACGGGCATTCCCATGAGCATCCCAAAGAACATCGTCACCACTTCGCCGATGTTGCAGGCGAGGAGGTAGCGGATGAATTTGCGGATATTCTGGTAGATAATCCGCCCCTCCTCCACGGCGGAGACGAGGGTCGAAAAGTCGTCGTCAAGGAGGACTATGCCGCTGGCTTCCCGGGTGACGTCGGTGCCGTTTTTGCCCATGGATACGCCGATATCCGCCTCTTTTACGGCGGGGGCGTCGTTGACGCCGTCGCCGGTCATGGCGACTATGTGCCCGTTTTTCTTGAGGGCGCGGACGATTTTGAGCTTATGAGCTGGGCTCACCCGGGCAAAGACGGAGGCGTGCTCAACCACCCTTGAAAACTCCGTTTCGGAGAGGGAATCGAGCTGCGCCCCGGTGCAGAGCTCTGATTTTTGCGAAGCGATGCCGAGCTGCTTCGCTATTGCAAGGGCGGTTTCCGGGTGGTCCCCGGTTATCATCACGGTGCGGATTCCCGCCCGCTTACATTTGAGCACGGACTCCCGGGCGCCCCTTCGGGGCGGGTCAATCATTCCGCAAAAGCCGAGGAAAGTGAGCCCTTCCTCGGTTATTTTCGAGCCGCCGCCCGTCTCTTTACAGGCGAGGGCGAGCACCCGAAGGGCGGAGCCTGCCATTTCCGAAAGCTGCCGCCTATATGCGGCAAGGTCGGCGGCGGTCAGGGGCTGGGGCGCGCCGTCAACCAGGCGGTTTTTGCAGAGGGGAAGGAGCACGTCCGGGGCGCCTTTTGTAAAGGTGTAGCCCTTGCCGCCTGGGGCGAGGGCGGCGACGGACATCAGCTTTCGGGCGGAATCAAAGGGAATTTCGCCGACCCTTTTGAGGGAGAGGGCGTTTATCTCCGGGAGGGCGCCGCAGTCCGAAACCATTTTCAGAAGCGCCGCCTCGGTGGGCTCGCCCGAGAC
>JAEDJF010000027.1 GCA_016296485.1 Oscillospiraceae bacterium
TACGAGATAACGAAAGGCAAAATGGACGACGTTTTCCTTGCGGTGACCGGGAAAAAACTTACGGGAGGTGCTGAAAAATGACTAAACTCGCGGCGCTTGTAAAGCGCAACACAAAGCTGTTTTTTAAGGATAAAGGAATGTTTTTCACCTCCCTTATCACTCCCTTGATTCTTTTGGTGCTCTACGGCACCTTTTTGAGCAACGTCTATGAGGAGAGCTTTCGCTCCGCCCTTGAAGCCTTCGGCACCACCGTGCCGGATAAACTGATCGGCGGCTGCGTCGGCGGCGAACTCGTGTCCTCTCTGCTGGCTGTGAGCTGCGTTACCGTAGCTTTTTGCTCAAATCTTCTGATGGTGCAGGACAAAATAAGCGGCGCAAGACACGATATTATGATTTCACCGGTGGGGAACGGGACTATCGCCCTCGGCTACTACGCGGCGACCTTGGTTTCGACCCTTCTGGTCTGTTTCGTGGCGACGGGCGTCTGCCTTGCGTATATGGCAAACGTCGGCTGGTATCTCACCGCTTCCGATGTTCTCTGTATTTTCCTTGACGTGTTCCTGCTCGTTATGTTCGGAACCGCTCTGTCCTCCTGCGTCAACTTTCCTCTCTCCACCAACGGTCAGGGAACCGCCGTCGGCACTATCGTCAGCGCCGGCTACGGCTTCATCTGCGGCGCGTATATGCCCATTTCCCAGTTCTCCGAGGGAGTGCAGAAGGTGGTTTCCTTCCTCCCGGGCACCTACGGCACTTCGCTCCTTCGTAACCACACTCTCCGCGGCGTGTTCGAGGAAATGGAAAGCCAGGGCTTCCCGCAGGAAGTGGTGGAAGCCATTAAGGACTCCGTTGACTGCAATCTCTATTTCTTTGACAACAAGGTGGAAATGAGCACTATGTACGCCGTGCTCATCGGAGCAGTGGCGGTGCTCATCGGAGCATACGTGCTCATAAACGTTGTTTGGGGTTCAAAACAAAAATAGAAGGTAAATGAGATGAAACTGAAAAATACTCTGCTTGCCGTTACGGATATGGAAAAGTCGGTTGCGTTTTACAAAGATACCCTTGGGCTTCACAAGATTGCGGACTTCGGCGCAAACGTTACTCTTTCCGGCGGTCTTTGCCTGCAAACGGCAGACACTTGGGCGGAGTTTATTGAAAAAACTCCCGGTGAGCTCGGTTGGTGCGGAAACGTGAGCGAGGTCTATTTTGAGGAGGACGATTTCGGCTCCTTCGTAGAAAAACTGAAAAACCTCGATATTCACTACGTCCACCCGGTAAAAGAGCACCCCTGGGGTCAGCGCGTCGTGCGTTTTTACGACCCGGACTGCCATATAATCGAGGTGGGCGAAAATATAAAATCCGTATGCCTTCGTTTTATCGAAAGCGGGCTCACAGTGGAACAGACCGCAAGACGTATGGATGTGCCCGCTGAATTTGTGAAAAAGTGCCTTCCTAAAGTCAGAGACTGAAAGTAAAAACTATCAGGAGGGAAAAATATGCCGAGCAGCAAAGAGTATCTCAATTATATTTTGGACCAGCTTTCGCCCCTCTCCGAAATATCTTACAGACCGATGATGGGGGAATACATAATCTACTATAAGGGGAAAATCGCCTTTGAAATTTGCGACAACCGCCTTCTGGTAAATCCCGTTCCGGCGGCGCTCAAAATGCTGCCGAACGCACCGCTTGAGCCTCCCTATGCCGGCGCGAAGGATATGCTCCTTGTGGAAAACGTGGACGACGGCGAGCTTTTGCGCTCGCTTGTCGAAAAAATATATTGCGAACCCCCAGCTCCGAAACCGAGGAAAACAAAATGAATACGCCGGTTTTGGAAACAAAAAGACTGCTCCTGCGCCCTTTTTCCACAGAGGACGCAAGGAGCGTCTTTGAATGTTGGGAGAGCGACCCTGAGGTCGCGAAATATATGTTTTGGACGAGTCATAACGACATTGAAAAAACGAAGGAATGGCTCTCCTTTGAAATCGGTCAGATTGCGAAGGACGACTGGTACCGCTTCGCCATCGAACTCAAAAATACGGGCGAACTTATCGGAACGGCGCTGATATATTATGAGCCGGAAGTGGAATGCTGGGAAATCGGCTACAACCTCGGAAGGAAATATTGGGGCTTTGGCTACGCGACGGAAGCCGCGGCGGAGATTATTTCTTTTGCGAAAGATACCCTTAAAATTTCCGAAATTGTCGGAAGATACGCGAAAGAGAACCCCGCCTCCGGAAACGTAATGCGAAAGCTCGGCTTTTGCTATGAAAAGGATATTCCCTACGAGTGCAATGACAAGTCCGTTTTGAGAGACGGGATCCAGTGCCGGTTAGGGATAAAATAAAACTGTTTCAAACGTAACGTAAAGCTCAAGAGAAAGGTGCTCGAATGAACAATAAAAATCTTCCGAACTGCATCACTGCTTTCCGTATAGCTGGAGCGGTGCTGTTAATATTCACCGCTTCATTTTCTCCGGCGTTTTACGCCGTGTATACGCTATGCGGCGTAAGCGACGTCGCCGACGGCTTTATTGCAAGAAAGTTCAAGACCGAAAGCGAGCTCGGCTCAAAGCTCGACAGCGTAGCCGACCTTCTTTTCTATGCGGTGATGCTGTTTAAACTTATTCCGACCTTTATCGAAAGGCTCACGGCGGGAATATGGTGCGCCATCTTTGCGGTGCTTGCTCTAAGGCTGGCGTCATATATTGTCGCGGCGGTGAAATACCGCCGCTTTGCGTCGCTCCATACCTATATGAATAAAGCTACGGGTCTTGCGGTTTTCTCCGTCCCGTATTTTATTCTTTTGCCGTTTTATCTCCCTCTTTGCGTAGCAGTCTGCGCCGTTGCGGGCGCCGCTTCGGCGGAGGAACTGATTATACATTTAAGCTCGAAAGAGTATGAGCCGGAAAGAAAAACGCTGGTGTTCCGCAGGAACAAAACAAAAAGGTGACGGATATGACTCTTTACCCGAATAAACTGAATTTTAAAGTTAAACGCCTTTCGCCCGATGAGCTTCCCGAAGCCGTCGCTTTGATTTGGGAGGTATTTTCGGAGTTTGAAGCGCCGGAATATTCAAAAGAGGGCGTCCGGGCGTTTCGCGCGGCTCTTGACGACGGCGAGCGCAACAAAGCCATGGCTTTTTACGGCGCTTTTTCGGCGGGGGAGCTTATTGGCGTTCTTGCGGTCCGAAAGCCGCAGCATATCGGATATTTCTTCGTGAAAGCCGAGTACCAGCGAAAGGGCGTCGGGCGGGCTCTTTTTGAAACAATGTGCCTTGATTATGAGCGCAAGGAGTTTACCGTAAATTCCTCGCCCTACGCCGTAGAAATTTACCGAAAGCTCGGCTTTGAGCCGACGGGCGCCGAGCAAGTCGAGAGCGGAATACGTTACGCTCCGATGAAATTCGGCTGAAAATTTAAAAAGGAATTTTAGAAAATGGAATGGATAAATATTTTCGGGCTCGTTTTTATGACCGTAATAATAATACCGAATATAATATTTGCGGCAAAACGTAAGGACGGCTTTGAAAACCTCTGGGAAAATAAAACCGTCGAAACCCTTGAGCAAATCGGGCGTTTTTGCTGTTTCGGGTTTATGGTGATAAATATCCCCGGAACCTGGTTCGGCTTCGTTTCGGACGAGGCTTTCGCCCTCTATTTGATCGTGGACTGCGCTTTAACGCTCCTTTACTGCGCCGTCTGGGCTATTTGCTTTAAGAAGGACAGTATGTTCAAAGCCGTGGCTCTTTCGGTTTTGCCCTCCGCGCTGTTCCTTTTCAGCGGGATAATGCTCCGCTCGATTTTTCTTATTGTTTCGGCGCTGATTTTCGCTCCATGCCATATTTTAGTAAGCTGCAAAAACGTCGCCGCAAAGAAAAATAAAAGGAGCGATACGAAATGAAAAAACTTCTGTTCGCCGCGGCGCTCGCCCTGATTGCCGCGGTGATTTTTGTGTCCTGTGCGAAATCGCCGGAAATGACCGTAGACGTAATAAAAACAAAGGACGGCACCTCGCTTACGGTGCGAAGCGGAACGGAACAGCGAAGCTTCAGCGTGGAGGAGGGGCAAAGCTGCGAGGTTTTTGTAACGGTTAAAAAAGCCGGAGGTACTCTTGACCTTAAAATCGAAAGCGCCGACGGCGAAAAAACGCTGTACGTCGGAAAGGACCTTCCGAGTTCGAGCTTTTCTGTGACCGCGTCCGAAGCGGGAGATTACGTTATCTTTATCGAAGCCTTCGGCTTCATCGGCGGCTACACCGTCGAGTGGACATACGGCGCCGCCTGAAAATCAGCAAAGAAAGTCGAGAACACCTTTTTTCGAAGTGGTATAATTCAGCTCGTAAGGTGGTGAAAAGATTGAAAGAACAGATTCTTGCGGTACAGAGAATGCAGGATTACATCTCCGAAAACCTCGAAAGTGAAATAACTCTTGCGGATCTTTCCCGGGTTTCGCTGTTTTCCCCCTGGCATTCTCATCGCCTTTTCAGACAGTACACCGGGCTTGCTCCTGCGGAATATATCCGCCGGTTCCGCCTCTCGAAATCCGCTATGCGGCTCAAAAACGAGTCCTGCCATATAATCGACGTCGCTTACGATTCCGGCTTCTCGAGCGTTGACGGTTACCAGCGGGCGTTTTTGCGGGAGTTCGGCTGTAACCCCGGCGAGTACGTAAAGACAAAATCTGCGATTCCTCTTTTTATCCCCTACGGAGTAAAATTCCGCGAACTGAGAAAGGAGAACTTTGATATGGAAAACGTACAGAGCGTATTTGTCCAGCTTATCCGAAAACCCGAAAGAAAGGTAATTATTAAACGGGGCGTTTCCGCCGAGGATTATTTCGATTACTGCAGCGAGGTGGGCTGCGACATCTGGGGAACCCTCGTAAGTATGGACTCCCTTTGCGGCGAGCCGGTTTGTCTCTGGCTGCCGGAAAAATACAAAAAGCCCGGAACCTCCACCTACGTACAGGGAGTTGAGGCAAAGCCGGACTATGACGGCGAAATCCCCGAGGGCTTCGACGAGATTACGCTGCCCGCCGCGGAGTATCTTATGTTCCAGGGCGAACCCTTCCTTGAGGAAAACTACTGCGAAGCCATAAACGCAGTGCAGCGCGCCATCGAAAAGTATGACCCGTCTTTGATCGGGTATCGGTGGGATGACGAAAACCCGAGAATCCAGCTTGAGCCCTTGGGCGAGAGGGGATATATCGAGCTTCTTGCCGTGCGCCCGGTCGAAAAGAACTGAAATCAAGAGGGCGGCTCATCGGAGCCGCCCTCTTAATTTTATAAAATCGTTGACACGGCAAAAAAGCGGCTGTAAAATGTGGTAGAAGAACACCGCATTTTTAGCCGGAGGCAGCTATGAATATTGAAAGCGCAAGAAAATTTATATATCTTAACGCAAGACCCCTTGACTTTGCAAGGTGGCGCTTCCTTTTTGAAAACGGAAGCCGGGAAAACGTCCTTGATATTCTTTCGGAGTATCAAAATGAGGACGGTGGCTTCGGCGGCGGGCTTGAACCGGACTGCCTCAATCCGAACTCATCTCCGGTCCAGACCTGGGTCGCAACCGAAATAATAAAGGAAACGGGGCTTAACGACGAGGACCACCCGATTATTAAAGAGATACTTAAATATCTGGGCTCCGGGGCGGATTTTGACGGTCATATGTGGCTTAATACGGTACCTACTAACAATGACTATCCCCACGCGCCCTGGTGGAACTATGACCCGGAGCAGGAGCTTTCGTATAACCCCACCGCTTGCTTTGTCGGATTTATCATAAAATACGCGGACCGGGACAGCGACCTTTACGCCCTCGCCGTCCGCTTGGCGAAAGAGGCATATGCTTTTCTAAAATCCAATTACCCGCTGGAATCAATGCACACGGTTTCCTGCTTCGTTGAGCTTTTTGAATACCTGCGGGAATGCGGACAAAGCGCCGGCATTGATATGGACGAGTTTGAAAAAATCCTCAAGGAACAGATAGATTTCGTATTAACGAAGGACACCTCCCTTTGGTCTTCGGAATACGTCTGCAAGCCGTCCTTATTCATAAACTCAAAAGAGAGCGTTTTTTACTCCGGAAATAAAGAAATCTGCGACTTTGAGCGGGAATTTATTTCGAAAACGCAGGAAGCTGACGGAAGCTGGAACATCACCTGGGAATGGGAAAGCTATCCGGAACAGTGGCATATAAGCAAAAATCAGTGGAAATCCGACCTTATTATAAAAAACGTGAAATTTTATAACGCGATGAAATAATAATCTAACCCGCCCGCTTTAAACGGGCGGGTATATTTTATTCCGAATCGTGCTGCCTATCGACAATGTGAACTCTTTGTGATATGATTGAAACAGTAAAGATTTTACAAATGGAGAGGAGAGAGCGCCTTGGGAAGAAAACTCTTTTGTGATATAAGCCCCACCTGCTATAAAATTTCCGTGGCAAAAGAAACCTTGCGAAGATACATAAAGGATTTTTTCAGCAAAGAAAAAATCGCAAAAACAAGGAGCGATACGCTTTTGCCGAATATCGTAAAGGGACACAGCTCAATTCTTGTGCGCCGTCTTGCGGGGGTTGACCTTTCGCTCCAGGAAAACAAGGTGACGAATATCGAGCTTGCCTGCGCCAGGATAAACGGGACAGTTGTAAACCCCGGCGAAACCTTCTCTTTTTGGCGCACCGTCGGAAAGACCACCGCAAAAGAGGGATATAAAGAGGGTCTTATAATAAAACGCGGCGGAAAGCTCGGCTCCGGAATCGGCGGCGGTCTTTGCCAGATGGCAAATATGATACACTGGCTTGTGCTCAGCAGCCCCATGACAGTGACCGAGCTACACCATCATTCTGACGCGCTTTTCCCGGACGAAAGGCGCCGGGTGCCTTTCGGCACCGGAACCTCAGTCCTCAATAACTATGTTGATTACCGTTTTAAAAACAATACCGACCAGCCGGTACAGATAGTCGTTTGGACGGAAAACGGCGAGCTTTGCGGCGAGCTACGAAGCGAGCGCGAGTACCCCTACCGCTATAAACTTGTGGAGGAAAATCACCACTTCCGAAAAGAGGGCGAAAAGTATTACCGCATTTCGCAGGTGTACCGCCTTGTAATAGACCGCGCCTCCGGAGAGGAAATCCGAAAGGAACTTATTTTGGATAACCATTCTCTTGTAATGTACGACTCTGCGCTCATTCCGAAAGAACAGATAAGGGAAGACTGATAGTTTGTTAGGAATCAAAAAAATCGCCGCCCAAAACGGCGAAAAAATTGCCTATATATCCGGCGGCGAAAAGATTACTTACGCCGAGCTTTTGAAAAAAGCCGAAACCGCCGCGTCTCTTTTGAAAAAACAGGGGACAGCACCCGTGGTTATCTACGGCGAAAGTAAAACAGAGCCTCTCGTTTCGATTTTTGCCTGCCTTCTGGCGGGTCGCCCCTACGTCCCGGTGAGCGTGAGCACGCCGGAACAAAGGCTTCAAAAAATTATGAACTCCGCTTCGTGCTCGCTGGTGCTCAAAAGCGGCGAAACAGAGCCCGAAACAAAAACAGAGTGCCTGACGCTCGACGGGCTGAAAAAATATGAGCACCTGCCGGAAGAGTCGTGCTCAAGCGATACCGCGTACGTAATTTTCACCTCCGGAAGCACCGGCGAACCCAAAGGCGTTCCCATTTCAAGGGCAAATCTCGAAAACTTTATAGACTGGATAAAAACCGTCGAACCGCTTTCGGAGTACGAAAATGCCGTAGTATTAAATACCGCTTCGTTTAGCTTCGACCTCAGCGTAGCCGCGATATATTATTCCTTTTTCGGCGGTCATACCCTCGTTTCGCTTGAGCGGGAAAACGCGGAAAACTGCAGCGCGGTTTTTGAAACAATGCTCAAAAACCGCGTAAATATAGCCGTTATGACTCCGACCTTCGCAAGGCTTTGCCTTCTTGACAGGGATTTTTCCGCCGGGAATTTTCCCGACCTTCGCTGCATATTTTTCTGCGGCGAGCGCCTTGAAAAGGCGACGGCGGCAAAGCTTTTTGAAAGGTTCCCGGATTTGAAAATAATCAACGCCTACGGACCGACGGAAGCAACCTGCGCCGTTTCGGCGGTGCTCATAACTTCGGAAATGGTCAAAACGGAGGATATTCTTCCGGTCGGTCGCCCGGAAACCTCCGCCGTGAAAATAGAAATAGAAGAGGGAGAAATTATCCTTAAAGGAAAAAGCGTGTTTTCCGGTTACCAAGGCTGCGCCTCCGAAAACTGCTTTAAAGAAAACGGCGAAAACTGTTTCAGAACCGGAGACCTCGGCTATATTGAGGACGGAAAAATTTACTGTTCCGGGAGAAAGGACAGCCAAATTAAATATAAAGGCTACCGAATCGAGCTCGGAGAAATCGAAAGCGCCCTGAATTCGCTTCCCGGCGTTCGGGAGAGCGCCGCGGCGGCGAAAAGAAACCCCGGCGGAAGCGTAAAAATGATAAAGGCTTTCGTCGCTTTGGAGTCGGGCTTCGACAAGGAAGGCGTAAAATCCGGGCTTAAAAACCTTCTCCCGGACTATATGATACCGAAAGTAATAGAAGTATTGGAAAAACTTCCGGTAAATAAGAACGGAAAAATTGACAGAAAGCTGCTTGATGAATTATGATAAACGTTTCCGATTTGCTGTATGAAATCTGTGAGGATGAACTCGTTTATGAGCCCGACTGTGAGCTTATCGAGTCCGGGCTTTTGGACTCCTACGCGATGATAGAGCTCTTTTCAGCCCTTGAGGACGGGGGTGTCTATCTCCAGCCCACCCGCATAGACAGGAGCCTTTTGAAAACCCCCGCCGGGATACAAAAGCTCGTGGACGATTACGGGAAATAAAAAGCGAAATAGTTTTGCAATATCCTTTTTTATGTAGTATAATTAAAACAATATGTTACCCGCCCAAAGCTAAAATATCTTTACGGAGGTTTTTGTATATGGCAAAGGAAATCTTAAAACGAAGCGAAGTTCCGGAGGAGTTCACCTGGAACCTCAAGGACATATTTGAAAGCGACGAAGCCTGGCTCGCCGAATACGAGGCACTCAAAGAGCTCCCCGAAAAAGTTGCCGCTTTCCGCGGCAAGCTCGGCGAAAGCGCTGCAAACCTTCTTGAGTTCTTTAAAGAGGACGACGAGCTCAACGTCCGCCTTGAGATGCTCTACGGCTACGCCAGCTGCAAATGTGACCAGGACACCGCCAACAGCACCTATCAGGATTTTCGCGGCAAAGCAATGAGCGTTATCGTCGCAATTTCCAGCGCAGGCGCTTACGCTTCCCCCGAAATTATGGCTATCCCCGAGGAAACTCTCAACAGGTTCTATGAGGAGGAGCCGGAGCTCGAGACCTACCGCCGCAGCATCTACAGCGTACGCCGCCGCGCCGAACACATTCTCTCTCCCGAGTGCGAAGCAATCCTTTCCGCCGCGGGAGAAATGTCCGAAGCGCCCCAGACCATTTCCAGCACCTTTGAAAACGCCGACCTCAAGTTCCCGAGCGTCACCGACAAAGAGGGCAATACCTATCCTCTTACCGGCGGTTCTTTCGTTCCGCTTCTTGAAAGCCCGGACCAGGAGTTCAGAAAACAGGTTTTTGAAACCTATTATAACCGCCTCGGCGAGTTCAAGAACACCGTCGCCGCGACCCTTGACGCGCAGTTCAAACAGCTTCGCTTCTTTGCGGAAACCCGCAAATATCCGAGCACTCTTGCCGCCTCTCTCGACAGAACCGAGGTGCCCACCGAGGTTTACACCAACCTCATCGAAGCCGTTCACGCTAACCTCGATAAAATGTACCGCTACGTCGCTCTCCGTAAGAAAATGCTCGGCGTAGATGAGCTCCATATGTACGACGTATATACTCCCATCGTTGCCGACGCCGCCGAGGAAATTCCATTTGAACAGGCGAAGGAGACCGTCCTCGAGGCGCTCCACGTCCTCGGCGACGACTACGTTGCACTTCTCAAAGAGGGCTTTGAAAACCGCTGGATAGACGTTTACGAAAACGAAGGCAAACGCGGCGGAGCCTATTCCTCCGGCAACAGCTGGCCGCACCCCTACGTCCTTCTTAACCACAAGGACAACCTTGACAGCCAGTTTACCCTTGCTCACGAGATGGGTCACGCTCTCCACAGCTACCATAGCTGCAAGTACCAGCCCGTTTCCACCAGCGGCTACGTGATTTTCGTAGCGGAGGTCGCCTCCACCTGCAACGAGGTGCTCCTTATGCGTCACCTTCTCAAGAAAACCACCGATAAACGCCAGCGTGCATATCTTATCAACCACTTCCTCGACCAGTTCAAGGGCACCATTTACCGTCAGACCATGTTCGCTGAGTTCGAACTTGAAATGGGCAGAATGGCGGAAAACGGCGAATCCCTTACCGCCGACGCCCTTTCCGCGAAATATCACGAGCTCAATAAGCTCTATTTCGGACCGGATATGATTTCTGACGACGGAATCGCTCTTGAATGGGCAAGAATCCCGCACTTCTTCTATAACTACTACGTGTTCCAGTACGCCACCGGCTTCTCCGCCGCCGTCGCCATTGCGAACCGCATCCTTGCGGAGGGCGAGCCCGCCGTCGCCGACTATAAGAAATTCCTTTCCGGCGGCTCCAGCACCGACCCGATTTCCCTTCTTAAAATTGCCGGCGTTGATATGAGCACCCCCGACCCCATCAACTCCGCCCTCAAGCTCTTCGATGAGCTCCTCGACGAAATGGAGTCCCTCGTGGGCTGATATTTAAAGTGAAAAAGCGCGCCCTGCGGGGCGCGCTTTTTTTCGTTTCGTTTTAAGCCTGGCGGTTATAAATCGGTACGACGTGCTTTTTGTTCCCGCCGATGATAACGAGGGCGGAAACGGCGCTGAACGCCATAAAACAGGTGAGCACCATTCTTGTGGGAAGGAACTCCGAAAGCGCTCCCGCAAGGAGCTGACCGAGGAGGGCTCCAACAGTGTTGAGCATCATAAAGGTGCCGTTATAGCGTCCCTTGCGCTCGTTGGGAACGTAGGACTGGGTGGCGGAAATCCTGATGTTATAGGACGTTACGCTCAAAAGCCCGTTGAGGAAACAGGCTCCCTGCATCACGATAATGGGAGTATAAAGGTAAAATCCTTCGAGCAGCGCTATCGAGACGTAAACGAAAAGGGCAATGGCGTATTTTTTGTCTGTCGGGAGCTTTATCTTGTAATGGAGCATTCCGCCGAGCACCCGCCCGATTACCATAAACGCCCAGACGGAGGTGTAAATGTATTCGCCGTTTTCAAAGTTCCCACGGAACCAGGGAAGGGTGATTACCTGCGAAGCGCCGCCGGAAAAGGAGATGACGGTGAAATAAAGCGTAATCGCAAGAAGCCCTTTTTCGGAAAAGAGGTAGCGACCCCCCTCGCGCATATCCTTGATGTACTGCCCTCCGCCGTACTCGGCGGGCTTTTCGAGGACGTTTTTCCCCTCAACGTCGCTTATCCTCATTTCAAAAAGCGCCGCCGCAAGGAAGCAAAGGGCGTTCGCAATGAGCAGGGGACAGAGACCGACGGTGTTGTAAACGAAGGCGGAAACGGGTATCATAACGAAAGTCAGCGTTTCAAGGGCGCTCGAAATGGAATAGGCTTTCGTGTAGTTGCCCTCGCTTATGAGCATCGGGAAAAAGCTCTGGAAAGCGACGTTATAAACGCTGCTTATCATTCCGCTGACGAAAACCGCCGCCGCGAAAATCCCGAAATTGAGGACGTCAAAATAAACCATCGCGCCGAGGAAAATATAAAGGGCGGTCATGGTAAAATCGAGCCAGTAAATGGTCCTCCTCCTTGAAAAGCGGTCCATCAGCGGACCGGAAATCACCGGAGCCGCTATCTGCGGAAGAGTGTAGAGGAAGATATAAATTGAGTAGTAAAGAGTCGAGCCTGTGAAGTCAAGCACAAAAAGGCTCATAGCGAAGCTCGCAAGGGCGTTTCCGATCATAGAAACGACGCTTCCGAGGGTGATTATCGTAAAATCTTTTGTCCAAAGTTTGTTTTCCATTAAAATATCCTCAACCGAAAAATCTGCCATCAAGTATAGCACAATGGGGCATTATTGTAAATCAAAAAATCAAACGGGCTTTACCGCAGACATTAAATATGGTAATATAATTCTATAAAATCAAAAAGGGGCGGAAAAATGAAATACGCTTTTGTAAACGGAACAGTTTTGGACGGAACTTTGGATATGGAGCCGAAAACCGGGCTCGCGGTGCTCGTTGACGGGGAAAAGATAGAAGCGGTGGTTCCCGCTTCCGCCGACCTTTCGGGTTATGAAATAATCGACCTTGGGGGCAAATATCTGATGCCCGGGCTTATCAATATGCACGTTCATCTTCCCTCCAGCGGAAAACCGAGCAAGAAGAAAAGCGACCCCGTGAAGCTCGTGAAAATTCTTACGAGCAACGCGCTCTTTAGAATGATAGTCCGCGCCGTCTGCGAAAGCTACGCCAAAACCCAGCTTATGAGCGGCGTCACGACAATTCGCACCGTCGGCGGGGTAATAAACTGCGACACCGAAATCCGCGACCGGATAAAAAGCGGAAAAGCGATAGGTCCCCGTATCCTTGCTTCAAATATGGCGGTTTCCGTTCCCGGGGGACATATGGCGTACTCCCTTGCCTACGCCGCCGAAAGCCCGGAGGAAGCGAGAAATTACGTTGCGAAAATAGCCGAGGATAACCCGGATATAATAAAGCTGATGATAACCGGCGGCGTGCTTGACGCGAAAGTAAAGGGAGAGCCCGGCGTGCTCAAAATGCCGCCGGAATACGTAAAGGCCGCCTGTGACGAAGCCCATAAGCGCGGATTCAGGGTCGCCGCCCACGTTGAAAGCCCCGAGGGCGTCCGCGTTGCCCTTGAAAACGGCGTCGATTCCATTGAGCACGGCGCAAAGCCCGACGAGCATATAATATCGCTCTTTAAGGAGCGCGGCGCCTGTCAGATTACTACCCTTTCTCCCGCCCTTCCTTTCGCCCTTTTTGACAGGGAGGTAAGCAAAATCTCCGAAATGGAGCAGTATAACGGCACCGTCGTTTTCGAGGGGATAATTGCCTGCGCGAAAGCCTGCCTTGAAAACGGAATCCCCGTCGGTCTCGGAACGGACACGGGCTGTCCCTATATAACCCACTACGATATGTGGCGCGAGGTCAACTATTTCCACAAGTTCTGCGGCGTTTCCAATTCCTTTGCGCTTTACAGCGCCACCCTTCGCAACGCGGAAATAGCCGGAATATCCGATATTACCGGCTCGGTGGAGGCGGGAAAATGCGCTGACCTTATTGTTACAGAGAAAAACCCTCTTGAAAACCTCTGCGCCCTTCGAAACGTTAAAATGGTAATGGCAAACGGAAGGCTCATTAAGAATCCCAAAGTCAAAAAAATGCCCGACGTGGAGCGGGAGCTCGATAAATTTATCTGATTTTTAAAACGAAAGGGGAGCGAAAAATGAAAATTTTCCACGTTGATATGAACTCGTTTTTCGCCTCCTGCGAACAGGCGGAAAATCCCGCCTACCTCGGAAAGCCGCTCATCGTCTGCGGAAATCCAAAGGAGCGCACCGGAATAGTCCTCGCCGCGAGCTACGAAGCAAAGGCGTTCGGCGTAAAAACGGCGATGCTGAACCACGAAGCTCTTCGCCTTTGCCCAAACGCTATATTTGTTCCCAGCCGCCACCGGCTTTATTCCCAGTACAGCCGCAAGGTGATGGCAATACTCGACGATTTTACGCCCATAAAGGAGCAGGCGTCCATCGACGAAGCCTATCTTGATATGACCGGGACGGAGCGCCTTTTCGGCGACAGCCGTCACGCCGCCCTGCTTATTCAGTCGAGAATACACGACGAACTGGGGCTCGGCTGTTCGGTGGGAATCTCCACCAATAAGCTTCTTGCGAAAATGGCGAGCGATATGAAAAAGCCCATGGGAATAACGGAGCTTTACGAAGCCGACGTTCCGGAAAAGCTTTGGCCTCTTCCGGTGCGGGAGCTTTTCGGCGTCGGCAAAAAGACCGCCGAAAAGCTGAATTCCTTCGGAATAATGACCATCGGAGACCTCGCGAAGGCCGACGAAAAATTCCTTCTTGACGCCTTCGGCGAAGCAATGTCGAAATACCTCATTGATTCCTCGAACGGTCGGGGAGCCGAAAGGCTCGAGCCGGACGGCACCGTCGAAAATCAAAGCATAGGCAACGAAAACACCTATTCCCACGACCTTACGAATCTTGAGGAAATAAACCACGAGCTTCTTTTTATAAGCGACTCCGTGGGCTATCGCCTAAGGCGAGAGAAAAAACAGGCACGCTGCGTAACCGTTAAAATAAAATATTACGATTTCAAAGTCGTTACGAGGAGCCGCACCCTTTCCGCGCCCTTTGAATCGACGGAGGAAATATATAAAACCGCGGCGGAGCTTTTCGCAGCAAACTGGAACAAAAAGCCCGTGCGCCTTCTCGGAGTGACCGTTTCGGGCTTCGACGAAGCGTCCCAGCTTTCATTTTTCAGCGACGCCGCCACGGAAAAGCACATCGCCGTGGACAGCAGTATTGATAAGCTTAGGGAAAAGTTCGGCTTCAACAGCATCAGCCGCGCGTCGCTGATGGATAAAACAAATAAGAAGCTTTGAGTATCCGAAAATTAAAAAATCCTCCCGCCTTTTCGGGAGGATTTTTTCACTTAATTTCCAAATTCCATATTCGCGTAAATCCGTTCCATTCTTTCGTCCGGGAAGCGTTCGTCAATAAATTCCTCAAAGCCGTTTGACGCCTCTTTCCCGTTCACCCGTTGTGACCAGCGGAGCACGGCCACGCCGGACACGGCGCAGTTATAGATCATAAATACAACGAGCACCCAGGTGATAATTTTTCCGGCTTTGTTCGGGAGCTTCAGTATCCATTTTGACATTCTCGGATAGAGGTCCTTTATCCAAAGCACGCCGAGCACGCCCCAAAAAACGGAGTAAAGAAGGCAGATGCGTCCGTTGATGTTGAAGGGCACTTGGCTGTAATCCCAGGAGCGGGAGCCGAGGATAACCTCCTGTGCCCAGGAGCAGACGTATTCGACGACGCTCCCGATAATCATTCCGCCGAAGAAGGAGTAAAGATACCCTCTGTTGCGGAAGCGGTAAAGGGCGACGGAAAGCGCCGCGGCGCCGATTCCGTAAAGGAGGTTAAAAGGACCGTAAACGAGCCCGGAGCGGCTTTCGATGTACCCGTTTTTGACAAGGCACCAAAGAAGCTCCACAACGACCCCCGCAAAGCTTCCGATGATAATGATGAGCATCAGCTTGTAGGGGTTGAGCCCCTGGGCAAAGTGTTTGTTTTTCGTTTCCGCCGCGTCTATGGACGTGTTGGAGGGCGGGTTCGGAAGGTACCATTTTCTGTTGAGATTCTTTTGAACGTCGTGGTACCTTGCGGAAAGTTCGTCCTCGATTTTGGCAGCCTTTAAGTAGGCTTGTTTAAGGTTTGAAACGGCTCTGTGGACGGAATCAACGTCCTCCTGAACGGCCTGTTTAAGCTCTGGGTTTACTCCGTTTTTGCCGCTGCAGCCTGCAAGAGCTTCCGAAAAATCCCCGAGTATTTTTTCGTGCTCAACAACCGATTCCAGCGCTTTTTCGCTCGCTTCTTCAATGGGAGATTTGGCTTTTAAAATCTTTTCTTCCTGTTTAGCCATTTTTTGCTTGAAGTTCTCCTTTCGGTGGGATATATAAAGCCCCGCAAGGCTTAATTTTTTCTGACAGTAACAACTTGTTTTTTTTATTATACTATTAAGAGCGTAAATTGTCGATAGGAAATTTTCTTTAGTTGAGTTTGTCTAAAAAATGCGTTGCTTGAACAATCGAAAGCTCCATAGTAAAATAAAACCAAGCAAAACGAAAGGGAGGAAAACCTCTATGAATATGGGAAAACAGATACGGGAAAACCGCCTTCGCTGCAACCTTACCCAGGATAAGCTGGCGGAAGTTCTCGGCGTGACGCCCCAGGCGGTGTCAAAGTGGGAAAGCGGAGCGGGCTTTCCGGATATAACCCTTCTCCCGGAGCTTTCGTCGATTTTCGGGGTGAAAATCGACGAGCTCTTCGATTTTTCAGTCGACGACCATTTGAACCGCATAGAAAATATGCTCGAAAAAGAGACTATGCTCAGCCGAAGCGACTTCGACTACGCAATGTCCTATCTGACGAAAGGTCTTGAAAATCCGGAAATAAAAGGTCGCTGTCTCAATCTTCTTGCGAATTTTGCGCTCCAGCGCAGCCAGGGCTATGCCGATATGGCGGCGGACTACGCGAAGCGCGCTTTGGAGGTTGACCCGGAGAAAAAAGACAACCACTCCATACTTTGCAAGGCTCAAAGGGGCGCCGAGTGCGACTGGTGCTGCGCGAACCATACGGAGCTCATAAATTACTACAAAAATTTTGTTGAGAAGAACCCGGACTATTTTGCCGGCTATCTCTGGCTTGCCGACAATCTTATCGCCGACCACCGCCTTGCCGAAGCGAGGAAAGTGGTTGAAAAAATGCGCTCCATCAAGGAAACCTACCACTACCCGCTCTACCTCGGCTGGATAGCCTATGCCGACGGACGCCGGGACGAAGCCGAAACCCTCTGGCGGGAGATAACAGACAAGTACCCGGATAACTGGGTAACCTGGTTTACCCGGGCAGACACCTTCGCCCACCGGGCTATGTACGACGAGGCGATAGCGCTTTTCAAAGAGGGAGTAAAGCGCCAAAAACCGCCCCGCTTTACTGACGGCGAGGACAGTATCGCACAGATTTCAATGCTCAAAGGAGACTATGAGGGCGCAATAAAAGCCTACGAAAACGTCATAGAGATACTCCGGGAGGACTGGAAAATGACCGAGGGCGAAACCGTCCGGGGATACGAGGAAAATATCGAGCGCTGCCGGGAAAAACTGAAGCGGGAACAAAAATAAAAGGAAAAGCGCCGCCATTTA